>DBTK01000030.1:0-50280 GCA_002307015.1 Spirochaetaceae bacterium UBA1318
AATCAATAAGCTTCGGGACAGTATCTGCGACTTGACCCGTAGGGTGCTTCACCGCATTATTCCCCTATGATCGTATCCTTGGTTTCACACACCCCGACAAGTGGCCAGCTCATCGAGATATTCGAAAAAAAATCCGGAGAGCGCATTCTCCTGTTCGACGGTTCCGAGGCTATGGAAAAGGACCTCTCCGAAGCCGATATCGCGATCACTTTCGGCCACCTCGACCAGGGGGTTCTCGCCTCCTGCCAGTCTCTCAAATGGATATTCAACCTTTCGGCCGGGATGAACAGCTTTCCCTTCGCCGAGCTTCTCGCTCGGGATATCCTCCTCACGAACGTCCGAGGCATCCACGGCCCCCAGATCGCCGAGCACGTCTTCGGCATCATGATCTCGTTCAGTCGACGGCTTGTGGAATGCGAGAGGAACCGCACCGCGAGGAAATGGGACCAGGGACTGGACCTCGACGAAATGACCGGAAAAACCCTTCTCGTCATCGGCGCGGGAAGCATCGGACGGGAAATCGCGCGGAAGGCCAAGGCCTTCGACATGACGGTGCTCGGAATCAGGCGAAAGGCCGGGACTGTTCAGGGTTTCGACGAGGTCGCCGACAGGGCGGGACTCGCTTCATTCCTCGCGAGGGCTGATTTCGTCGTCCTCGTCACGCCGCTGACGGAGGATACCTACCACCTCGTCGGCTCCGCGGAATTCGCGGTGATGAAAAAAGCCGCCATCTTTATTAACGTCTCCCGCGGCGATACGGTGGATGAGGAAGCGCTCCTCGCTGCCCTCGTTTCGGGGAGAATCGCGGGCGCTGGACTCGACGTTTTTCACGAGGAACCCCTTCCGGTCTCGAGCCCGTTCTGGGACCTGAAAAACGTTCTCCTCACCCCCCACGTCGCCGGGGTGAGCCCCCACTACCTGGAGCGGAGCGCCGAGATATTCGCCGTGAGCCTCGCCCGCTTCCGCGCAGGTGAAAGCCTCCCGAATCGCGTGGACCTGAAACTGGGGTATTGAGATCCACTCGCTGACAGGCTCCTAGCTACGGACTTTCACGAAGCTCCCCGCGTCGAGTTCCCTGAAGGCCACGTCGAGCTCCTCCTGGGTGTTCATCACGATCGGCCCCTGCCAGGCGATCGGCTCGTGAAGGGGGGTACCGGAAATGAATATGAAGGATGCCCCGTCGGTTCCCGCGGCGATCAATGCGGCCTCTCCCTCGTCAAGAGCGGAAATCGTACGCTCGCGACATTCCCCGGTCTTCCCCGTTCCGTCGGGAGAGGAGAGGACGGAGCAGTCCCCGCGATAAAGGTATACCGCCGCCGACCTGGTGCCGGGAGTGGGAATCTCCAACCTCGCATTCGCCTCGAGTTTCACGTCGATGTAGAACGGACTGCCGGCCACGCCACGGACGGCCCCGGAGATCCCACCGTATTGCCCGCAGATCACCTTCACTGCGACGCCATCGGCGCGGAATCTGGGAATCTCGGCATCGGTGAAGCCATGGTAGGCCGGATCGCACATTTTTTCGGACTTCGGCAGGTTGACCCAGAGCTGGAAGCCGAACATGCGTCCGTCCTTTCCCGGCTTGGGCATCTCCTGATGGATGATGCCTGAACCGGCGGTCATCCACTGAACGTCACCGGGCCCGATAGTCCCGGAATTGCCCAGGGAGTCCCCATGATCGACGGAGCCCTCGAGGAGGTAGGTCACCGTTTCGATACCGCGGTGCGGATGCCAGGGAAAACCAGCCTGGTAATCGGCCGGCTTGTCGGACCCGAAATGATCCATCATCAGAAAGGGGTCGAAGAGGTCGGTGAGACCGTACCCGAACACCCGGGAAAGCTTCACCCCGGCCCCGTCCACGGTCGGCCTGGCGGCCATCGTCCGCTTGATCGTCCTGAGCTTCATCCAGCCCTCCTTCCCGCAGCGGGAAATAGCCCCGTCGCCGGCTTCCCCTTAAGTCTCGTCGATGGCCATCCCGGAGTGCAAGGACCATGATTCGCCGATCGGATCCCCTACCCCGCAGCGTTCCGCGATATTGCCCTCGTTCTCATGGTTTCATACATGAAGATCGTCGCGGCGGCGGCCGCGTTGAGCGAGTCGACGCCGCCCGCCATGCGGATGGTTACCCTGAGGTCGGCCGCATCGACCCACCCGGGGGCGAGTCCCGAGAACTCGTTCCCGATAAGGTGGGCGAGGCAGGCCGGCGGCGTCCAGTCCTCGAGGGTGAGGGCGTCGGAGTCGATGACGGCGGCCGCGGACCGGAAGCCCGACCCGCGGAGGACGTCGAGGCCCTCGGGCCCCGCGATGCGGGCGACGGGCAAGGAAAAAACGGCGCCCATGGAAACCCTCAGGGCTCTGCGGGAAAAGGGATCGACGCAGGAGGGGCCGAGGAGGACGGCGCCGTAGCCCAGGGCGGCCGCGGACCGGAAGGCCGAACCGAGGTTTTCGGGATCGATCAGGTCGGGAAGGACGAGGATCCGGCCTGGCGGGGCCGAAACAGCCTGGCCGGGCTCCGCTGTCGAGCCCGCCCGGGAGGCGAGCCAGCGCTCAAGCGTGGGAAGCTCCGGACGCTTCGAGGCCGCGAGCACGCCGCGGTGGAAGGGAAAACCGGCGAGGGCCGAAATGTCGGCCTCGCCCATGACGGAAACAGGGCAGAGGCCGGCGGCGAGGGATTCGAATTCCACCGCGAGGCTCGGCACGCAGAGAATGCCGATGGGCTCGAAGCCGCCCGAGGCGGAACCGGGAACCTCGGACGGCAAGCAGGCCGCGAGCAGGCGCTCGACGAGGAGCCTTCCCTCGACGAGGAAGTAACCCTCATCCCGGAGTTCCCGATCCTTGAGTCCCGCGAAATACCCGAGATCGCCCGCGCCGGGAGGCCCGGCATTTCCACGTTTCGTTTCCATGGAGGGATTGTACCCGGGCGACGAAGGGGAGGCTAGCGGTCCCGAATCTTCCGCGGATTCGACAGGTAGGGCTTGTATCCGATTTTGTCGAGCACGGACACGCCTTTCCAGGAGGCGAACTCGTTCAGGGCCCCGGTGAGATCGCCGAAGGCCGAGGCGTAGTGGTGGTTCACCCTGCAATCGACGATGGTTTCCATCAGGTCCGCGATTCCCGTCTCCCTGCCGTTGAGCCTGAGCCCGTTCACCCATCCGCCCGAACCCGAGTAGCCCGGCTTCTTCATGACGTTTCCGGTCAGTATCAGGAGGTCGTCGAAATCGTTGTTCATCGCGGAGATGGTGACGGGACCGGCCCTGAATCTCATGTCGGCGACGACCCCGTCCCCGCACCAGGCGCAGCCCTCGTACTTTCCGATGTTGAAGTGGTTGTCCCACACGACCCCGCGATCGTCAGCCCACGAGGAGGGTGCGACCCCGCAGTGCCAGAGGCAGAGGCTCGAGTCGGCCTCGTCGAAGGCGACGAGATCGCTCAGGGCGGCCTTCTGGCCGTTCAGGGCGTTGAGCAGGAGCATCGTCACGGCCGAGGCCACGTCGGCCTCGCAAGGGGTGACGATCCCATCCTGGTTCATCCTGCTCATCGCACCGCATACGGCGATCCCGTAGACCTCCTGGAACCTCGACCAGCAGCTGAGAGCCAGGGCATCGTAGTCGTTGTCCCGGGCGAAGGCGGCGAGGGCGAGGTGGACTCGTGCCGATTTTTCGACCTGGGTGCGGTCGAGCAGCTTCATGTCCAGTTTCCCCTCCCGTCCCATCGACTCGATGTCGCGTGCGACCTCGGCGTCGGTGAATTTCTCGGCCCTGGCGACGATCTCCTCGACGCTGTGCCGGCTCTGCAGGACCGTCCCGAATTTCTTCTCGAGCACCCTCTCGTCCACGTACATGTTCTCGAACCCGTTCGCCAGTCCACCGATCTGCCCGATGCGTGAAGTCGAGAGGGCCTTGATCGCCCTCATCGCCCGGAGAGTCAGGTCGAACCGCTCGAGGAACCGGGGCTCGTCGCTCCGGCCGTAGAACCACTTGAAGGGGATGTCGTACTCCCTCAGGTAGTTGCCGATGATGGCGCCGAGCATGTTCGTCCCGCAGAAGGAGTTGAGCTGAAGGACCCCGGAGGTGGAGGGCTCCGGTATCGACCAGAGGCCGAGGAAGCTCCTCACCCGGGCGAGGGGCAGGATGACTCGACCGAAGGGGAGGCTCGCGTTGAAGACGAGGGTGAAGTCGACCTTCTCCCCGTCCATGAAGTCTCGCGCGACCCGGCCGTCCTCTTCGCTCGAGAGCGGCTTCCTGAATACCGAAAGATCGAAATCCATCGTCTTTGAGAGCTTTTCGACCGCGTCGATGGCAGCCGTATAGGCCCCTGCGTCGTCTCCCGGCATATTCGAATGGACGGCCCCGGCGAGGCCGATCCTGATGCGTTCGTTTTTCATTCTATCTCCTCAAAAATCGACCGGGCCCCGCCTGGGAAACCCGGCGCGAATGGTGTGAACGTTCTTGTCCGTCTAGAACCTGAGCATGGTCTTGAGCGAGGTCGGAAGTTCGGTCGCCTTGAGGGCGGCCTCGATGTCCGTCATCGGGAACTCGCCCGTCTTGAAATCGGCGTGGGAGAGCCTTCCCGACCGTATCCACTCGACGAGAGGCTCCTGGGCAGCGGCCTCGGCATCCCTCGTGGGCCACTGGTGCATGTACAGGTTGAAGTTGTACGGTCCCTTGTTTTTCTCGATCGTGAGGGTGTCGCCGCCGAGGACGCCGTAGACGCAGATGGATCCGGCGAGCTTGATCAGGGGAAGGCCCGAGTTGATGATCTTTTCGTTCCCGACGGCGTCGATCACGGCGTCGAGGGACTTGCCCCGTCCCGCGGTGAGATTCACGAGCGCCTCGTCGCCGGGAGCGAAGGTCGCGTCGGCACCGAGGCTCACGGCCTTTTCGCGCTTCCAGGGGATGGTGTCGACGACGCCGATCCATCCCATCCCGAAGATCCGGGCGAACGCGCAGAACGAGAGCCCCACGGGTCCGGCGCCGAAAATCAGGATGTCGTCTCCCGGCTTCAGGTGAAAGTCGCTGAAACCGGCGTAGACCTCGCGCCAGGTGCACAGGAGGCCGGCGTCCTCGAAGCTTATATCGGAGGGAACCTTTTTCATGATCTTCGAAACCTCGGACCACCCGTGGGCCTCGTCGGCGACCCCGTCCCTCGACATCGCCTCATGGTCGGTCGCGACGACAAAGTCGCTGTCACCTCCCCACGCCGAGCCGTAGCCGGAGCCCGGGTTGTTCACGAGGCCGCCGATCACGTGGTCGCCGACCCTGAAGGAGGTCACCTTCTTGCCGACCTCGACCACGGTCCCGGCGCTTTCGTGCCCGAGAAGGAGGGGATACCGGTCGGCGCCGATGCCGGGGAAGTGTCCCCCGACGACCTTCCGGTCCGTCGCGTTGCAGATATAGGCGATCTCGTTTTTCACGATCGCGTCATAGGGACCAGGGGCGGGCCTGGCCACCTCGACGATCCCGACCTTGCCGGGAGAAAGAACCGCTACCGTTTTCATTTCACTTCCTTACTGGCCGAGCAGGGCCGCATTCGCGATTTCGAGGGACTGGAGTACCGACTGGGTCGACTGGGCCTCCCGAAGGGCCTTCTGGTCCAACCTTTCGACCGCCTTTTCCAAGCGCCTCAGGTTCCTGACACTCACCGAACAGGCTTCGATCGGATCCTCGCCCCGGGCGTTGAATTCGAAGGAAACCCAGCCGTCGTACTTCACCTTCTTGAGGTGGTAGATGAATTCCATCGTCTCCAGATGATGGACCGACTGGGGAAGCATGTCCTCGTCCGTCGATCCGTAGTTGTCGTTGAGATGGACGCCGAAGAGCTTGCCCTCCCGCGATGCCTTCACGACGGATTCGCTCGGGTTTTCCTTTGCCAGGAGCGAGTGGCCGAAATCCAGGTGGATGCCGACGTTGTCCGTCCCGAGCCATCGGGAAAAGAGGAGGACCGTGCTCGCGCTGTCGAGGGCCATCCGGCCCCGTGGTTCCCGGAGCTTGTACTCGATGCCGATCCGGTGGCCCTTCGCGTAGCGGGCGACCTCGCCGATTCCCTCGATCTCACGGTTCCAGAGCTCCTCGTAGTCGTCCTGGAAGGGGTAATCGAAGCCGTCCTCGCCCGGCCAGAGGCACATGTAGCTCGAACCGAATTCCTTCGCCATGTCGTAAGCGGCCTTGCCGTACTCGACCGCCTTTTTCCTGGCCGCCGGATCGTGGGAGGTGAAGGCCCCCTTGCTGAAAATCCCGTCGGACCATACGTTCGGATTGACCGAAACGATCTTGATTCCCGTGTCCTGACATCTGTCCCGAACCTTATTGAAATTCTTCTCGTTCACCTGGGTTGGGTAGACGACCTCGACACCGCCGAGGCCCTCGATCTTCGAGGCGGCGACGATCTTGGCCGGCGTATCCTCGGCCGAGGAACCCCAATAGTGGGACGAATCAAGCGACCAGAGTCCGATCGCCAATTTTGAAAACATGATGACCCCCATTCTGGAACCGCGAGCGAGGGGCCCGCGCATGATATTGTTCTAAGCAAAGCATACCACAGCGAGTTGATTTGTCAAGTAGTTTTACAACGTTATTTCATAACAAAGAACGATGCAAATCGGTCTCATTTAGCCATCGACGAACGGTTTCCTGCCTACACCAGAAGCCGTTTGTCGAAGAAATCCCCGATGACGAAGGCGGCCCCGCCGACGACGCCTCGGTCTGCACCCATCACCGAGTATTCGATCCTGACCCGTTTCTCGACGTCGGGAAGGCCGATGCGCTTGATGCCCTCGCGAAGCAGGCCGAGGAAGTAGTCCCCCGCCTTCACGTACTCGCCCTGGATGACGATGAGCTCGGGATCGTTCACCATGATGATGTTCCCGAGCCCGACGACGAACCATTTGGCCGCATCGGCCACGAGTGTCCTGCAGAGCTCATCGCCGCGGGAGGCTCCCTCGCAGACGTCGGAAAGGGTGATGGCCGCGGGATCCCGACCCGAGAAAAGCGTGGAGGCCGGGTTTTTCCCCAAGGCAGCCCGCGCCAGGGCGGTGATGCGCTTCGCGGACACGAGGGCCTCGAAGCACCCCTTGTTCCCGCAGATGCACTCGGGACCGTTCTCGGCGTCGAGGGTGATGTGGCCCACCTCTCCCGAGAGGCTCTGGGCGCCGTGCTTGATCTCGCCGTTCAGGATGATGCCGGAGCCGATGCCCTCGTTCAGGGCGTCGATGATGATGAAGTTGCCCACCCCGCCGGCGACCCCCTTCTCCCGCTCGGCGAGGGCCTGGTAGCGGTTCACGCAGTCGACGAAAAGCGGGGCGTTAAAGCCGCCCTCGAGCCCCCGTTCCAGGCCCGAGGTCAGCATCGAGGCGAAGGGAACATCGCGGCCCCATATCGGGTAGTGGGGGGAGTAGATCGAGACCCCATGGACGGAATCGACGAGGCCGGGCAGGGCCACGACGACCCCGACGAGCACCCCGCCCGACTCGCGCTTTCCGTTCATGAGGTTCCTGACAAGACCGATGATCCTGTCCATGATAAAGGGAAGGGAACGTTCGGTTCCGACGCTCGCGACCTCGCGGGCCGTGATGTCGGCGTTCAGGTCCGTCGTCACCGCGATGATCGAATCGGGGGTCACGTGGATGCTGACGACATAGCCGTAGGCGGGATTGAACCGATAGAGCTCGGGCTTCTTCCCGCCTTCCCCGGTCGAATCCCCCTTCCCGGCCGAGACGACGAGCCCGGTCTGGACGAAGAGGTCGATCATCTTCTTCACCGTCGTCTTGCTCAGCCTGATCCCGTCCGAAATGCCGGCGACGGAAACGATGTCGCTCTTCCGGATGATATCGAGGGCGATCCGAATATTGTTCTCTTTCAGGTTCTTGGGCTTTCCGCCGGACTTCATCATTAAATCCTTTCCAGAACTGGACGGGGCATCGTTCGCGTAAAACGACCTAATTGTATAACTGGCTTGAGTATCCGGGATATCGCGACAAGAGTCAATAATTTTCTAACGCTCGTGCAGATCGAAGGGCTTCGCCGCGGCTTCCATCAGGAGGTAGAATGCCTGGCCCTCCGGCGCGACGCCCGGGGAATCGAAACGCGGCGCGCCGCAGACCCCCTGGACGAGGCCGTATGTATCGACCATGCCATTGGCCGCCTTCCTCATCTTATCCGCGTGGTCGAGGTAGGACGGGTTGAGCTCGCCCATCGAGACGAGGCGGTAGATGGAATAGGCGATCATCTGGACGGCGTTCGTCTCGACGAAGCTCGCCGGATCGTCGAGAACGTCGTGGGCGAGCCCGTCAGGCCTCACGTGCGGGAGGAAGCCGTCGATCGCCTCGCGGACATAGCCGACGAGGCGCTTCCGGGCCCCGGCGTGGGAATCGGGCAGGGCGGCGATCACGCGGACCATGCCGGCGGCGGCCCAGCCGTTTCCCACCCCCCAAAAGGCCTTGCGGACGAATGCCCCCGCGCCGTCGTCCCAGATGTGGGAAAAGAGCCTGGCCGCCGGATTCCAGAGAATTCTCCTGAACCCCTCGACCTGCCTGACTGCCTCGTCCCAGCGGCCGGACACGGCGAGGAAGGGTGGCGCCATGTAGAAGGAATCGACCCAGATCTGCTTCGCGTTCGTGACGTGGTAGAGGATGCCGTCCGGGTTCCTGTTCTCGGGAAGGAGAAGCCAGGCTTCCATCCGTTCGGCGGCTTTCGCGTAGGCGGGATCTCCGGTCTCGGCGGCGGCGAAACGGACGGCCTCCCCGTTCCCGGCGGCGTCGACCACGGACCCGTCCGCCCCCATCACCCCGAGCCTTCCGTCCGCCCCCTGCCTCACCACGGCGTCGTGGGCGGCGAGGATGGCCAGATCCCTCTCCCCTGATTCGAGGAAGGCCTGGGCGCAGACCCCCTGTTCCCAGGAGTAGCGCTGCATGCATAGAAGGGCGTTCCTCACCCGAGCGACGGTTTCCGCATTTTTCATGGCATCGTCCTTCCGTTCAACCCTTGACCGCCGCGGCCGAGAGGCCGCTGATCAGGCTTTTCGAGAATATCGCGAAGAAGACCAGGATCGGCAGGGTCGCGATCGTGAGACCCAGGATCTGGGCGGCCGAGTCGGTCCTGAAATTGGTGGCGAGCTGCCTGATGCCGAGCGGGATCGTATAGAGCTTGTCCTTCGACAGGACGATCACGGGCACGAGGAAGCTGTTCCACGAGGAGAGGAAGGTCAGCAGGGCCAGGGTCGTGAAGCCGGGTTTCATGAACGGCAGGGCGATCTGGGCGAAGACCCGGTACTCGCCGCAGCCGTCGATGCGGCCGCTCTCCAGCACCTCGTCCGGAATCGAACCCGAGGCGTACTGGGTCATCAGGAAAACCCCGAAGGCGCTCGCCGCCGGGGGGATGATCAGGGGAAGCAGGGTGTCAAGCCACTTGATCGCGTGCATCTCGATGACGAAGGCGACGAGGCCGAGCTGGGCCGGAATCATCATCGTCAGCAGGATGAACTGGAACAGCGGCTTCTTGAATCTGAAGTTGTACTTGGCGAAGCCGAAACCGGCGAGGGAGCAGACGAGGACCGTCAGGACCGTGCAGGAAACCGAGACGATCAGGGAGTTCGCGTAGTACCGGAAAATGTTGATCGTGAACAGGGTCTTGAGGTTCTCGTTCAGGTAATTACCCGGCAGGAGCTTGATCCCGGTGAACAGGTCGTTCGCGTAGTAGGTTCCCATGATCATCATCGAATAGAAGGGAAAGACGGCGATCAGGGAAAGCAGGGATATGAATGCAATCAAGGCGATTTTGTTGATCGAAAGCTTCGCTGTCATCGGTCTTCCCCCCTCGTCATGAGCTTGTTCGCGATCATAGCCATCACGGCGATGAACACGAACAGGCCGTAGGAAATGGACGACCCGTACCCGAACCTCATGACGTTTCCGAATGCGGTATCGTACACGAGCCAGATTCCCGAGAGGCAGGAGTTGTCGGGACCCCCGACGATCACCGCTCCCTGGCCGGCGGTGAAGAGCATGAAGGGCTCCTCGAATATCTGGAAGCAGCCGATCATCGTCGTCAGGACGATGAAGACGGTCACCGGTTTCAGCTGGGGCAGGGTTATCGAGAAGAAGCGCTGGAAGGGGTTCGCCCCGTCCATGTCGGCGGCCTCGTAGAGAACCGGGTTGATGTTCGTGATCCCGGCGAGGAAGAGAATCGAGGTGTAGCCGTAATACTTCCAGATGGTGATGAGGCTGACCATGATGCGAGCCGGCCAGGCCTCGGCCATCCAGTTGATGTTGTCCTTGATCAGGCCCAGGCCCGAAAGGATCGCGTTGATCGACCCGAACTGGGGATCGAACATGAGGCCGAAAATGACCCCGAGGGCGATCGGCGTCGTCAGGTAGGGCAGGAAATTGAGGAGACGGTAGCCGTGCTTGAACACCATCTTCCGGCTGCTCAGGATCACGGCGACGACCAGCCCGAGCACGATCTGGATCGGGATGATCATGGCCATAAAGAGGAGGGTATTCTTGAGGGCCCCGAAGAACCTCTCGTCCTTGAGCAGGGCGAGGTAATTTTTCGCCCCGACGTACACCGGATTGTTGAAGCCGTTCCAGTCGTTCAGGCTGATGGCGAAGGTGTAGATGATCGGGAAAAGCGAAAAGGCGATGTAGATGAAAAAATAGGGGGAAATGAACACGTAGGGGGCGATCTTCGCCGTCCTGTTCCGTTTTTTTCCGGGTAGCCGCCGGGGCTTCGGACCGCCGACCGACCTAGTCTGCAGCATAGCGTCCACCATGATACCTCTTAAAGCGATTCGTTGCAAAGGAGGGACGCCGTACGGGCGTCCCTCGGAAGGCTATTTGGACAGTTCGGGAAGTTTTTTCAGGATCTCTGTTTTCAGTTTCTCGAAGGCGGCATCGGCCGACATGCCCTTGCCCAGATCTTGGAGGATCATGGAGTTGGTGTCGGAGATCGCGTTGTCGTACTTCGTCATCGGCCGGGCCTTGGTGTTGGGGTTCTGCCCGATCTCGATCAGTTTCTGCATGACGTTCTGCCCCCCGAAGTAGGGGTCCTTGTTCGCATCGGTCGAGTAGAGGTCGGTCGCATAGGCCGGCTTGTACAGGGTCGGGGTCGCCTCGTTCTTCATGAAGCACTTTGAGCCCTCGAGGGACATCGTGAACCACTTGATGTAGGTCCAAGCCTGGAGCTTGTTCTTGCTGGCCTTGGGGATCGCGTAGGCTGTGCCGCCCCAGCTGTAGCCGCCGGTGGGCGGGGTGATCAGGCCGTATTTTCCGGTCGACTTCTTGTCGTTCGCCTTGATGGCCCAGGTCAGGAACCAGGACGGACCGGGGAAGAAGGCGACCGTGTCGCTCGAGAAGGAGGAGTTCCAGGCCGGGGTCCATTCGTTGTATTTACCGACCGACTTGTCCTTCACCAGCTTCTCGATGATCTTGTAGGAGGGAAGGTAGGAGGAATCGAGGTTGAGCTTCTTGTCCGGGGTCACCAGGGCGTCCTTCGTGTAGAGGCCGAAAATGGCCATAAAGGCGTCGTCGACTCCGCCGAACAGGTAATTCTTGCCGTTGCTCTTGTCGTGGATCTCCTTGCCCTTCTGGATGTAGACATCCCAGCTCGTGAAGATCTTCTCGAGGGCCGCAGGATCGTCGGTTCCGAAATACTTCTTCGCCAGGGCCCTATTGTAGGTATAGCCGCCGACGCAGTTGTCGATCTGGACGCTGACGACCTCGCCCTTCTCGTTCGAGATGAGGGGGAGGGCCCAGGGAACGAGGTCGCCCTTGTTCATGTTGTAGGGCGCCGCGTCGAGCCTTTCCCAGATGTCGAGGTTGACGAGCATGCCCCTCGGGGTCATCTCGAGGTTGGCGACGTCGGGCATGTCGCCGCCGGAAGCGGCCGTTGTCTGGAGCTTCTGGGTGTAGTTCGACGATGGGATCACCACGTAGTTAACCTTGATGTTCGGATAGTAGTTGTTGAATTCCGAAGCGCCCTTCTGTTCGTAGTCGCCCCATACCCACTCGGTGATCTCGCCTTTCTGGTTTTTGGCGTCATCGGCCGCGAGGGCGGCAATGACCGGCACCGCGCACAAGACCGCGACGCAAAGCCACAGGCTCGCCCTGTTCATCATTTTCATGCAATCCTCCTTTAATACGTATTGTTCTGGATTGAACAACTATACCATAAAGTCATCATCTGTCAAGAAGTTTTATAACTATATTGTTTAACATTATGATCAATAGTCAAGGAACCCCCGAAGGCCTTTTGAGCCGACGAAAAGAGGGATTCAATCGTCGGTGATTCCTATCCCCGGGACGCCTCCACGATGGAAACGGCCTCGCGGCAGAGCCTCGAGATCTCGTCGAAACGGCCCGCGGCGATCAGGTCCTCCTTGACCATCCAGCTTCCCCCACAGGCGGCCACGTTCGGGAGGGCGAGGTAGGCGGCGAGGTTCGAGGCCTCGACCCCTCCCGTCGGCACGAAGGAAACGTCCCCGTAGGGTCCGCGGAGGGCCTTGAGCATCTTGATGCCCCCCGAAGCCTCGGCGGGAAAAAACTTGAGCAGCTTCAGGTCCCGCTCGAGCCCCATCTCGACCTGGGTCGGCGAGTTGACCCCCGGAACGATCGGCAGGCCGAGGTCGAGGCAGCGGTCCACGATGCGGGGCGAAAACCCCGGGGTCACGACGAAGCTCGCCCCGGATTCCCGGGCGGCGTCGACCTGCGCGACGGTGAGGACGGTACCCGCCCCCACGATCATCGAGGGGAATTCCCGGCGAAGGAGCCTGATGGCCCCGGCCGCCGCCGCCGTCCTGAAGGTTACCTCGGCGACGGGAAGTCCGCCTTCCACGAGGGCCCGCCCGAGGGCGATCGCCGCTTCCGGCGTTTCGAGTTTGATGACGGGAACGATGCCCGCCTTCCGCAACGATTCGAACACAGTATCCATAATGATCTCCCTGTCATGCATCGTTCTTGTCCGCGACGATCACCTCGACGCCGCTCTCCTCGAGGGCCCGGCGCTCATCGTCCCCGATCGAATCCGTGATGAGGCAATCGATATCCTCGATCGAGGCGAACCGTACGAAGGAGTTCCTGCCGATCTTGGTGCCGTCGACCAGGAGGTAGACCTTGGTCGCGATCCTCGCCATCAGCCGTTTCAACTCGGACTGCTGGAAATCCGGCGTGCTCGCCCCATTTTCGAGGGAAAAGCTGTTCGCCCCCATGAAGGCCTTGTCGACCGTGAGGCCGGCGAGCATCTCCAGGGCCTTCGGCCCGACCGTGCAGTGGAACTTCCGTCGGACGACGCCGCCGATGAGGTGGACGGTCGCCGAGGGATGGTCCTCCAGCCGCCTCGCGATCAGGATGTCGTTGGTCAGCACGGTCAGCCCCGGCTTCCCGTCGAGAAGATCGGCGAGCTTCTGGGTCGTCGTGCCCGTGTCGACGATGATGGTATCCCCATCGTCGATCAGGCCGAGAGCCGCCCTGGCGATCCGCCTCTTTTCCTCGGCGTACTTGTCTTCCTTCTCCTCAGCCTCGGGCTCGAAACGGGCCTTCTCGAGGAGGATGGCTCCGCCGTGGGTCCTGACGAGAAGACGGTTGCCGTCGAGCTCGCGAAGGTCGTTCCGGATGGTCGCGCTCGACACCCCGAATTTCTCGCAAAGCTCGGCGACGCTCACCTTCCTCCTCAGGTTGACGTACTCGAGAATGGACTGCTTCCGCTCGTCGACCAGAGCCTGTTCTTTTTTCATCGATTCTCCGGATCCTTTCCGTCGGCCGGTGACCTTGCCCTTCCCTCGAAAAGGTAGGCGGTCCCCGGAGAGGCAAGCACGAAGCGATCGGCTCCCCGTTCCGAAAGGTAGCCGAGGCCCTCGCCGCGGTCAAGGGTATTGAAATCGAACATCTCGAGGTGATGGCCTATGGTGAAGGAGAAGCCGGCCTCCTCCGCCAGGTCGACGGCCTCGGCCAGGGTGAAGTTGCCCAGGATTCCCGCCGAGGTCCGGACCCCGTCCCTGCCGTTCACGGGTAGGAGGGCGAGGTCGGGGACGGGGAACCCGAGATTCCCGACGAGGCCGGGATAGGGAACGCAGTCGCCCGCGTGGTAGACGCGGAGCCCGCCCAGTCCCACCACGAAGCCGAGGCAGAGGTGGTGGCCGGCCCCGTCGACCGCGAGATTCTCGTGGGCCGAAGGAATCGGGGACACGAAGATCCCCCGGACAGCCTCGAAGGGGTGGAAGGCGTCGGCGCCGACGAGGCGGTCGGCGGGAAGGCCTGACGCGGCGGCCTTGCCGAGCCCGGAAGCGGGAACCGCGAAGCGGCAGCGGGGATTGGCCAGGGCCAGGGGCACGAGGCTTCCCGGATCGAGGTGGTCGCCGTGGCCGTGGGTGCAGAGAACGAGGTCGACGTCCCTGATGTCGCCGGGATCGATCGGCGGCGGCGCCATGCGACGGTGCGGGAACCTCGTTCCCGCGTACTTGGCCGCGAGGGTGTCGGAAAGGTAGGGGTCGATGAGAACGCGGGCATCGGCCGTATCGAGGAGGAAGCCTGCCTGGCCGAGCCACCGGAGGGAGAGGCAAACACCCCGGGGAAGGGAAACCCGGCGTCCGGGTACCGGCCCCTTTTCGACGGTGACGCGCACGCTATCTCCCGCCCTCGGTCCCTTCGAGGCTCCGCAGGAGGTTGTCGACGGCGACCTCGGTCGCCCGATCGACGCTCTCGGTCGTGAATCCCCCGAGGTGGGGAGTCGCCGAGACCCGCCGGTTCCGCACCAGGCCCAAGTCCTCGGGAGGCTCGCGGTCGAAGGCGTCGATGGCGTAGGCCCGGACCCGGCCCGAATCGAGGGCCGCCGTCATCAGGTCCCGGTCGACGAGGCCCTCGCGGGCGGTGTTCACGACCACGACCCCTTTCTTGAGCAGGGGGAAGGTCCGTTCGCCCAGGAGGGGCCTCCTGTCTGCGCAGGGCGGGCAGTGAAAGCTGATCACGTCGGCGGCCGCGAGGGCGGCGTCGAGGGAAACCCAGGAGAAGGAGGGCGAGGGACAGAAGGCAAGGTCGGCGAAGGGATCGTAGGCCGCCACCCTCATGCCGAAGGTGAGGGCGAATCCGGCGACGATTTTTCCGATCTTCCCGCAGCCGATGAGGCCCAGGGTTTTCCCCTCGAGTTCGAAGCCCTTTTCCCTCGTCCAGCGGCCGGCCTTGAGCTCGGCGTCCGCGGCGGCCAGCCCCCTCGCGGCGGCCAGGATGTGGGCGAAGGCGAGCTCGGCGACTCCTCGAGCGTTCGCCCCGTCGGCCCTGCGGACGATGATGCCGAGTTCAGCCGCCTTTTCCAGGTCGACGTTGTCGACGCCCGTGCCGTTCCGGCTGATGACCCTGAGCGAGCGCGCCCTGGCGAGGAGGACGGCATCGATCCTCTCGACCCCGGCCAGGTAGCCGACGGCCCCGACGATGGAGGCCGAAAGCTGATCCGCGGTGGGCTGGGCCCCGGGGCTCGGAAACACGACCTCGTAGCCGGCCTCCCTCACCCGGTCAAGGAGGGGGTGGCCGCCCGAGGAGAGCGACCGGGGGGTGACGATGACCGTTTTCATGGGCGCAGCTCCGGCTTTCCGCCGACCCTCAGCATCCGGGCTCCGAAGCCCTCGGTCTCGATGTCGCCGTAGTTGTGACCGGCCTCGGCGCCGTAGATGCAGAAGGACACCAGGGGCTCGGTCCCGGTGTTGACCGAGCGGTGGGCCCAGTAGGGCGGCACATAGACCATCCGGTTCCTCGCCATCGGCTCGGCGACGACGCGGCCGTCGGCCGTCTTCATCACCATGAACCCTTCCCCCCGGAGGCAGAGGTAGATCTCGCCGGTCTGGACGACGGAATGGTAGTGGCCCTTTGTCATGAAGTACTCGTCCCCGACGAGGCCCGGCTCGAGCTCACTGATGCAGTACATCAGGTGGCCGTACTCCTCGGGCACGGGCACCTCGTAGACCTTGTAGTGGATCGGATCGCCCGAGGCGATGAGGCGCTCGAGGGCGGCAGGATCGGCGTAGTAGCCCCTCATCGCGGAGGCCTTCCTCACGGTGACCCGCGAGGGATCCTCCATGACGGCGGCCTCCAGGTCGAGGCCGACTGAAAAGGGCTCGATGAACGAGGTTCCCGGTACCAGTTTCATGATGTCTCCTATCGGGCCGCGCCCGCGATGCGGCAAAGATCGTCGAACACGGGGCCAGCGGTTGGAATTTCCACGTCGAAAACCTCCGCGATCACCCTCGTCCAGCCGTGGACAAAATAGACCCAGCCGTCCTGGATTTCCAGGTTGCGGCTTTCCAGCTGCGCCCGCGCCTGGTCCAGGAACACGAGGTCGCCCCGGTAGTTGAACTCCCAGACGATGGCGTTTTCCGGGAACCTCGCCGAGGCGGTGATCGGGGATCCCGACGCGTCCTTCCCCAGTCCGGTTGCGTTCACGACGAGGGAACCCGGCTTCAGCGAGGAAATCACGCGGTCGTTGTCCCCGGGTGCCAAAGCCACGTGGTATTCGACCGGTATCCCCGGATTGATCCGGGCGTGGATGGATTTCATGTGCTCGATGCGGCCCGGGCTCCGATTCGTCACCACGATCCTCGAAGGCCTGTCCCCGGCCTTCCCCTGTTTCATGAGCCAGCAGCTCAGGGCGAGGGAGGAGCCCCCCGCGCCAAGGAGGCAGAGTTCGGCGCCGGTCCTGGCCCAGTAGCCGGGGGGAATGATGGCCTCGAGGGATAGTCCGCTCGTGATCGGGTCCTTGGCGTGGCCGATGAGCCTCTTCCCTCGCTTCGATATACTGCTCGCCTCGCAGAGGAGATCAGCCCAGGGGTCGAGCTCGTCGAACAGGTCGCGGGCCGCCTCGAGAAGGTCCATTTTGTGGGTCGTCACCAGGGCGCCGAGGGAAAGCGGATCCCGCTTCAGGAACGAGACGACCTCACGGTAGACGGCGGGATCGTCGTGGATCCTGCAATCGATCCCCCTGATCTCGACGTCGCCGAGGTTGAGGTAATCGGCCCATCGGGGAAAAACCCTCATGATCGACGACTTGCCCGTCGTTACCCCAACAAAATAGAACGTCGGCTTCCTGGCCGGCAGAAGATCGGCAGCGATCATGGCCCCTCCGGTTTAGCAAGTTTATTGCAATACTGTTATATTCGCATTATGAACATTTAAGGAATATTGTCAATATTATAATAGCGTTTCAACAATTTATAGCGATATTTCGAAGCTAAAGCAGCAATTCAATATTTTACCGGCCCGCCGGGGAAATCCTGCGGTGAAATATTTGCGCGATCGGAACTCATGGGATATACTGGGCCCGATGAACCGATACCGAAAAGATGTGCGCCCATGGAAGAAAGAATAGAACCCGTCGGAATCAGCAAGGCCCCATCCCACCGGGCGATCGCCGTGTTTTTCAGCGTACCCATACCGATGATCCTGGCGATGGGAATACTCAACCCCTCGGGCTCGCCCCCTCCCCTTTCGATTGGCATCGCTGAGGCCATCGCCGCAGCATCGGCCTTCTTCATCCTTTCGGTCCTGCTCTTCGATCGATGGCTGTCGACGCCCGCCATCGAACGCAACACCCTGAGGGAATTCATCATTTTCATGGTGTGCCTGCCGGGAACGGCGGTGGTCTTCGGGCTCTTCGTCCATCGCGATTTCTTCACCGCGCCATTCGAGTTCATGATCTCCTTTTCGCTCATCGTTTTTCGCGGCTCCGCGTTCAGGAAATTTCTCTCCCTTGCCAGGGTTCCGCCCGAATCGGCGAAAACGGGTCTCATCGTCTACTTCGTCGCCCTGACCGTATGGATCGGAATGGTCGCCTACGCCATCGTGATCCGCACGGAGCCGCGCTGGGTCGAATGCATCTTCTACAATACCTACAATCTCGCCCTCGCCTTTCTCCTCCTGCTCGTCAGCCTGACCTTCAAGCCGGATGCCACGAAGACCATCGCGATCTCGACAAACCGGGCCTTTTTCGGGAACAACGAGATCACGAGGCTGCTGGGAGCCCAGGGATTGACGATTCTGAGAACCTTCATTGAAAAGGGGAATCACCTGACCTGCGCCCAGCTCAGGAACTGCGGGGAAGAGGGCCTGTGCAAGGTTTCGGCCTGCACCTACTACCGGAGCATCTACAACGGGATCCTTCAGCTCAAGAACGTGCTCGAGGTTTTCGAACTCGGAACGATCGAGATGCCGGAAGAGAAGTCACGGGTATCGATCGTCGGGTGGCACCTCTCACTGTCACCGGGTACCCGTATCGAGATTCGCTAGAAACGGAATGCGAACCCGGAAGCGAGCCCCCGAGGCCGACGATATCTCGAGGCTACCTTCGAGCTGATTCGTCAGCATCTCGACAATCGTCATGCCCATTCCCCGCGACTCGGGGGGAACGGTTCCCCCGGGGAAACCGACGCCGTCGTCCCTCACTTCGAGTACGATCCAGCCTTCCTCCCGGCGCAATTCGATGTCGATGACGCCGGGACGCCCGTCGGAAAAGGCGTACTTCATCGAGTCCGTCACCAGCTCGTTGAGGATGAGGCCGATGGAAATGGCGCTTTTTACGTCGATGTCGAGGGAATCGAAGGCAGCCCGAATCGCGATTCCCTTGCCCTCGCAGTCGAAGCTGATGACGAGGGTATCGACGATCATGCGGAGGTAGGCTCCGAGCTGGATTATTTCGACCTTGCCCGTATGGAAAAGCATGTCGTACATCGATCCGAGCGCCGCTATCCTGTTTCCCAGGGACTGGAGGGTCTCTCTTTCGTGGGAAGACTTGGACCGGCCGGCCTCGAGGGAAACCAGCGAGGCGATGATGCTCATGCTGTTCTTGACCCGATGCTGGAGTTCACGAAGCAGGGTCTCCTTCTCCGCGAAAGCCTTCTGAAGGGCCTCCTCGGCCCGTTTCCTCGCCGTGATGTCCTCGAGGCTGTATTGGATCAGCGTCTTTCCCGCGTACTGGAATCTGGCCGCCTCGACATGAGCGTACCACCGTTCGCCGCCCGCGCGCCTGTTGGTCCAATCGAAAGAATCACGTCCCGTTTCCACTATCCTCGCGGTATGGATTTTGATCGCCTCTCGTGAATCGATATCTCCTGCCTGGATCGGCCATGCGAAATCGAAGGGTGTCTTCCCCATCAAGTCAGTTGCCGATTTCACCGAGTAGATGCCGTTTGCCGCCTTATTGGAATCGGTGAATTCCGTCGTTTCGGGGTCGAGCACGAGGAGCGGAATCGGGGAATCGGCGAAAAGGATCCGGTTGTACTCCTCGCTCTCCGCAAGCTTCGCCTGGAGCACATGGTTCTGGAGCAGGATCAGGCCCATCGAATTGGCGACCATTTCCATATCCTGAATGACGAAGGTCCACAGGTTGACCATGTTCAGGGTGAAAATCGAGGTGGTCGAGAGCGGCGTCAGGAAGGGCCTGACCAAGAAGAAAACCGCGTTGAACGCCATGATGGAGCCGACGAGAGAGGGCATCGCCCCGCGGAATTTGACCCTGGTTTCGAACCACAGGAAGGACAGTTCCGCGGACAGCGCGGCGAAGGTAAAGGAGAAGATGAAGAGCCGATAGATCAGGACCGGGAGGATGAAGCTGAAGGCGATAAACGACAGGAAGAAAAGGGCGAGCAGGCAGCCGTAGAATGCGGAGCGGAGGGGGCGGCCGAGAAACTGCCTCATGCCCACGTTGAGCAGCATCATGCCCAGAACGATCATGGTATTGGAGGCGACGATGCCGATCCAGGGGCTGACGAAGCCCTGGACGGCGAGAGCCACAATGCCGACCGTCAGGACGAGGGTTCCGAAAGCCCAGGTCTTCTCTCCTCGGCCGGTTCCTCCGCCGTGCCGGGGGTAGGCCAAGCCGAACAGGAACAGGGTGGAAATAATCTCGGAGACGATGATGATGGCGACGTTGGCCCTGGAATCCATGTCTACAAGTATCGGCGAACCAGGTCCTGTTCACAAGGGAACAGGAAGGGCCCGACCCGCCGGGTCGGGCCGAAGCTCAAACCTTCTTGAGCGGAATCCAGACCTCGGTATAGTACTCGGGGCCGTTCGGGTTGCCTCGAGGCTCGTCCATGGGAATGGGGGGATAGACCTCGAAGTCCGGGGTTCCCGCGTGCTCGTAGCCCGAGGTCGGGAACCATTCGCTCCAGATCCGCTTCCACACGTCCTGGAGGGCCGCCGGCATGGCGCCGACAGACTCGAAGATCCCGTAGCTGGCCTTCGGAAGCACGAAGCTCTTGGCGCCTTCGGGCAGGGGCTTGCCCTTCAATCCCCTCTTCTCGACCGCGATATAGTAGGTGAATGATTCCTGGTCCGGCCGGTTCTCGGCGCAGATGCCGAGGAGGCCGAGGGGACCCATGTTCATGCCGAGGGCGTCGAGGAAGCCCTTCTCCCGGCATTCGCCCCAGAACCCCGGGACGGCCTTGAAGTTTTCCCCGTCCTTGGTCGACACCCGCTTCCCGTACCCGACCACCTCGATGGGGCCTTTCTCTTCGATCCTGTACTTCATGGTTTTCGCTCCTTTGAGAACGACGGCGACCTCGAGTTTCGAGAAGCTCCGCAGGACGACCCCCGGCTTCCTCGCCTCGCTCGGGCTGACGCCGAAGAACCGCCTGAAGGCCTTGGTGAAGGCCTCTGGGCTATCGTAGCCGTAGCGCAGGGCCAGATCGATCACCTTGACCTCTCTCGCCGCGAGCTCCTGGGCCGCGAGCGAGAGTCGCCTCTGGCGCACGTAGTCCGCCGCGGTGATCCCCGCCACGACGTCGAAGATCCTCAGAAAGTGGTAGAGCGAGCAGTTGGCCAAGTCCGCCGCCCTCTCCATCCTGATCTCCCCGTCCAGATTGTCCTCGATGTAACCGAGCGCCGCGTTGAGTCTCTCCTGCCAGTCCATGCAACCCCCGTCCCGTCGTTCACGGAACAAGGATACTCTTGATCATCGGGGAAAGCCTGTCAATTCCCGCTCTCTGCGAACAGAGTCCGGCCCGTGTCAATCTACACCCTCGCGGCAGGCTGCGGGGTATGAGCCCCTCCTGCAAATCAATAAGCTTCGGGACAGTTGGCAAGCCTCGCATTTCCGATGAAGGCGACGGCCGAGCCCGCCACGATGAAGGCGATGCCGACGAGGGTCGCCGGAGCGATAGACTCGCCCAGCAACAGCAGGGCGAGTACCGGGGCGAGGGCGGGCTTGATGTAGAAAACGATGGCGGCGATGGAGGCCGAGGTCTTTTCGATCGCGAGGAAATAGAAGGCGTAGCCGAGGCCCGTCACGCAGAGGCTCACGTAGGCGAGTGTCGGCAGGCTCGAAAGGGTCAAGCCGTGAAGGATCGGTATATTCGCGAAGGCCCCGAGGCCGGCCTCCGAGAGAATGCGGGCCACGGGGCCGATCCTGCTCGCGAGCACGAGGACCAGCATCTCCGCGCTCGCCATGAGGAAGCTGAAGCAAGTGGTCGCGACCCCGCCGTAGCGGGCGCTTCGAAGCTTCCCGACGACGCCGTAGAAGGCGAAGGCTAGTGCCGAGAGGACGGTGAGGAGAATGGCAGGCAGCGTCCCGCGGCTCGCCGAGGCGAAGGGATTCATGATGACGACCATGCCGGCGACGCTCACGACCATCGAGACGATCGTGTGGCGGCGGATTTTCTCCTTCAGCAGGAGAAAGGCGAAGGGAATCACGAAGATCGGGTTGCAGCTGAAGATGACGGCGACGATCGAGGCCTTGCCGATGACGATCGCCATCTGGTAGAGGGTCATGCTGACCACGACCCCGACGAAGCCGGTAAGGGCGAAAAAGCCGAAATCGGCCACCTTCAGCCTGGTTCCCCGGGCCTTGAGCGCCTTCAGGGCGAAGGGCAGGAGGAGGAGGGAACCGACGAAGAACCGTATCAGGTTGAGCTGGATCGGGTTGAACTGGTTCGCCACCGTTTTGAGGGCGATCTCCATCGTGCTGAAAAGGATGGTCGTGAGCGCTATGTATACGTAGCCTGTTTTCATATCGATATCTCCGCGTCGCAAGCCCCAGTATAGCAAAACCGGTCCCATGTTTGACAGCCGGTCGGCTATGGTTTACGATGCCTCTATGGCAAGAAAATCGGGAATTCGTGCGGCTCTCGCCGCCATGGTGGTATTGACGGCGCTTTCTCCCCTCGCCGCCCAGCAGAAGGTCCAGGTCGTCAACTCTCCCCTCACCCAGGGGCTGACGAAGATTTTTCCCGAGATCGCCTCGGGCTACATCGACCTGAACGGCAACGGCAAGCTCGATCAGACCGCCGACCTGAACGAGACCATTCCCGAGTCGAGGCTCAAGGACGGCCAGCTCCAGGCCCAGGAGATACTCGACTTCATCGTCGCCCAGTGGCGCTTCATCCCGCTCGACAAGCTCAAGGCCGTCCAGGCCGCGGTCAAGTCCACGCCGGGCGCCATCAACGAGCTGATCGCGATCGATTTCTCTTCCTCCCTCGACGAGGCGGTGCGCCAGCGGGAGATCATGGGAGACGAGCTCTACCTCACCCCCTCGGCCTACAAGGAGGCGATGGCCAAGCTCGACGACATCATCACGGCCATGGCGACGGCCTACAAGAAGGAAGGCCAGCAGAACGAGGGCGACTTCGTGACCAACCGCGACGCCCTTTTCTCGATGATCGAGCGGGGCTATCCCCTGCCCCAGGACATACCGAGCGACGCGAAGGCCACCCTCACGACGGCGATGATCGGAACCGTCCTCAAGGAAAAGACGTCGAACCCCGGAAGGACCAAGACCGCGATCAGGACCCTGGGCCAGCTCAAGTCGCCCGAGGCGGCCTCCTACCTCGTCGAACTCGCCGACGGCTCGGATTACGCCGCCGACGCCCTCAAGGCCCTGGGGGACATCGGCTACAAGCCCGCCCTCCCCGTCATGACGAAACAGCTCCGCACCTCGACCGACATCGCGGTGAGGAAGGTCGCCCTCCAGTCCATCGGCAAGATCGGCGGAAGCGAGGGCCTCGACACGATCCTGGACCTCGCGAAGCCCGCGAACCGGGATTCCCTTCCCCCGGAACTCCTCGGCGCCGTCGTCCAGGCCCTCTCGGGGCTCGCGCAGAAGGGGAACGCCGATCCGCGGATCCAGAGCTCGCTCAAGGATTTCGCCGGGTCGGACGATCCGGCCGTCAGGAAGGCCGCCGTGCAGGGGCTCGGCTCCTTCGTCACCGCCGCGTCCGCCGAGGCCCTCCTCGCGATACTGAACAACGACAAGGATCCGGGGGTCCGCGCCGCCGCGGTCGGCGCCCTCAACCGCCAGAAGAACGAGGCCGTGATGCCGGCCTTCATGAAGGTGCTCAAGGAGAAGGACCTCGATCCGGCCCTCGAGATCACCCTGCTCACCGCCCTCGGCGACAATCCGACCGGAATCACGGCGGTCAATCCCATCGTGGACGATCTCGCCGACAAGAATCCCGACGTGAGGTCGGCCGCCTCGGCCGCCCTCCGGAAGCTCTACCCCGGCAACCAGGCCGTCGTGACGGCGAGCCTCACGCGGAGCCTGCTCGCAACCCAGGACGAGTCCCTTCTCGTCGCGGGCACGGCCCTCCTCGCCTCACTCGCCGACCCGACCTCCCTCCCCGCCCTGTTGACCCTGATCCAGAAGCCCCTCCCCGAGGTCCAGAGGAACGTCACTTGGGCCCTGTACCGGATACGGAGCTCGACCAATCCGAAGGTCGTGGAGGAACTGCAGAAGCTCGTGACCAACGAGAACGAGCCGGTCGCCGTCCGCATCAACGCGGTCAGGGCCGTCGGGGCGATCGGCTTCGACAGCCCCCAGCTCAACATCTGGCAGACCCTGGTGACCACGGCCCAGATGAGGGGCGAGAAATACGCGATGCTCCGCTACTTCGCCGTCCGGTCCCTCGGCCAGCTTCCGAGCCCGAACCCGCAAGTCATCGCCGCCCTTGCCAGAAGCGCCGTCCGGGATCCTGACCTGGAGCTCAGGAAGGAGGCGGTCTCGGCCCTCCAGAACCTCGCGGCGACGAACGCCGACGCCGTCGACGCCCTCGCCGGGGCCTACGCCCAGTCCGACGACCAGGAGCTGAAGGTCCGCATCCTCGAGGCGATCGCCGACATGGGTTCGGGAAGGGCGACCGACCTCGCACCCGACATGCTGGGAAGCTCGGTGCCCATCTCGCTCAAGCGCCGGGTTCTCTACGCCGTGTCGAAAACCCCGACCGAGGCCTCGGCCCTCGTCATGCTCGACGCCGCGAAGGATGCCAAGATCCAGGATTTCGTGGAGGCCATGCTCGAGGGCTTCCCCTCGTCGATCATGACGCCCCTGGTCGCCCGTCGGCTCAGGTCGGAGTCGAACAAGGATATCGTTTCCGTCCTCGATTCCCTCTCGACCCAGTTCTCGGGGCAATAAAAAAACCCCGCGGTTGGCCGCGGGGCATCGACGGTAAACCGTCGGAGTCTCTGAGCCCAGGCTCAGAGACCAGGCTCAGGGTTCCGCTTCGTGGCCGGCCTCCCGGCCGGCCACACCCGTCATTTCCCCCCCGCCAGCAGATTCCCGTTCAGCAGGGTGACCGGAACGGTCATCACCGTCGGCCTCCCCTCGATCGTGATCTGGATCGACGCGCGGTTGATCGTCGCGGGAACGGAATCGATCGTCACGCCGAAATCGATGACCGCCTTCGAGTCGGGGCCGAACCAGGGCGGCATGACGAGGGCCGACCCCTTGCGCGAGGGCGTCACCCGCCAGGTCTCGGGGACGAGCCATTCGACGGTCATGTTGGCCTGGATCCGGTAGGTGTTCGAGATCGTGAGCTTGATGCGTTTCTCCACGCCGTCCCTCACCGTGGGCTCCTCGCCGTAGTCCAGGGTCGCCTCGAAGAAGGGGAAGCGGTAGCGAGGACCGGAGAGGGAGCCGAAGAGGAAGGCGCCCGAGTCCTTCGCCATCAGCGAGGCGGGATCGATCCTTCCCGCCTTCTCGCCGGGACCGGCCGTATCGGAAAAGCGCACGTCCGCCTTCCGGTTTTCCAGCAGAACCTGCCTCGCGACGCCCTCGGTCCTCGCCGAAAGGTCGTCGACATCCTTCGCGACCATGCCGGCGAGGTCGCCGAGGTCCAGCGTGATCGTCTTGATGCTCCGTCCGATGGGATCGATCCATTTCCGCGGGATGGCGTCGATGCCCCTCATGATGCCGAATATCGACCCGGCGGTCGCGCCGGTGCAGTCGGTATCCTCGCCGCAGTTGACGGCCGTGCAGATCGTCTTCGCGAAATCCCCCTCGCCGTAGAGGAGGCCGACGACGAGCATGCCGATGTTGGACGGGACGTCGTAGCCGATCTCGCCCGAATCGAAGCCCTTCTTCCGGTCGTCCTCGCTCGTGTTCTCGGGCCAGGCGAGCTTGCCGCGGTGCTTCTCCAGGATGATGTTCCGGGCCTCGAGCCAGGTTTTCTTCCGGTCGAAGCACTCGATGGCGAGATGGACGGCCTTCGCGACGGCGCAGTCGGACGGGATGTAGGAAAGCCCGATGTCGATGAGCTTCCGGAGGTCGTCGACGACGAAGGCGGCGCTCTCGAGGGTCGCGGTGAAAACCTCGGCGTAGGTGCCCTCTCCGTTCCCGTGGTCGAGGATGGCGTCCTCGTAGGCGTAGCGCGCGGCGACGGCGGGAAGCCCCGGGGCGACGCAGGCCCAGATCTCGGAGCGGATGAACGAGCCGCAGCTGTGCTTGTACACGTTTCGGTAGGTGCCCGAGAGGGGGGGATGGAGGCCCGAGCGCATGTTGATCTTTCCCGTACCGTACTCGGCCCAGTGGGGCGTCACGAACATGCACCAGTACTCGGCGAGGACGTGGGCGTCGATGCGGATCCCCTGCTCCTCCATCGCGATGAGCCACAGCAGCTGGATGTCGAGATCGTCGTTCGGCAGCGGCTCCCCTCCCAGCTCCTGGGTATAGAACGATACGTCGTTGACCTGCCTCTTCCATTCCATCGGCGCGCCCAGGGTCCCGCCGATGTTCTTGCCCATCCAGCAGCCGAGGGTTTTCTTGCGGTACGTTTCGATGTCCAGAATCATTGAAGCCTCCTTCGTTTCAGGCGCCTTCGCGCCGGTATGATCGATGAGCCGGGACCGACCCCGGTCCGCTCAGGGTAATCCGTTTTTCTTCGCTTCGGGGACGATCGAGGCGAAATCGCCCCAGTGTCCGGTGCAGGGCCCGCCCTCGCAGAAAAGGATGCTGTACTCGGCCGTGGCCCCCAGCCGCGAGGCCTTGAGGACGACCTCGTTCGTCCCCTTGCGAAGCCGCACGCCCAGGAAGTGGCGGTTCTCGGCCGTCCACCAGTCGGAATTCTCGGCCGTCCCGACGAGGGTCCCGTTGATCCACAGCTTGAAAGCCGAGGTGTTCCCGACGTGGATCCCGACGACCCTGTCCTCGGGCGAGACGAGCTTCCGTTCGAGGTAGACCGTGCAGGGCCCCTGGCAGCGCACGAGGTCGTCGACCGAGAAGAGGTCCTCGCGGGTGGCGACCGTCCTCGCGTTCCTCGCCGGATCGGCCGGATCGAACCGGTCCGGCCCCGTGATCTCGGCGAGGTCCATGAACTCGACGCCGAAGCCCGACCTGAAGTTCAGGTGGTAGGCCCTGACCCTGTCGGCCGTGTCGCTCTCGTCCCGACCCTTGATGTAGGGATAGTAGGATTCCCAGTACGGGATCGGGGGCAGGGCTTCCGCGTTTTCCCTGAACGGCCCGAACATTCGCCAGACCGCGGCCCCCGCGAGGCCGAAGGAAAAGTCGATTCTCCCCCCATCCGGGGAAACGAAACGGCATCGGACGATGTTCGTCTCGTTGAGGACCGGGATCGAGGCCGGGACGGATATCCTCACGGGGATCCCGGCCGCCGGCCCCGGGGCGACGGCGAGCTCGAAAGAGCCGGACTCGCACGTCCAGTGCTCGGGAGGGGAGACGCTCACCGTTCCCGAAATCTTCCTTCCGCCCGCGGCGCGAGGCCAGAGGATGACGGTCCTCGTTTCCCCCGGGGCGATGACGGGGGCGCCTTCGTACTCGACGCCGAACTCGACCGCCGGTCCCTCCCCTCGGACGGGGAGCGGCGCGAAGGCAGGCGCGGAAAGGATGCGGACAACGGACTCCGGTTCCCCCGCCGCCGCGACGCCGACCCTCGCCGTGTCCTCAGCCAGATCGACGATGAGGTCAGACCGCCTGGTGATATTCACGCCGAGGACGAAGGTCGAATCGGGAATCCTGAACTCCGAGGAGAGCCTCTTCGCCCCGTAGAGAATCCCGAGGATGGCCCCCGAGGTCGCGCAGGTGCAATCCGTGTCGTAGCCGCAGTTGAGGGCCGTCATCACCGTATCGACGAAATCCCCTCGCCCCCTGAGAAGGGCGAGGATGGTGAAGCCCAGGTTCTGGTACATGTTCGTGCAATCGGGGTGGCCGTATTCGTCGACGATGAGGGCGCGGATGTAGCGCCGGTCGAGCATCTCGCCGCACCACCCCACGACGTCGGAAACGACCCTGGCCGTCTTTCCCGCGGGGTCGACGGAGGCGAGGCCCACCTCGATGAGCCTTCCGATGTCGCGGGTGAAGAAGGCCTCGGCCTCCATCGCCGCGAGGAATTTCTCCGCGTCGACGGAATCCCGTCCGTGATCCATGATCCCGTCCCGCTCCGCGTAGGAGGCGGCGAGGCCGGGGTCGCCCGGACAGATGCAGGCCCAGATCTCGGACCTGATGGGACAGCCCATGCCGTTCCGGTAGTAGCGGTTGTTGTAGGTCCCGGAGTAGGGAGGCATGATACCGCGGGCATAGTTCCGCTTGAAGACCCCGTACTCCCCCGGGGAATAGGGACATTTCGAGAAGAAGGCCTCGGCGAGGTCGGCTGTCGTCAGAGCCAGTCCCTTCCGCTCGAGCACGTCCAGCCAAAGCACCTGGAGGTCCAGGTCGTCGTTCGGCAGCATGCGCTCGATGGACCGGGGATCGAAGGCGAACTCGAAGGCTTCCTTCCTTCCCTCGCAGGGGGCGCCGATGGTGCCGGCCGCGCACTTGCCCAGCCAGCATCCGTGGACCCTGTCCAGATAGTCGTCGTAGTCTATTTCCCTCATGTTATTTCTTGTCCGACTTGTCCGATTGATAGTAGACCCAGATCGACGAGGACCTGAGGACGACCATCGTGCACGCGAGGATGATGAGGAACATGACCCAGGCGAGGGCGCTCGCATAGCCCATCTTGAACTGGGTGAAGGCGTTCTTGTACAGGTAGAAGACGTAGAAGTAGCTCGCGTAGTTCGGACCTCCCTGGGTCAGGAGGTAGGTCCCGGTGAAAACCTGGAAGGAGCCGATCAGGCTCATGATCAGGTTGAAGAGAATGACCGGCGAAAGCATCGGCAGGGTGATCGAAAAGAACTGGCGGACGTTGCTCGCGCCGTCGACCCGGGCCGCCTCGTAGAGCTGCTCCGGTATCCCCTGCATGCCGGCGAGGAAGATGACCATCGTCGGCCCGATGGAGCCCCATATGCTCATCATCAGGAACGAAGGGATGACCCACTGCGCGCTTCCCAGCCACCGGGGGCCGGCAACCCCGAGAAGGCCCCGGATGAAGGAATTGAAAACCCCGAAATCCGGGTTCAGGACCCAGGCCCAGACGAAGGTCGTCGCCACCGAGGGCAGGATGGAGGGAAGGTAGTAGATCGTCCTCATCGTGCTCATTCCCGGGAGCTTCCGGTTCAGGAGGATGGCGAAGAGGAGCGAGATCACGAGGAGGGCTGGCAGGAGGCCCACGGTGTAGAGCGCGGTGACCTTGAGCGACTGCCAGAACAGCTGGTCGTGGGTGAACATCGTCACGTAGTTCCTCAGGCCCACGAACCTCGGCGCCGAGACCAGGTCGTATTGCGTGAACGACAGGATGAGCGTCACGAGGATGGGGCCGCCCGTAATGAAAATGAAACCGATGATCCAGGGCGAAAGGAACAGGTATCCCGCAATCGCTTCCTTGGTCCGCTCCCGACTTCCGAATTGACCTCTCACGTCGTTCTCCCTTTACGGAATCTCCGCACGCCCGGGTTCCCGGTGGGGAACTCGGGCCGCGGGTTGCTCGAGCTATTTCGTCACTTTGAGGCCGACCGCGCCGATCGCATCGCGGATCTGGTTGGCGCAATCCTTGAGCGCCTGGGGAATGTTGGTCTTCGAATCGGTCAACGTCGGGAAGATGTTGCTCACGGAGGTCGTCCAGTCGAAGTAGACGGGCGGGCAGTTCCTGGCGGAGAGCTGCTCCTCCTTCGCGAAGGCCTCGACATTCTTGGGCGCGAGTCCTCCCTTGGAGATGTTGGCGGCCCAGACCTTCTGGATGGAAATCCTCGCCGGGACGCTGCGAATCGGCGTGGCGATGAGGATGGTCTCGGCTTCGGGGCCGGTCAGGTATTTCAGGAACTGCCAGGCTTCCTCGAAGTGCTTTGTATGGTTGGAGATCGCGAAGCTGCCGCCGGTCGCGGCGACGACGCGCTTGCCGGTCGTCGGGTTCTTGGGCATCATCGCGACGTCGAAGGGGAAGCTGCAATTGGAGCGGTACTGCATCGTCGCCCACGAGCCGTCGAAGCACATGGCCGCCTGTCCGGTGAAGAAGGGGTTCTGGTCGTTGACCGTTCCGGGTCCCGGGGCCACGCCGTATTTGGTCACGAACTCGGCCAGGTAGGTTACCGCCTTGATCGTTTCGGGAGAGTCGAGGAGGACGCCGGAATTGTCGTTGGTGAGCATTTCCCCGCCCATCGTCCAGATGTTCCCCAGCGCGAAATTCGTGGCGAAGGCGAACGGGGAGGTCGCGAGGCCGTACTGGGTGACGACCCCCGAGGAGCTCTTCTTGGTCAGCTTCTGAGCCGCCTTGAGCAGGTCGTCCCATGTCCAGTCGTCGGTGGGATATTTCACGCCGGCGGCGTCGAAGAGCTTCTTGTTGTAGAAAAGCCCGATGACCGAGTAGTCGTAGGGCAGGGCCCGCCACGAGCCCTTGTACTGGAGCTCGGCGATCTGGGACTGGATGAAGTCGGGAACGTTGACCTCGGCCGCGTCCCGCTTGATCACATCGTCGAGGGGATGGGCGATGCCCTTGTCGTAGTACTTGGCGTCCCCGCTGCCTCCCCTCATGTAGAAGAGGTCAGGCACCGTGTCGCTCACCATCTGCGTCGCGAGCTTGTCGTAGTACTGGTTTCCCGAGGCGACGTTCACCACGTCGATCTTGATGTTCGGATGCTTGGCCGTGAAGTTATTGGCCACCGTCGTAAAGAGCGGCGCGTCGTCGGCTCCATGGTTGATCATCAGCGTCAGATTCACCGTATCCGCGGCCGATGCGCCGAACGCGACGACGACGGCCAGCATTGCGAGAGAAAGACTCCAGGCAATTCCCCTTTTCATCCTAAACCCCCTTTCGTTTTTCATGGCGCGCAACGCGCACCTCGAATTCCTTCGGCATGGGCGGGATCAGTCCTTCCCGGTGGAAAGATTGATTCCCTGCATAAAGTACTTCTGGGCGATGAAGAACACGATGACCGGCGGAAACATCGCGATGGCCGAAGCCGCCATCATGAGCGACCAGCTGACCGTGGTGTAGAGGCCCTGGAAGAGCCCGAGCCCGACCGAGATCGTGTACTTGATCTGGGAGTTCAGGTACACGATCGGCTCGAGGAATTTCTGCCAGTCCCCGACCACCGCGAAGATGCCGATGGTGACGAGGGCGGGTTTCGTGAGCGGCAGCAGGATCCTCAGGTAGATCTGGAAATAGCCGCATCCGTCGATCTTGGCCGACTGGTCGAACTCCTCCGGTATGGTCATGTAGAACTGGCGCATCAGGAAAACCCAGTAGGGGTAGGCGAGCCAGGAGGGCAGGATCAGCGGGATATAGGTGTCGATCGAGTGGATGGTCTTGAAAAGGATGAACTGGGGAATGATGATCGCCGTCTGGGGCACCATGACCGTGCTGAGGCAGACGATGAACAGGATGTTCCGTCCCGGGAAGCGGAGCCGGCCGAAGGCGTAGCCGACGAGTGAGGAGGACACGAGGTCGCCCAGCGCGCCGAGAACGGCGAAGTACAGGGTATTGAGCAGGAAGCGGCCGAAGGGGATCGTGTTCCACGCGTCGAGGTAGTTCCTGAACACGAACGGGTCGGGAATCCACTTGACCGGGTAGGTGAACATCTGCTGGGTCTGCTTGAGGCTTCCTGACAGCATCCAGAGAAGCGGGACGATGAACACGATGCCGATGACCGCAGCGACGAGGTAGACGCCCGCGGTTCCCGCCGTCCATTTCAGCCGGGCCCTGCCGTTCCGCCTGAGCGCCGCCCGCTTGGTCCCGTGGGAGGAACCGAGCCGGGGGAAACGGTACTTGACCGTGCTTTCCGATCGATTTGTTTCTTTTTCCGCCATAATGTGCGCCTATCATACATCGGCCCGGCGTGCACGCAAGTTACGGAAATACCGCTATTTACGGTATTCGGAGGGTATGGTTGTACCGGTCGTGTACCCGGTCAGAAATGGTTGAGGTAGAACTTGATCTTTTCCGTATATTTCATGATCTCGATGCGGTTGACGATGCCCAGCTTGGAATAGATGGCGCTGATATAGTTGCGCACCGTCTGCTCGGCGATGTTCATCTGGGCGCAGATGGACTTGTTGTCGTTCGCCTGGGTCAGCAGCTTTAGAACCTCCCGCTCGCGGCTCGTGAGGGTGTTGAGGCTCGTCAGGAACTCGTCGTCGTCGAGCTCCTTTTCCCGGGCGACCTTGATGATAGCCTTCGAGACGGCCGGGTCGATCTGGAGTACGCCGTTCCTCACCGCGCGGATGGAGGCGATGAGCTCGGCGGGGGGACGGTTCTTCAGGAGATAGCCGATGGCGCCGTACGCGAGCGAGAGCTTCACGTACTCGTCGTCGTCGAAGGTCGTGAGCATGACGATGAGGACGCCGGGAAACCTCGCGTGGATCCTTTTCGTCGCCTCCACGCCGTCCATGACCGGCATGCGAACGTCCATGAGCACGAGGTCGGGAGGGTTCTTCGCCACCGCCTCGATCGCCTCGGCTCCGTTCTTCGCAATGCCGGTCACCTCGATGTCCCGGGTCCTCGACTCGAGGATGGTCTTGAGCCCCTCGGCGAAAAGCATCTGGTCGTCGGCGATGAGGACCCTGATCAGGGGCTGGGATTCTTCTTCCATGATGGACCTATCCTTTGTTGTCGGACTCGAGGGGCAGAACCGCGATCACGTTGAATCCGTCTATCGAAGACTCGACGTGGAGATTTCCGCCGATCTTCACGAGGCGCTCTCTCATGCCCGAGATGCCGATCCCTTCGGTGAAGGAATCGGCCCCGACGCCATTATCGCAAACCTTCAGCATTATTTCATCAGGCCTCCTCACCAGGAAGACCCGGATATGGGTGGCCCGTCCGTGGCGGAAGGAATTGATCAGGCTTTCCTCCACGACATGGTAGAAGGACAAATCCACCTCGTCCGGAAACTGCCAGAGGACGTCGTTGAAGAAGATCTCCACCTTCACCCCTGTCCCCCGCTCGAACACGTTGACGAGGCTGCGCACCGCGTCGAAGCCCTTCGGGATGGCGATCTCGTTTTTCCTCAGGGTGTAGAGGGCCTCACGGACGCGCATCAATCCCTGCTGGGCGTTCTCGCGGGCCGCCTCGACGAGGTGGGCGACGCCGAGAGGATTCTCGTGCATCATGTCCGTGATCGCCTCCATCATCGTGATGTTGTTCGTCAGGGTGTAGCCCACGATGTCGTGGATGTCCCTCGTGATCCGCTTGCGCTCGTTCTCGGTCGAGGATTCCTCGATGGTCCGCGCGTACTCCTGGTACCTCAGGTTCGCCTTCGTGAGACGGTCGACGAGGGAATCGAGGCGGTCGTTCTCGTCCCGGAAGTCTATCACCTTTTCGCGGTAGAAGATGGCGAAGAGGCCGAACAGGGAGATGAGGCCGACGAGGGAGCCCAGCTCGATTTCACGGAACACGATCCCCCCCGCATCCATGCCCCTCGTCCGAAGTGCATAGGCGTTTATGGCGACGATCGCCGAAACGAACGAGGCCGAGAGGACGGCGCTCACCGGAAAGGAATTGAAGAGGCAGATGCCGATGGCGAAGACGACGCAGGGCGCGTACTCCACGTGGAAATTCCCCGCCGACAGCGGCACGAGAACCAGGACGGCGATCGCGTGGACCCCCATCGCCACGAAGTATTTCCGCGGACTTTTCGTCAGCACCTCCACCGGAACCATGATCGCCTGAAGGAGGAGGAGGCCGAGAAAAAGGTAGGGATAGTACGAAGGCAGCCCGGACGCCGCGAAGGTCCGGAGATAGTCGAAACCCGAAAGGGCGAATCCCCCGAAGGCGAGAACGAGGTAGAGCCAATCGAAAAAGGGAAGCCGATGCCGTTTGCCCATGGAAGGATGATATACCCGTTTTCCCGGATCCGCCCGAAAAAGCGAGGTCGAAAGCTCCCGGCCCCTGGCGGCATCGTGCTTGAAAATGGCGGCATTTTCGAGGCGGCATGCCGACATCCATGCATACTTACGGAAGAATCGTTGACGAGGAGGTTTATCATGAATCCGCTCGAACGTTTTCTCGGGGTGATGGAATACCGGACCGTCGATAGGGTTCCCAACCACGAGGTCGGGGTCTGGAGCCAGACCGTGGACCGATGGAAGGGGGAAGGCCTCGATCCGGGCGACCTCCACTGGGACTGGTTCACCGGGGAGGAATGCTTCGGCATGGACCCGCGTGAATACATCCCGGTGAACTTCGGCATGATTCCCCCTTTCGAGGAGGAAACGATCGAGGAAACCGACCGCTACCTCGTCAAGCGGCAGGCGAGCGGCATCGTCACCAAGGCCCTCAAGGAAGGCACCTCCCGCGGCATGAGGTCGAGCATGGACGAGTACCTCGACTTTCCCGTCAAGGAGCCCGGGGATTTCCGGGAACTCAGGAAGCGCTTCGTCTCCGGCAATGCGGGCCGGTATCCGCCCCAGTGGGAGGCGATCCAGCTCCCCGGCTGGAAGATCAGGACCCATCCCCTTGTCCTCGGCCGGAACTGCAGCACCCTGGGCTTCTACTGGCGGGCGAGAGAGTGGATGGGAACCGTCGGCGTCAGCTACGCCTGGTACGATCTGCCCGAGCTCATGCACGAAATGATGGATTTCATCGCCGACTTCACCATCGAGGTCTCGACCCCGGTGCTGGACAGGATAGCCCCGGATTATGTGTTCATCAACGAAGACATGGCGATGAAATCGGGTCCCCTGCTCGGTCCGGACACCTACCGGGAATTCATCTTCCCGCGGATGCGCCGGCTCGTGGACTTCTACAAGTCGAAGGGAGTCCGGTACGTCCTCGTCGACTCCGACGGGAACACCGAGCCTCTCATCCCGCTGCTCCTCGAGGCCGGGGTGGACGGGATCTGGCCGATCGAGCGGGCATCGGAATCCATGGATCCCGTCGCCCTCAGGAAGAAGTACGGCCGGGCCCTCAGGCTCTGGGGAGGCGTGGACAAGAGGGAGCTCGCCAAGGACAGGAAGTGCATCGACGACCACCTGGCGAGCCTCGCGCCCCTCGTGGAGGATGGCGGCTACATCCCGACCGTCGACCACCTGGTTCCGCCCGACGTCTCGCTCGAGAATTTCAGGTACTACATGAAGCGGAAGATGGACCTGCTCGAGGGGAAACTCTAGGCCAAGCGCGCGTTCGCGAAATCCCGCCCGAACGGGGCGATCGTCCGCTTCCGGCGGAGCGGTCGCCTGAGTTTTTCGCCGAGGCTATTTTATCTTGGTCTGCATGACGGGAACGAAGGTCGACGGGTCGGGGAGCTTGTAGCCCGGGGGAAGGTCGGACTCGGCCGCCTTGAACCAGGTCTGGTTCCGCCCGATGAAGCCGATGCCCTTGAGCTGGCCGCGTACGATCAGGTTGCCCTTGTCGAGCCAGATGCGGCAATCGTACTCGTCGCCCGAATTGGGATCCAGGATGAGGCCTCTCCACTCCTTCCCCTTGTCCTCGAGCTTGTAGACGAAATCCATGCCGGCGTAGGGCGGGTTGCCCGCGATCTTGTCGGCCTTCTCCGCCTTGTCGACGGGGGTATCGGTGGTGTCCTTGACGGCCCCCGTCTTCTCGTCGATGGTCGCCATCGTCCGGCCGAAAACCTGGCCCTTGTAGCCGTACAGCAGGATGTAGGCCTTGGGCTTGCCGGTCTTGTCGTCGACCGTCTTCCAGAGCCCCTGGACATTGTCAGCGGCAAAGGCGGTCGCGGCGCCGAGCGCCAGAATCAGGGATAGGGCGGCCAGTTTCAGCGTTCTCTTGTTCACGGTTCCTCCTCGCGAAAGCCTCGCGAGGGTCCATAGTGACGCATGGATCGCCGAAAAGCAAGTTGTCCGGACGGACGTCAGTAATGCCCCGCGGCAATGCCGATTGAAAAAACTTTGGATCTACGGGGAGCCCCTCGTCGGCGTCGCCTCGGCGGACGACGACTGGTTCGGCCGGTTCGCCGAAAAGGACATCGTCGGCCCCGACCACCTCATGCCCCGGGAATGGCTCGAAGGATCCTCTTCGGTCCTGTCCTATTTCCTGCCGTTCACCCCGGAATTGCGAAACACGAACAGGGGTCCCGGCCTGCCCTCGGAGGAATGGGTTTCGGCGAGGATCGATGGGGAGGCTTTCAACAACGCCGTCCGGATCTTCCTGGTCGGCCTCCTGAGCCGCGCCGGGGAAAGGGCGACGGCACCCGGCCTCGATCCGCGCTTCAGGGTCGTCGGAAGAAAATCCAACTGGTCCGAACGGCATGTCGCCTTCGCGGCCGGGCTCGGCACCTTCGGCCGCATCGAGCGCTGATAACCGCGAAGGGAACGGCTGGCAGGATCGGCAGCGTAATTACGACCCGAAAGCTGACGCCGAGTCCCCGGCCCTATACCCGGCACGACGAGTACTGCCCCTTCCTGACGAAGGGAACTTGCGGCGCCTGCATGAAGCGATGTCCGCCTTTGGCGATCGCCCGGAGCGGAAAAGACAACGGGGTGTGCGGCGACTACATCGACACCGAGGTCCTGCCGATTTTCAAGCCACGCTACGGCTGCGGCAAGTGCACTATCAATGTTCCCTGCGAGAGCGGCATTCCGGCCCGCTGACGCAGGGAACTCGGGACCACGCCGGCACCCTATTTGTGCAGCGCCAGGGTCTCGCTTCCTCCGAAAGCCAACGGAGTCGAGGGGTCGCGGGGATCGGTATTCCAGAGAACCTCGCGGATGGTCATGAGACCTGCGTCGGCATCCAGCGTGATAAGCTGGAACGAGAGCTTGGTTTCATCGCCCGCTGAGATAATGCCTTTCATCGGCGAATCCACGGAAATCACCGGCAGGGCGATGTTGCGATCGGGCCCGACCCAGGTATAGAACTGGTTCAGGTGAACATGGCCATGGAAATATCCCACGATATTGGGATGCTTGCCGAAGAACTGGGCGAGCTCCCGCTGCTCCTTTACGCTCGGATCGTCGATCTTGGTTCCGCTTTGGAACACCTCGCTCACGACGTTCTCGAACTTGTCCTTGCCGTTCATGTCGTGGGTGCCGTTGGGATTGATGAAGTACTTGGACTCGAGTTCGGGATTGGCATGGGTGAAAAGGAGCACGGGGGTCGCGGCGCCGACTTTCGCCAGGTCGCTCTCCAGCCATGTCCGGACCGCCGGATCGGGCCACATCTGCACGAAGTCGAAATGAACGCCGGCGATATCGCGCGAATAGTTCACCCGGTCCCTGTTCGGATCAATCGTGGCGGCGGTCTTCGGCGTCGAGGGTTTAAGCATGGCGTTGTAGATTTCGAGGAAGGCGGTGGGATCCTTCGGGGGAGTCATCGCCTTGTAGGAACCGAGGGCGTTCGATACATCATGATTGCCCGGAAGGAGAAAAACCTCGGTCGGTTCTCCCCGCTTCCCCTTGATCGTCAGGCCGTCCAGGTAGGTTTCCTTGAATTGCTTCCACGAGATCGTGGCGCTCTGGATCGCCGAAAGACCTTGGCCCTCTTCACGGTTCGCGATATCGCCGGTCTCGATAAAGTAGTCGACGGGACCGACGGCCTTTCCCGCGTGGATACCGCCATCGGGAGGAATGACGACGGAAGAAATGGAGTTGATCCTCTGCACCAGACGGGCGTTGACAATGAGGGCGTCAACATTGTCGGCTCCCTGGAAGTGCTGACGGGTGATGCCGAAATGGGGATCGGAGGTGTAGACAATCTGAATTTCCTCCGCAGACAAAATGACGCCAACGAAGAAAAAGAGGGAAGCGACGATCGCATATAAACGGGGTAATCTCCGAAACAGGCTCATGAGTTTCTCCTTGTCGATCCAGACCTTTCGAGACGCCCTTTCGGGCCCGATTTGGTTTACGACAAAAAAACTAGCTTTCGGTGAAAAAACGGTAAGAATAGCGAGAAAAAGTCCGGAACTGGACGGTTGGTGAGGGCATCGGGAAAGCGTTCCTCGACCAGAGCCGCACCTTCATCCGGACCCGCGCCCGAAAGGTTCGCGTTAATATGCGCCTCTTCTCGACGACCTGTATGTACACCTCGATTTCGATCGAATCGGATTCATTGTACCAGCACGCAACCCATGAATAGGCCAGGTGACAATGGTACTGCTCTTTCCCCAAAGGGGAGTAATTCGGCCACGCCTTCTGAATTGGTCCTTTCTCGTCCAAATCCTCAAATCAAGAGCCTCGCAGCTTGCTGCGGGGTATGTTGGAACTGTAAGGAATGGATTATCTTGATTTTATGATTGATCGTTCAGAAGAGATTGCAGCTTTTGATCTGGTCAGTGAAGAACTCCACCAAGTGAAGTCTCACGGGGCCTCCTCCCGTTCGTGAAGTTCTTCGCTCTTCGCCATCAACTCGTCGCTCGTGGCTTTCATCTCTTCCAGGATGACGTTCAGCTCCTCGCTGCAGGTCCTTGTACCCGAGAAATGGTTTTGTTTTTGGTCAGCGAGCTGCTTACTGTATCGCCTGAAAATGCCGCCCGTCGGCTCCGTCCCCAAGGTTTTCGAGATGGAAGTGGGAAATCGCTTTCAGCAGTCGATCGGCGTCATCCGACATTCCCGTGGCCTTATCCACCAGGCCCTGGCTGGATGTCACGTTCTTCTGCACGATGGAATCGACCTGCAGTATCGCCAAGGAAATCTGAGTCGTGCCCTGCTCCTCCTCCTTGCTCGCGGTCGCGATATCCTGGACGAGGTCGGCGGTTTTCCGGATCGTCGGCACGATCTGCGCCAGAAAAACGCCCGCATCCTCGGCGATCTCGAGGCTGTCAGCCGACAGTTGAGTGATTTCAGAGGCCGCCTCCTGGCTCAACTCGGCGAGCTTCCTCACCTCTCCCGCGACGACGGCGAATCCCTTTCCGGCCTCTCCCGCACGCGCGGCTTCTATGGCCGCGTTCAGCGCGAGAAGATTCGTGTTCCGCGCAATCTCCTCGATGACGGATATCTTGTTGGTTATCTGCCGCATGGCCGCGACGGTTCTCTCGAGGGCATCCTGTCCCTTCCTCGCCGTATCGGAAGCCTCGGTCGCCGTGTCCTTTGTCATCAGGGCGTTCTGGGCATTGCGGAGCGCGTTGCCGGTCAGCTCCTCGATGCTGGATGAAATCTCTTCGAGGCCGCTCGCCTGGGTGCTCGTGCCATCCCTCAGCTCGGTTCCGGCGATCGCGGCGCCTCGACTCCATTCGGCAACACGGGTGCCTAGGTCACGGACCTGCCTTATGAAATCGGCATTCTGTTCCATGTAGCTGTTGAAGTAGCGGGCGAGAATTCCGAGCTCGTCCTTCCTCGTGGCGTCGAGCCTCGAGGTCAGATCCCCCTCGGCCTCCGACATCTTCCTGAAAACCCCGGCAATCCTCAGGATGGGGACGACGATGCTCCGGGATGTCACGATGACGATGACGACGACCAGAATGAGAGCCGCCAATCCGATTAATAGGGTACGCACGAGAAGGCCGCTGATCAGCGCCTGATCCTGGGTGAAATCGATCTTGATGCCAATCACGTAATCGATCGCCCCTTGGTAATGGAGCGGACCGGTCACGTCAACGATGGAATCCTTGCCCTCATTTTCAAAAAGCACGATGGTCTTGTCGCTCTTGCCGGCTTCGAGATCTTCGGGATCGGCTTCCTTACCGAGGAGCGACGAATCGGTCGTCGCCACCGCGCGTGCGGTCGCTATATGGTACACGTTTATCTCGAGGATCTCGGGAAGGGTCGCCTTCAGCGCGGCGAGGCTTTTCTGGTAGGCCTCGTTGACGCCCTTCGCGTTTTCGCTCCTGAATCCCTGGTACATCTGGGATTCGAAAGTCTTGTCGAGCAGGACGGCCCGCCGCTCCGCTTCGGTAACGATCACCTCGTAGCTCTTGTTGAAGACGTAGACGAGGCATACGGTCATCGCGGCGATGAAGGTTGCCGAGAAAAGCACGACCATTTTCGTGGTCAGTTTCATGGCGATTCCTCCGGTCAACGGATGGTTTGCATCCGCGTTATGTATTAAGTATATTCAGTGGCCGAAGGAATGAAAGGCGGGCGATCCGATTCCCCCGCGCTCGTCCCCTCGGCTTGCCCACCGGGCCGCCGCGCGATAGATTGTAGCCAGGTGGAAACCATGAGACTGCTTCTCGTCGAAGACGAACCTACGCTGTCGCACTACCTCAAACAGGGACTTGAGGAGGAAGGCCACGCCGTGGACGCCGTCGTCAACGGCCGGGATGCCCTCGACTGGTCGCGGACGACCTCATACGACGTGATCGTACTCGACATCATGATACCCCTGATCGACGGCATCGAGGTTTGCAGGAAGATCAGGAGCCGGAGACAGGAGACGCCCATCATCATGCTAACGGCCCGCGATTCCGTGCGGGACCGCATCGCCGGACTCGACGCGGGGGCGGACGATTATCTCATCAAGCCCTTCGCCTTCGAGGAACTGCTCGCCCGGGTCCGCGCCCTCTCCCGTCGCTCCATCGATACCCGGAAATCGCCGATACTGGAGGTGGCCGACCTTAGCCTGAACACGGTTACGAAAAAAACCACACGGGGAGGGATCGCCATCGAGCTTCCGGCAAAGGAGCATGCCGTGCTCGAGGTTTTGATGAGACACCCCGAGCAGGTTTTCACCAGGTCCCAGATCGCCGAGCATGTCTGGGATTTCCATTCCTTCAACGAATCCAACGTCGTCGACGTCTATATCCGGAACCTGAGAAGGAAAATCGACGATCCGTTTCCCCGAAAGCTCATCCAGACCGTTCGGGGAACGGGATACCGGATCTCGGGCGGGGACGGTACCCGGAATCCGTAACAACCTCCGTGTCCGTTTCGCCCTGTGGACGGCGGCCCTATTCTTTTCGGCCATCGCAGTCTTCGGCGTCTTCATCTTCATCACGATGTCGGTCTTCCTGCATGCCTCGGTCAGGGACTCCTTGCGCATCGACGCCGACCGCATCCTCGCGAGCCTCGACTCGGACGAAGGCCGCCTTGTGCTGCCCAAAAATTTTTACGAACCGCCCGATTCGACCCACCCTCCCTCCGCGTATACCGAAAGGCTGGTGGACCGGAACGGGATCGTCCTCTTCAGGAACGGCCAATTCGCCGATTACCTGCCCGCCGTCAAGGGACCGCCCGCAAAACCCGCCTATTCCCTGGCCGATCCCGACCTGAGCGTCTATTCGGTTCCCGTGACGAACAAGGGGACAACCCTCGCGACCCTTCAGGTGGCCCGATCGACTGAGGCCATCGAGCACGCCCTGAAACAGCTTTTCCTGATATTGGCCTTTTCCCTTCCCTTTTTCTTGCCGGCATCGGCCGCGGGGGGCTACCTTCTTGTCTCCCGGCTCCTCAGACCCATCGACCTTATGACCAGGACCGCCCGACGGATCTCGGCCGAGGACCTCTCGGCCCGGATCGGACTTCCGGAAACCGACGACGAGCTCGGACGGCTCGCATCAACCTTCGACGAGATGCTTGCGAGAATCGAGAATTCGTTCGAGCGCCACAAACGGTTCACCGCCGACGCATCCCACGAATTGAGGACGCCGGTTTCCGTCATGAAGGCGATCATCTCGGTCACCAGGAAAAGGCGCCGGAGCCCGGAGGAATACGAGCAGGCACTCGAGGACCTCGAGGCCGTTGCCGGGCAGATGGGAAACCTCGTGAACGATCTCCTCGCCCTTTCCCGTTCCGACCTCAACCCTGCGGTCCGCTCGGAAAGGGTCGATCTGGGTAGCCTGCTTTCGAACGTTGCCGAATCGCTCAGGTCCCTCGCCGAGGCGAAGGGGATTTCCCTCTCAACCGATATCCAGGAGGGGCTTTTCGTCGAGGGAGACGGTGACGCGCTGACTCACCTCGCCCTCAACCTGCTCGACAATGCCGTCAAGTATACGAAGGAAGGCGGGATCCGCCTCTCGGCACGTTCATCGGAGAACAAGGCGAGGATCGAGATTGCCGATTCCGGAATCGGGATAGCCCGGGAGCACCTGCCGATGATCTTCGACCGGTTCTACCGGGTCGATCAATCCCGCTCCAGCGAGGGAACGGGACTCGGGCTTTCGATAGCCCAGGCCATCGTCCGGCAGCACCGCGGCACGATCGAGGTCCGGAGCGAGGTTGGCAGGGGAACCACCGTCATAATCCAGCTTCCCCCGGCGTAACCGCGCCGAATTCCCCAGAACCGTAAAAAACGGCCTTCTTCATCTCGTCTTCATCTTGGCTGTCTATGTTCGAATCATCCGGAGGTATCATGCTCGTCACACAAGCGATCGTCCTCGGACTCGCTCAAGGGTTAACCGAATTCATCCCCATTTCGAGTTCAGCCCACCTCGTCATAATCCCGTGGCTCTTCGGCTGGATGGACCCCGCAATCGGCGGACTGACCTTCGACGTCGCCCTTCACCTGGGAACCCTCGTCGCCATCCTTGTCTTTTTCGCGAAAGACTGGGTGAGGCTCATCGCCGCCTGGTTCAGAAGCATCGGCGAGTGGAAGATCGGGCAGGATCCCGATCGCCGCATGGCCTGGTACCTGATCCTCGCCTGCATCCCCGGGGGAATCGCCGGCTTCCTCTTCGAGAACAGGGTCCAGGTTTCCTTCCACGAGGCGCCGATTCCCCAAGCGTCGATGATCCTGATGGCCGTCGCCATCGCCCTCATGGGCGGCCTTCTCTGGCTCGCCGACGCACTCTCGAAACACGAGCGCCCGATCGGGAGCCTGACCGCGAAGGATGCGGCCCTCATCGGGCTGGCCCAGGCCCTGGCGATCTTCCCCGGGGTTTCACGCTCGGGAGCGACGATCACCGCGGGCCTCGCGCTTGGACTCAAGCGGGAAGCGGCCGCCAGGTTCTCCTTCCTCCTCTCCGCCCCGATCATCGCGGGGGCGGGACTCAAGAGCATGCTCGACCTCCTGAAGAGCCTCCATTCCGGCTCGATAACCTCGGCCGAACGTGCCATCTTTCCCGTCGGTTTCATCGTCGCCGCCATTTCCGGGTTCTTCTGCATCAAATTCCTGATGGCCTTCCTCCAGAAACACTCGACGAAGGTGTTCGCGTGGTACCGGTGGGGCCTCGCCGCCCTGGTGCTCGCCGTCGCCCTGGTAAGGGGATAATTCATGAAACATGTCTGGCTTTTTGCCGCTCTCGCCCTCATGGCCGTCCCGGCCTTCGCCCAGGTTGCCCAGGTCAACGCGCACGACTACGCGAGCTTCCTCACCCCGGACGAAAGGGACACCCTCTTCAAATCGGGGGAGCTGACGAGCTTCGGCTCGAAACCGAATGACCTGCCGATCTGGCAGAAGGCCCCGTTCGCCGCCGCCGTCAGGGCGGCCCTCCCGGAGAGGCCATCGACGATAGCCGCCGAGGGCCTCTTCCTCCTCGACCTTCCGAAGACCCAAGACAGGGCGGAAATGGACGGGAAGGTTCTCAAGGCCTTCACCTCCTTCTCGACGATGAAAGGGCTCCAGGTCTACTCGGCCTCGCTCAAGAAGATGGAGACCTTCATCTACGATTCCTACCGGGTCGATTCGCTCGAGAACCGTTCGCCCCTGCCCGATCCCGAGCTCGCGGCGGCGACCGAACACGCCGAGTTTACCCTCTACCAGAAGGAGGAGCAGACCGGGGACGTTTTCTCGTCGATGAAGCTCGATGTCAGGGACGGGTACTATACGGCCGTCCTCAACAACCTCACGGGCCTCCGCTACCTGTTTTTCCAGCTGGTCGCGCCGAAGGAACTGACCACGCTTTTCGTGGTCGTTCCCGTCGAGGACCATCTGGTGCTGTACGGGGTGACCGTCGCGAACACCCCCCGATTCCTCGGGCTCGAGAGGATGAAGCAGAGTTCGTTCTTCTACCGCATGAAGGCCCTTTCGACCTGGTTCTCGGGGAACCTAACCCGATAGCTACCCAAAACAACAAGGAACGCATGCAATTAATCGGATCGATATTCCAAATAATCCTTCACCTGGACACCTACCTTCGCGTCATCGCGATCGATTACGGTCCCTGGGTCTACCTGATCCTTTTCATGGTGATTTTCTGCGAGACGGGACTGGTCGTTACCCCCTTCCTGCCAGGCGACTCCGTCCTATTCATGCTCGGCACCCTCGCGGCCTCCGGGGTTTTCAGCCTCATTCCCTCCATCGCGATCCTCTCTGGCGCGGCCATCATCGGCGACACGGTCAACTATTCCATCGGCACGTTCACCGGTCCGAAGGCCTTCACCAGAACCGAGGGAGGGTTTTTCAAGAAGGATAACCTGGTCAAGGCCGAGGCGTTTTACGAGAAGTGGGGAGGATCGGCCATCATTCTCGGCCGTTTCATGCCGATCATCCGAACCTTCGTTCCCTTCGCCGCGGGGATAGGCAGGATGCGATACGGAAGGTTCATCGCCTACAACGTCGTGGGAGGCATTCTCTGGGTTCTGTTCTTCACCCTCTGCGGCTATTTTTTCGGAAACGTCCCCTTCGTGCAGGCAAACCTTACCCCGATCATGTACGCCATCGTGCTGGTATCCGTCATTCCGGCGATCGTCGGAGGAATAAGTACGCGAAGACGGACCGACCGGGCTTGACCCGGCTCCGGCGGTGTCGGAGGGACACGCTGGACACGCCAGGCGCGAAACGAATAGTATTGCCACCGAATGAAAACCTACGCGCTGCCGCCTCTCATCATGAGCGTCGTCTGCCTCACCGTTGCCGCCTATGAGCTTCTGGTCTGGACTCGGGGAAAGGGTGAGAGGCGAACCCTCTCCTTCGCGGTCAACTGCGTCCTGGCGGCCTGTTACGGAATCGCCTGCGCGGGGGAATACAATGTCGCCCTTCCGGCCGAGAGCATCCCCTGGCTGAGGATGCAGGCCATGGTCATGAACCTGACCGCCCTTTCGTTCATGTGGTACGTCGCGAGGAACGACGGCCTGATCAACAGGAAGCACTTCCGGTTTTTCTTCGTGCTTTTCGGCGTGAGCGCCCTTGCGAGCCTGATTCCGGGGGACCTCGCGTGGATACGGGACAGGCCCGAGATCACCAGGATCACCCTTCCCTTCGGCAATACGATCGAGTACCTCGAGGTCGAGGCGGGACCGATCACGAACATCCAGGCCATCATCGGACTCGGCTTTTTCGCCTACCTGCTCGCGGTCATCGTGAGATACGCCAGGCTGGGCCGCCATCCCGAGGCCAGGCCCCTCGTGACGGTCACCTCGATCATCACCCTCGCCTACGTCAACGATTTCATGGTCAACCTCGGACTGTACGAGTTTCCCTACACCGTCGAATACGCCTGGCTCGCCGTCGTCGTCCTCGTCGCCATCGAGCGCTCGAGGCAGGTGCGTGAAAGCGATGCCAAGATCGTCTCATCCCTCCACGAGAAGGAAGCCCTGCTCAACGAGGTCCACCACCGGGTGAAAAACAACCTCCAGGTGGTATCGGGGCTTCTCGATCTCGAGGAGGACCGCGTGGACGACCCGAAGGTGAAGGCCGTCATCAGGGACTGCCGCGACCAGGTGATATCTATGGCCCTCATCCACGAGGACCTGTACAAGTCCCAGGATTTCGGCCGGATCGACTTCGCGAACTACATCGGCACCCTCGTCGGCAGGCTCCTCTCCTCGTACCGAAAAACCGGCGTCATCACCTTCGTGCCCGAGTTCGAGCCCGTCTATTTCCCGATCGACCGGGCCATCCCCTGCGGCCTCATCGTGAACGAGCTCTGCACGAACGTCATGAAATACGCCTTCCCCGCGGATTTCTCCGGGAAACCCGAGCTTCGCATCTCGCTCAGGAACACGGAAAGCGGCAGCGTCGTCATTTCGGTGGTCGACAACGGGGTCGGCATCCCCGAGTCGGACGACCCGGGCCTGACGAAATCCTTCGGGCTCGGGATCGTCTCGATGCTCGCCGAGCAGCTCCACGCGACCCTCCAGCTCGAGAGGAACGGCGGGACCCGATTCACCATCGAGGTCGCCGGTTCCTGAACGTCGACGGGCCTACTGGGCCCCTTCCCGCGAGGCGAGATCCTCCCAGCGGGCGGTCTTCGCCTCGATCAGTTCCGTCACCTCGGCGTAGCGCTTCGCCGCCTTTTCGAGGGCCGCGGGATCCTGGGACGACTGGGAAAACCCGGCCTCGAGGAGAGCCTTCTCGGCCTCGAGGGCGTCGATCTCGGGCAGCAGGGCATCGAACTCCTTCCTTTCCTTGAATCCGAGCTTCTTCGGGGCCTGATCCGTGGGGTCGGCCTGCCGGCCGGCCCCAGCCTTCGGCTCGGTTCCGGGAGCTTTGTCGGACCCCGCCGCCTTGTCGGCCGTCCTCTCGGCCAGATCCGCCGCGACGGAATCGCGGTAGCCCGTATAGTCGCCGGCGAAGCCCTCGATGTTGCCCTCCCCGTCCAGGACGAAGAGATAGTCCACGATCCGGTCGAGGAAGGCCCTGTCGTGCGAAACCGTGAGGAGGCTGCCCGAGAAGTCCTTCAGGAAATCCTCGAGGAGCTCGATGGTCTCGATGTCGAGATCGTTGGTCGGCTCGTCGAGGAGAAGGAAGTTGGGCGAGGTCGCCAGCAGCTTGATCAGCTGGAGCCTGCGGATCTCGCCTCCGGAGAGCCGGGAGAGCTTCTGGTCGAACATCGACCGGGGAAAGAGGAAGCGCTCGAGGAACTGCTCGGCCGAGAGGAGGACGCCGTCGCTCATGGTCACGTTCTCGGCGGCCTCCTGGATGAAGGCGAGCACGGTCGTGCCGAGGTCGATCGAGGTCGAGTCCTGCTCGAAATAGCCGATGGCGGTGTTGTCCCCCCGGTCGACGGTGCCCGAGTCGGGGGCCATCTTCCCGGCCACGAGGTCGAGAAAGGTGGTCTTCCCCGAGCCGTTCGGACCGATCACCCCGATCCTCTCGCCGCGCTTGAAGGCGTAGGTGAAGGGGATGAGGACGGGAACGCCGTCGTACTGCTTGGAAACCTTGGTGAGCTCGAGGACCTTCCGTCCCAGGCGGCGGCCGATGGAGGAAAAATCCTTCATCCCCTCTTCCCGTTCGAGCCCGCTTCCCATGAGATGCTCGATTCGGTCCTTCCTGCTCTTGCTCTTGCCGGCCCTCGCCTTCGGCCCCCGCATGAGCCATTCCATCTCGACCCTGAGGATGGCCTCCCGCTTCGCCTCGGTTTTCTCGAGCATGGCGGCCCGTTCCTGGCGTCGCTTCAGGTAGTCGGAGAAATTCCCGGCGTACTTGTACACCCCGCCCTTGTCGATCTCGAGAATGGAGAGGCAGACGTCGTCCAGGAAGTAGCGGTCGTGGGTGACGACGATGAAGGCCGACGAGGTCTGGACGAGCTTGCGCTCGAGCCACTCGATGGTCTCGACATCCAGGTGGTTGGTCGGCTCGTCCAGGAGGATGAGGTCGGAGTTCGGGGCCAGGGTCCTGGCAATGGCGGCCTTCTTGACCATGCCTCCCGAGAGGGTCCGCATCGGGGCGCCGACGTCGGGAAGCCCGAGCTCGGAAAGGAGGGACTCGTAGCGGGCCTCGATCCCGAAACCGTCCCTCTCCTCGAGAATCCTCATCAGTTCCTCGAGCCTCCGCTCGGCGCCCTTACCGCCCGAGCCGTCGACGAGGCCCTCGTAGTCCCGCAGCGCGAGGGTGAGGGGATCGCCGCCCTCGAAGAGGAAATTCCTCAAGGTTGAGTCGGGGCCGAAGGCGGGGGACTGCTCCATCACGCTCACGGAAAGCTCCCGTTTCCTCGCCACCGAACCCGAGTCCGGTTCGAGGACGCCCATGAGCATCTTCATGAAGGTGGATTTCCCCGCCCCGTTCCTGCCGACGAAGCCGATCTTGTCGCCCGAGTCGATGCCCAGGGTGACGCCCTCGAAAAGGGGGCGGTCGTTCAGCGTTTTCGAGACGCCATCGAGAGATACGAGATTTATCGGCATTGTCCTTCCTTGTTTCGCGTTTCCGTCCGTCCGTCCGTCCCGACCCCCGTCGCCACGGCTACGCTTCCCGTGCCGAGGGCCTCGGCGACCTTGATCCCGTCGATGGCCGAGGACATGATGCCGCCTGAATATCCGGCGCCCTCTCCGCAGGGGAATAGCCCTTTCACCGCGCTCATGCAGCATGAGTCCCTGAGTATCCTCACCGGGGACGAGGTCCGTGATTCGATGCCCGAGAGCACGGCGTCCTCCCGCGCGAAGCCCGGTATCCGCCGATCGAAGGCGAGGATGCCCTCGACGATTCCGGCGACGGCCCAGGGGGGGAGGCAGCCGTCGAGCCGAGCGAAGCGCCAGAGCCCGCCGATGTCCGGTTCGATGCCCCCCAGGGCCGGAGACGACCGTGCCTCGCGGAAATCCCCGAAGAGCTGGACCGGAAGGGAAAAATCCCCGCCGCCGGAGGCGAAGGCCTTCCTTTCCCAGGTCCTCTGGAACTCGACCCCCGCGAGGGGTCCCGAGCCGCCGAAATCCTCGGGTGCGACGGACACGACGATGGCGCTGTTGGCGTTCCTTCCGCCTCGGGAAAAATCGCTCATGCCGTTCGTGACCACCCCGCCTTCCTCCGAACTCGCGTTGACCACCCGGCCCCCCGGGCACATGCAGAAGCTGTAGACCCCCCGGCCGTCGGCGGAACGATGGGTGAGCTTGTAGTCCGCGACCGGAAGCCCCGGATGGAGCCAGGACGGGCCGTACTGGTTTCGGGATATCAGTTCCTGGGGATGCTCGATCCGTACGCCGATGGCGAAGGGCTTGGACTCCATCGGGATTCCCGACCGGGCGAGGGATTCGAAGCTGTCCCGGGCGCCGTGGCCCAGAGCGAGGACGACGGCCTGGGCGGGAATGGTTTCGGCGCCGTTCACCACGACGCCGCGGATCTCGCCCCCCTCCATGACGAGGGACGTCACCCTGCTCCTGAAGCGGACCTCGCCTCCGAGGGCCTCGATCTTCTTCCTGATGTTCCCCACGACGGTGACCAGGTAATTGGTCCCGATGTGGGGCTTGTTGATGTAGGCGATTTCCCCGGGGGCGCCGGCCTCGACGAACTCCTCGAGGACCTTGGCGTTCCGGCGGTAGCGGTCGGAGACCGTCGTGTTGAGCTTCCCGTCAGAAAATGTCCCGGCCCCGCCCTCGCCGAACTGGATGTTGGACTCGGGGTCGAGCTTCCCCGATTCGAAGAAGGCTCGCACCTTCGCATCCCTCGCTCCGACCTCGTCGCCCCGCTCGAGGACGATGGGCCGAAAGCCGTTCTCGGCGAGGATGAGGGCGCAGAAGAGTCCGGCGGGCCCCGAGCCCACGACGACCGGCCGAAGCGCGCCCGCCGCGGCGCGGGGCGCGGGAAATTCGTAGGAGCGCCGAGCTTCGACGCGGATGGCGACCGATGCGGGGAATGGGTTCCGCGGCTCGCTCCGCAGGCTCGCAACGATAGCGTATACGACGCGGATGTCGCGGCGGTCCCGCGCGTCGAAGGACTTGCGTTCGATCGACAAGCCCTCGAGCTCCTCCTCTCCGACCCTGAGCGACTTGAGGACGCGGCGCCGGACCTCGGGCTCGTCGTGGTCGAGCGGCATCTTGAGCTGGGCTATGCGGAATGAGGGCAGGGTACTTCCTCCTCGGGCGGCTGGAACTATACTATCGTCCCCCATGGACGACTACTACAAGGTCCTCGAGCTCCAGAGGGGCACGACGGGCGACGAGATCAAGGCTAATTACCGCCGCCTGGCGATGAAATGGCACCCCGACCGCAATTCGGGCTCCAAGGAAGCCGAGGAGAGGTTCAAGGCCATCTCCGAGGCCTACTCGGTGCTGTCCGATCCGAATCAGCGCTCTTCCTACGACTCGAGGCTCGCAGCCTGGGAGTCGGGCGCCCCCGATCCGGGCCAGGCCGCCTACGGAAACGGCTACGGCAACCAGTACGCGACGGCCGCGGACTTCGACGCCTTCTTCCGCGGCTTCGCCGAGGCGGCCCAGGCCGCCCAGGCCCAGCAAGCGGCCAGGGCCCGCGAGGAGCGCAGGGCGGCCTTCATGGGCGCCGCCGGAGGCGCTGGAGGCGCAGGCTCCGAGGGATTCTCCAGCGAGCGCGCAGCCGACATGTTCATGAACGAGATGTACGATCTCGCCATCGAGCTGACGATGCAGAACGTCGGCTGGCGGGACATCGCCTCCGAGCTCATCAAGCGTGGCTGCCCCGATTCGGCGGCCAAGGAGATAGCCCGCAAGATCGAGGCCCATCGCAAGGAGATGGTCCGAGGCACGGCGAGGCCCTACTTCCTGCGCTCGGCCCTCACGGGCTTCTTCGGCCTCGCCCTCGTCGTCATCTTCGGCGGCGCGGGGCTGGGCCTCCTGGGCTTCTTCGGCCTCCTCATGTGCCTGAGCTCGGCCTACAACCTCGTCCGCGCCCTCTACTTCATCACGACGGGCAACGCCCCCAAGCGCTCCCTCATCTAGCGATCCGCTATTCCGAGGCGCGCTTTTAGCGCGCACTACAATCACTACCTTGCGGTACAAGAAATCGCGAAGCGATTTCTTATTCCGAGGCGAGGGCCTCGGCGGGATCGAGCCTGGCCGCGCGCGCCGCGGGGTAGAGGCCGAAGAAGAGTCCGGTCGCCGCCGACACGCCGAAGGCGAGGAGGGCCGTCTCCGGCGATGCCACGAAAGTCCACTTGAAGCCCTTCACGGCCATCCATGCGAGGCCCGTGCCGAGGGCGAGGCCGATGATCCCGCCCGTCAGGGTGAGGGTCGCGGCCTCGACGAGGAACTGAGCCCGTATATGGCGCGGCGTCGCGCCGAGGGCCTTGCGTATGCCTATCTCGCGGGTGCGCTCGGTCAC
>DBTK01000030.1:50569-51970 GCA_002307015.1 Spirochaetaceae bacterium UBA1318
TTCATGATGCCGATGCCCCCGACGAGGAGGCTGATGGCGGCTATCCCCGACAATATCAGGCTGATGGTCTTGGTCACCTGCATGTTACTGTCGGCCCACTTCTTGGGCGAGATCACCTGGGCTCCCTCGGGAGAGCCCGTGCGCTCGAGGAAGTAGGCCTCGAGCCTGTCGCCCAGCTTCAGTATGTCTCCCGGCGAGGCGGCGAGGACGGTGAGGGTCTCTATCTCGAGGCCGGCCGAGACCCGTCCCTTCGCGAAGGCGTAGGTGACGTAGGCGCCCTGGTCCCAGTCGTCGACGAAGAAGGACTCCTTGTGGGCGATGACGCCGATCACCTCGAGGCGGTAGGAGGCGCCGGAGAGCTGGGCGGAGACTTCCTTCCCGACGGGATTGCCCTCGGGGAAGAGGTCGGCCGCGAGCTTCGATCCGAGGATGACGACTGCCTTCCTGCGGTACTCGTCGACGCCGTCGAAGCTCCTGCCTACCTCGATGGTCGCGCCCATCGCCTGGATGTAGCTCGAGGCGACCGCGATCACCTGGGCGCTCGTCTTGGCGCGGCCCGCGGCGAGGCTCCCGCCGAGGCTCGAGCGGGGCAGGACCGCCTTGACTCCGGCGACGTTCCGGCCGATGCCGGCTATGAGGGCCTCATCGAAATTAATGAGCCTGACGCCCGCGTTCCTGTCCCAGCCCGGGAAGACCTGTATCGCGTCGAGGGCGAAGTCCTTGAACTGGCCTTGGATGTCGGCGGTCCCGCTCGCCGCGATCGAGGTGACGGCGACGACGCTCGCGACGCCGATGACGACGCCGATGAGCGAGAGCGCCGATCGCAGCTTGTTCGTGCGGAAGCTGTCGAGGGCGAGGAAGAAGGCTTCCCTCAGCATCCCTCCTCCAATCGCCCGTCGCGCAGGCGTATGACGCGGGGGAAGGCGTCGCCTATCGTCCGGTCGTGGGTGACGACGACGACGGTCGTGCCCGCGCGGTTGATCTCGTCGAAGAGCTCGAGGATGGCCTTGCCGGTCGCGCTGTCGAGCGCCCCGGTGGGCTCGTCGGCGAGGAGGATGACGGGATGGTTGATGAGCGCGCGGGCTATGGCGGCCCTCTGCCTCTGGCCTCCCGAGAGCTCCGAGGGGCGGTGCGAGCGGCGGTCGTCGAGGCCGACCCGCTCGAGGGCCTCGCGGGCGCGGCGGCGGCGGTCGCGGGGCGGGACGCCGGCGTAGATCAGGGGCAGCTCGGCGTTCTCCTCGATCGTGAGCCTCGGCAACAGGTGGAACTGCTGGAAGACGAAGCCGACGGTGCGGTTGCGCAAGCCGGCGAGCTCGGCCTCGCCCATGTCCGCGGTGTCCTCTCCCCCGACGAGTACTCGCCCCGAGCTGGGGCGATCGAGGCAGCCGATGAGGTGCATGC
>DBTK01000030.1:52253-53081 GCA_002307015.1 Spirochaetaceae bacterium UBA1318
AGCCCGAGGGGCCCATGATGGCGACCTTCTCGCCCTCGGCCACGATGAAGCTCACGCCGTCGAGGGCCTTCACGACCTCCTCGCCCATCTCGTAGCGCCTCGAGGCTTCCTCGAGGCGTATGGCGTCGCCCATCACTTTGCCTTGGGCGTCGGGATCTTGAGCGCGTCGCCCTCGGCGCAGCCTGAGACGATGCGCACGAGGCCCGAGCCGAAGCCTTCGGTCTCGACGCTGACGGTCTCGTAGGCGCCGCCTGCCTTCTTGCGCTCGACGAAGGGCTTGCCCGCCTTGTAGGAGACGGCGCGCGAGTCGACGACGAGGACGTCGCGGGCCTCGCCGGCCTTGATCACCGCGCTGAAGCTGTAGGCGGGCAGCAGCCCCTTCGGGGGCGCGTCGATGACGAGCTTGGCGTCGAGGACGGCGAGGCCGCGGTCGTTGATCCGGGCCTCGGCGGGAAAGGCGTCGACCCTTCCCTTCGCGGCGAGGCCGGGCAGCGCCGGGAAGCGGAATTCGACGACCTGGCCTGGCTTGGCGCGCGGGATGTCGGACTCGGCTATCTCGACGTCGGCGACGAGGGCGCTCACGTCGATGATGCGGCCGTAGGAGGTCCCCGCGACGACGACGTCGCCGGCCTTGAGGTCGAGCTTCGATACCGTGCCGCCGATATGGGCGCGCAGGTTGAGGTCCTCGACCGCCTTCTCCTTCGACTCGAGCTCCCGCTTCAGGAGCTCGACCTTGCGCCGGTTCCCGGCGAAGCTCTCCTGCTCGATCTGGTAGCGGGCGCTGTCGACCGCGTAGACGGCCGCGCTCGAGTTCATCCTCGCGATGAG
>DBTK01000030.1:53365-55028 GCA_002307015.1 Spirochaetaceae bacterium UBA1318
TCTCCCGCCTCGAGCTTTTCGCCCGCCTTGGCGAGCACCTCGGCGACGATGCCGTCGACGGGCGCCCGTATCTCCTGCGCGAGGAGGGGCTTGAGGTTCCCCGACACCTCTATAATGTCGTCGACGCTGCGCTTCTCGACCTTCGTCGTCTCCTCGGCCGCGGCCTTGGGATCCTTCTTGGCCTTGGTCGAGGCGTAGACGGCGACTCCCGCGGCGGCGGCGAGGACTACGGCGACGATGATCCAGGCGGCGCGCTTCTTGTTCTTCTTCGAGCTCATCGCTGTCCTCCGAAAGCGTCGGCGCCGGCGGTCACGAGCCTCGCTTCGACTGTCCACGTTATGCGATCGATAGCGGCGGCTCCCAGGCGGGCCCGGCACTCGTCGCGGGCGGCCTGGGCCTCGTCGACCTCGCTTCGGCTCGAGAGCCCGGCTTCGAAGCCCTTCGCGCTGGCCTCCAGCTCGGCCTCGGCGAAGGCGAGGTCCTCCTCGGCGTCGGAAGTGCCTTCCTCGAGGCCCCTGCGCTTGGCCTCGAGGGCCGCGATGTCCGCCGCCGCCGCGGCGAGGGAGTCGGAGAGGTCGAGCTCGCGGAGCGCGGCGGCCAAGGCCTCGTCCCGAGTCCTGAGCTCGACGTCGCCGCGGGGCTTAGGGGCCCAGGAGAGGGAGAGGCTGAGGCCGGGGCCGCTCGCCTCGTCCCAGAGCAGGCCCGTCTTGGCCGCGAGGCCCAGGTCTCCGAGGCTCGCCGAGATGCCGGCCGACAGGCCCAGGCCCGCGCCCGCCGAGCTCGCGCTCGCTATCGCGGAGTCGGAGCCGAGGGCATAGGAGGCTCCGAGGCTCGCGCCGAGGACGAGGCGGCGCCCGGCCTCGGCGGCCGCTAATTCGGCGAGAGCCGCCGAGGACTTGGCCGTCGCGACGGCGTAGGAGGCCTCGGCCTCGGGAAGCTTCATCTCCAGGGACGGAGAAGGGAAATCGATCTTCAAGAAATCCTCGTCGGAAGGAGGGTTCGGGCCGAAGAGGCGCCTGAGGGCGGCGAGGGCGGTCTCGCGCGCGGCCTCGGCGTCTCGGCTCGATCGCGCCGCCGTGCGCAGCTCCCGCTGGAGGGCGCGGTAGGCGCTCCCTCCGCTCTCGGCGCCGTCGATGTCGACGGCTCGCTTGAGCTCGCGCTCGGCCTTGGCCTCGGCGCGCCGGCAGGAGCGCAGGGAAGCCTCGGCCTTGAGCGCGGCGGCGAGGGCCTGGTCGAGCTTGCGCTCGAGCTCCAGCTCGGAGCGTTCCCTCGCCGCCTTCGCGAGGGCGTAGGCGTTATGCGATGTACGGGAGGCGACGAGCTTGTCGTCGCCTCCCCGGATCAAGGGTATGCCCAGGCTGGCCTCTGGCTTGGCGTAGGGGCCCAGGGAAGACGCGGCGAGGGCCGATCCCAGGGCGATCGAAGTCCCGCCCGGCAGGCCGACTTTAGCCGAGGGCGAGGCGGCGACCGAGAAGACCCCGCCCGCGAGCGCGGCGGAGAGGCTTCCGGTCCCCGCCTCGAGCTCGGGGGATAGGCGCGCGAGCTCGCTCCTCGAGTAGGCTATGCGGGCGCGCTCCTCCTCGATCGAGAGGCGCTTGACGGCCCCGTCCGAGGACAGGGCCCGCCCCAGCAAGGAGTCGTAGTCCGAGGCCCGGAGCAGGGC
>DBTK01000115.1:0-50400 GCA_002307015.1 Spirochaetaceae bacterium UBA1318
ACTTCAACGCGGCCGGCTACGACACCAAGGGAAGAATTTCCGGCCTCGAGCGGAATCCGGCGAACCTCATCCCGATCGTCATGGAGGCCGCCTGCGGCATGAGGAAGGAGGTCCAGGTCTTCGGAAACGACTACGATACGAAGGACGGCACCGGGGTCCGCGACTACGTCCACGTCTCCGACCTCGCGGTCGGCCACGTGAGCGCCCTCGACTGGATCGCGAAGAACGACCGAAGCCTGACGGTGAACCTCGGGAGCGAGGAGGGGATTTCCGTCCTCGACATCATCGAGGCGGCGCGGAAGATTACCGGCAAGCCCATACCGGCGAAGATCGTCGCCCGTCGCCCCGGCGACCCGGCCAAGCTCGTCGCTTCCTCGAAAAAGGCCCACGACCTCCTCGGATGGTCGGCGAAATTCTCCGGTGTCGATTCCCTCGTTTCGACGAGCTGGGACGCGTACAAAAAGCATGGCGGAGCGTAGCATGAACAAGGAAAAGGTATTTTCCCTCATAGACGGCAGCCACGACGGCATCGTCGAGCTCGAGACCCTTCTCACGTCGGTTCCCGCCCTCGCGCCCGAAAGCGGGGGGGAAGGGGAGCTGAAGAAGGCGGAGGCCCTCGTCGCCTGGCTTCTGAAAAACGGCATCACCGAGATCGAGCGCTTCGACGCGCCCGACACCCGGGTTCCCTCGGGAATCAGGCCGAACATCGTCGCGACGATACGGGGAAAGAAGGCCGAAAAGCGGCTCTGGGTCATGGCCCACCTCGACGTCGTGCCGCCCGGGGAGGCGACGCTCTGGACCACGGATCCCTGGAAGGTCGTCGAGAAGGACGGCTTCCTCTACGGACGCGGGGTCGAGGACGACCAGCAGGGCCTCGTCGCCTCCGTTTTCGCCGCCCTCGCCCTGATGAAGGCCGGGACGGAGCTTCCTTTCGACTTGAAACTTCTTTTCGTTGCCGACGAGGAGGTCGGATCGGCCTACGGCATCCAGTACCTCATGGACCACCACAAGCTCTTCCGAAAGGACGACCTCATCCTGATCCCGGACGGCGGCGATCCCGAGGGCCTGACGATCGAGGTGGCGGAGAAGAACATCCTCTGGCTCAAGGTCACGACCAAGGGCAAGCAGTGCCACGGCTCGACTCCGGGCGAGGGACGAAACGCCTTCCTCGCCGCCTGCGAACTCGCCCTCTCCCTGCACGATCTCGAGAACCATTTCGGGGACAAGGATTCCCTTTTCAATCCCGACTATTCGACCTTTTCGCCGACCAAGAAGGAGGCGAACGTGCCGAACATCAACACGATTCCGGGCGAGGACGTGTTCTACATGGACATCAGGGTGCTGCCGCGCTATCCCCTCGCCGTGGTGATGGCCGAGATCGAGAAGCGGGCGAAGGCCGTCGAGGGGAAGCACGGCGTCAAGATCTCCTTCGAGTCCTCCCAGTCCGTCGAGTCGCCGATGACCCCGGTCGACGCGCTGGTTGTCCGCGAGCTCTTGAAGGCTCTGAAGGAAACCCGCGGTATTGAGGGGAAGACGATCGGGATCGGCGGCGGAACGGTCGGTGCCTACCTTCGCAAGTCGGGCTTCGACGCGGTCGTCTGGGGCACCCTCGAGGAGAAGGCCCACCAGCCCAACGAGAGCGCCAAGATAGCGAACATCATCGCGGACGCGAAGGTCATCGCCCTGCTGGCTGCGGGGCGGTAATCGGGCAGACGATCGCGATCCTGCCCTGAACGAGGAGGTCGCGGTCGTCGGCGTTCGAGAGGATCTTGAGCGCATCGTCCCGGTCGATGATCGGGTCGGTGCGGTTTCGGCCGTAGACCCCGACGGCGAGAATCCTGAGCGGGTCGGTCCCGACCCGCTTCACGACGGCAGGGCTGTCCCCCTTCGCCGCGTAGATGACCACCCCATCGCTCCTGAACACCCCCTGATCCTCCATCGATCGCTCGTGGATGAGAGCCATTGTCGTGTCCCGTATCCGGGGCAGGAGGCAGGGCGTGAGGTTCGAGGTCTTTCCCGGCTCGCCGTAGACGGGGAGGGGATCGGTCGCGTAGATGAGGATGCCGGAGTACTTTCTCGTGGGACGGTAGTCGAGGTAGAGGGGAGCCGGTTCGGGGGCCGCGTCGGTGGCGAAGAGGGCCCCGATCGAGCGGGTCGGGAACCGATACTCGACGATGAAGCTCGACAGGTCGGGGCTGAAGCGGCTCGACGAGGCCGGGGTGCCCGAGACGAAATCGGTCATCGATTCGAGCCTGATCCTCCCGGAAACGACGGCCGAGCCGATGGTGTCGGCCGAATCGAGGGGGATGACGGAGAGGACGTCCCTCGCGGCCGACTGCATCCTGGCCGCGACGATCTGCTCAGCCCTCGCCCTTCCGCCGGGCATCACGAGGCCCGCCTTCGCCGCGTCGAGTTTCGCGACCGCATAGACGATGCCCTTTTCCCAGTCCGCCCCTCCGGTGTAGGAGAAGGCCTCGTCGGCGTCTGGAGAGAGCGGCAGGGAGGCGAGGGGAGAGGTTCCGAGGACGACCAGGGCGGCTCCCAATAACAACCCGATTTTCATCTTCCGTTTCCTTTACTGTACTATCGGCACGGAAAGGACGGTCCCTTCGCGGATTATCGAGTCCATGGTCAACCCGTTCTTCTCGGCGAGGGTTTCCGGCTGGACGTCGTAGTGCAGGGCTATCGACCAGAGGGTGTCGCCCTTGACGACGGTGTAGGTTCCGGTGAACGAGACGGTGTCACCGGTGGGAACCTCCCTGGCGGGCGGCACGTAGGGCTTGATGTCCTTGAGGGCGGGAACTACGACCATCGCGCCGATCTTGAGGAGGCTCGGTTTGAGGCCCTGGTTGTATCGCAGGATCATGTCGACCGAAACCCCGTAGTACCGGGCGAGCGCGGAAAGGGTGTCGCCGGACTTCACCTTGTAGAGGTAGAAGCGGATGAGCTGGAGTTCCTTGTCGTTGAGGACGGCGGTGACCCTGTCCCCGAACTCGACGGGGATCTTGAGGTAGTAGCTGTCGTCGTCGGGGGGCGTCAGGTTGTAGCGCAGCTCGGCGTTGGCGGCCTTGAGTGTCGCGAGGGGTACCCCGCTCTTCTCCGCCAAGAGAGAGATGTCCACCGCGCGGGAAACCGGGATGCGCGACCATTCGACCGGGGCGTCCCAGCTGACGGGAAGGCCGTTCCTGCCCGAGTAGCGCAGGATTGAGGAGACGGCGAGAAACTTGGGCACGTACTCCCGGGTTTCCTTCGGAATGAAGCCGCCCTTTCTCAGCTCCCAGTAGTCCCTCGTGCCTCCCTTCCTGATCGCCCTCGCCATGGCTCCGTCGCCGCAGTTGTAGGCGCCGATGGCCAGGTACCAGTCCCCGAAGGTCTCGTAGTTGTCCTTCAGCTTCCTGAGCGAGGCGTCGGTCGATTTCCAGAAATCCCGCCGTTCGTCGACCCAGTCGTTGATCCTGATCCCGTAGCCCCTGACGCTGTTCCTCATGAACTGCCAGAGCCCGGTGGCTCCCGATCGCGAGACGGCGCGGACCGAGTAATCCGACTCGATGACGGGAAGGTAGAGGAGTTCCTTGGGAAGGCCGTAATAGGCGAGGCGCTCGGCTATGAGGCCGCCGTAGATCTGCTCCCGCTTGAGTATTTCGGTCAGGTACTTCAGGCCGTCGGCGCTCAGGTACTGGTTCCGGTACTTCTGGATCTCCGGACGGTCGGGCACGGGAATGTCGAAGAGCTCGTCTCCGATATGACCCTGGAGGGGGGGATCATCGTCGACGACCTTTTTCGCCTGGCGCTGGGGAGGCAGGTCCGGGCCCGGCACGACGGGGATCGGCAACTGGAGGGCGGCCGTCTGGGGGAGATTTGAGGGAATGGCGTCCGCCGTCGCCGGCTTCGGACAAGGCAGGGCCGGCTCTGCCGCTTCCACGGCGAAACCTCCCGTTCCGGGCACGGCGATGATGAGGGCGAGGATGCCGGCCAACCGGCTCGGGCGTATCAGAGCTTTTCCCCGAAATAGATTCCGGCCCATTCCCATCGTCCGTGGATCTCGGGGTCGGCGGGGAAGTAGATCTTGCGGAAGTAGAGGTACCAGGTGTTGATCCTCTGGGTCCATCCCCAGGTCCTGAGGTAGGCCTCCCGCGAGTTCGAATCCTTCTCGAGCTTGTCGGCGAAGGCTATCCTGCCCCCGTCCATGAAGGGGACGAACGAGAACTCGATCTGGCTGTTCTTATCCTCCTCCTCCTGCTCCCAGGACATGGCGAAAAAGTTCACCTTCGCCCGCAGTTTCGTGAGCTTGGCGGCGTCTCCGGAGGCCATGGCCGACTTGACCGAGTTCACGAGGTCGGAGAGGTTCTCGACCGTCCAGTCCTTGGGCGAGTTGTAGAAGTCGACCATGCTCCTCGCGTAGTTCTGGGCGCCGGGAAAGTTCGGGATGACGGTGTCGACGTAGGGTAGGAAGTCGGTATAGGCCTTGATGGCCAGTTCCCAGTCGCCCAGCTGCTCGTAGGTTTTCCCGAGCATGAAGTAGGCGTAGCCGAGGTCGGTGGAATCGGGGAACCTCGCGATGACCTCGAGGTAGTACTTGACCTTCCGCTCCGGATCGGTGACCAGCTTGATCAGCTCGTCGAGGCAGGCCTGGTGGATGGACTTGCCCTTGATGAGGAGGTCGGGATAGTTGTTGACGATGCGTTCGTAGTAGTACTCGGCGAAGGGATCGGCGCCCTGGAGCTGGTAGACGTGGGCGACCATCAGGAGATAGTAGGCGTTGTAGACGTCGGTCTTGTTTTTTTCGACGTAGGAGGTCATCAGGTTGCACAGCTTGTCGTACTGCCTCATCGCCAGGAGGTCGCTCGCGATCTGCTGCATGACGACGAAACGTTTTTCGCCCGGTTTCCGTTCCCGGTCGAGGAGCCTGAAAAGCTCCCGTAATTCCTCGCGCTGGGTCGAGTTGCCGGTTATGTAGTAGGACGACGGTCCCGAGCAGGCCGTCGGGATTACAAGGATGGCGGCGACAAGAAGGCCCAGGAGGGTTCGACCGATTTTTCGGATTTTCATGACGATCCGGGATACTACCATACGGGGCCTCCGTTGGCAAGCATCCCGTGAATCGGTACAATGCGACAATGCCCCGACGCCGTCTGAACCGAGGGAGCGGACGTTCCGTCCTTTCCTTCGCCGGCAATAAATCCGTCTGCCTGGCTCTCGTCCTCGGCGCCATGTTCGTCGCGGGCGCGGCGATGGTTTCGTGTGCGTCGGCGCCCGCGAAGGCCCTTCCGGCGAAGCCGGCCCCGGGCGCCGCGGAAACCCCGATCGCGGTCGCACCGACCCGACCCGTCTCCGCCGAGACCCCCGTCCCGACCCCGGCTCCCGCCGTCACCCTCACCGCGAGGGTCGAATCCCTGGTGACCCTCGCCTCGCCGAAGAGCCTCGTCGAGGCCATCGAGCTCATCAAGTCGTCGGGCAACACGGACCGCGAATTCGGCCGGGACATGCTCCACGTCGCGGTGCAACTGATGCTAAGGCTCTACCCGGATGTCGGCATGACGCCTGAAAAAACCGATCCGCCCCCCTTGAGCCCCTATCTCAAGATATTCCAGGACGTGGACCGGGGCCGCTACTACCTGAATCCCGCCGAGAGCGACCGGTCGAGGCTTTCCGTCATCCAGCTCTGCCTCCCGTCCCTCGTGTTCCTCTCGGGGGCCAAACCCGAGCTCCAGGCCCAGGCCCTGGACGACCTCGAGCTCGCCCTGCGTCCCGGCACCCCATCCGTCCTTCCCGATTACTTCCTCGGCCTCATCGCCGAACAGCGGCAGAACTGGGCCGAGGCCTTGCGGCTTTACGGCGAGGTGACGAAACTCGCCCCCGATGCCTATGTCGCCGACGTCGGCAGGGCGAGGATGCTCCTCAACCTCGGGAAGCCCGACGAGGCCCTGTCCCTCCTCTCGGGGCTCAGGGACAGCCACCCCGACAACATCGCCGTGAAGAAGGCCCTCGCCAGCGCCTACTACGACAAGGGCGACTACCGGACCGCCGGTCCCCTGATCGCGGCCGTCCTCCAGCGGGACCCATCCAACGCCCCCTTCCTGTTGATGAGAGCCCGGCTTCTCGTCCTCGACAAGAACTGGCCCCAGGCCGTCCAGCTTCTCGACGCCTACGACAAGGTCAATCCCTCGGACAGGCTCTACCTTTTCCTCCGCGTAACATTGCAGCTCGAGGGATTTCGCGATCCGGCCGCCGCCCTCGTTTCCATCCGGAAGGCTCAGGGACTCTATCCCGAGGCGCCCGAATTCCTGATACCCGAGGCGAAGGCCCTTCTCGCCCTCAAGCAGAATGCCGAGGCGAGGATCGTCCTTGAAAAGGTGAGGGCAGCAGGGAGCGCCGAGGCGACGGACATGCTCCTCGATCTCGCCGTCGCCGGGGGGCGGTGGGAAGACGCTTCCGTCTACGCCGAGGAGGCCCTGAAGCGGGACCGGTCTCCCGACAACCTGAGGCTGGCCTACGGCATCTACGAAAAGCTCAGGTTGGTCGATCGGATGAACTCGATCGCCGAGGCATACTACCGGGCTCTTCCCGCCTCCGAGGACGCGATCGCCTACTATATTAAGGCCCTCCTTTCCCAGGGCAATACGGACGCGGCGAAACCCCTGATCGATTCGGCCCTCGCGGGCAAGGGCTCGGGGCATTTCCGGTCGACCCTGTTCTTCCTGCGTTCCCGCATCGATACGACGGACGACGCCGTCCTCTCCGACATCCGCTCGAGCCTCCTCGAGGACCTCCGGAACCCCGACGCCCTCGTTGCCATGTACGACCTCTATTTCAGGCAGAAGGACTACCGGAAGGCCCAGTACTACCTCAAGCAGGCGATCGCGCTCGATCCCGGCAATCCCGGTCTCCAGGAAAGGCAGGTGAAGCTCGATGCGGCGCTCGGCCAGTAGCGGATCGGGGCCCGGCTCCCCGGATGGTGGGGGTACCCCCGACCCGGAGATCTCGCGGTTTCTCGAAACGGTGTACCTGGCCTACCAGAGGCCCGAATTCATCAGTCCCGATCCCCTCGAGATCGTCCTCGGCTATCCCGCAGCCCGGGATCGAGCCGTCGCGGGCCTCGTCTGCTCGAGCCTCGCCATGGGAAGGGTGGGCTCCATCCTCGATGGCTGTCGGCATCTCCTCGATCTTCTCGGCGAGGGCCCCGCCGACTCGGCTCTCCTCTCCTACGGCGAGCTCTCCTCCCGGCTCTCGGGCTTCAGGTACCGGTTCTTTTCGGGAGACGACCTGGCCGCCCTCCTCGCCGCCGCGGGGGAGGCCGAGCGGCGGTTTGGCAGCCTCGAGTCCTGTTTCCTTTCAGGGTACGATTCCGGGGATCCCGACGTCTCGGGCGCCTCCGAGGCCTTCATCGCGGCGCTCCGGTCCTGGGTTCCCCCCTTCGCCCCGAATCTCCTGCCCCGGCCATCGGACGGGAGCGCCTGCAAGCGCTTCAACCTCTTTCTGCGCTGGATGGTCAGGCGCGATGCGATCGATCCGGGGGACTGGGCCGGCGGGGTGGACAAGTCGAAGCTCCTCGTGCCCCTCGATACCCACCTGCTTTCCGTCGCGGGCCGTCTCGGCTTCCTTTCCGGCCGCCAGGCGACGGCGGCCGCGGCCCGTTCGCTCACCGATGCCTTCCGCGTCTACGACAAGCACGACCCGGTCCGATTCGACTTCTCGCTGACGAGGATGGGGATCAATCCCGGCTCCTGCCCCGAGTTCGACTTTCCCTGAGCCCCTGAAAACTCTCGGGTGTTTGCTTTTTTACCCCGCGGGCTGTATACTCTCACCCGGTTGGGGCCGCATTAAGGGTGGCTCCGTATCGATAGGACAGGGGGATTTTCTGTATGAAGAGTGTGAAAGGAACCCAGACCGAAAAGAACTTGTTGACCGCGTTCGCCGGGGAATCCCAGGCCCGAAACCGCTACACCTACTATACGGGCAAGGCACGCGACGAGGGTTTCATGCAGATTTCGGCAATCTTCGAGGAAACCGCAAACCAGGAGAAGGAACATGCCAAGCGGCTGTTCAAGTTTCTCGAGGGCGGTGAGGCGATGGTAACGGCCTCCTTCCCCGCGGGCATCATCGGTACCACCTCGCAGAACCTCGCGGCTGCCGCCGAGGGTGAAAACTACGAATGGAAAACGATGTATCCCGGTTTCGCGAAAATCGCCCGCGAGGAGGGATTCGAGGCGGTTGCGACCGTTTTCGAGGCGATCGCCGTTGCCGAAAAACAGCACGCCAAACGCTATGAAGGGCTCAAGAAGAACGTCGATGCGGGCACGGTATTCAAGCGGGAAAAAAAGACCGTGTGGCGCTGCCTGAACTGCGGCTATCTGTTTGAAGGCGAGGAAGCCCCGAAGGCTTGTCCCGCGTGCGCCCATCCCCAGGCCTATTTCGAGGTCCTGAGCGAGAACTGGTAGGAGAAATCATGAAGAAAGGACAGATTTTCGAGTGCAAGGAATGCGGGAACCTGATCGAGGTTCTCCGTGCGGGAACCTGCGAACCCGAATGCTGCGGAAAACCGATGACGGCCCTCGCCGAGAATACGGTCGACGCGTCCAAGGAAAAACACATCCCGGTCATCCAGAAGACGGCCGCCGGATACAAGGTCTCCGTCGGTTCCGTTCCCCATCCCATGGAAGAAAAGCACTATATCGAATGGATCGAGCTCGTGGCCGACGGGATTTCCTACCGAAAATTCCTGAAACCAGGTGACGTGGCCGAAGCCGACTTCGCCGTGAGCGCAGCCTCTGTCGGCGCCCGCGAGCATTGCACCCTGCACGGACTCTGGAAGGCTTGATGACGAGCCCGCTGGAATGCGGGCGGGATGGTCCCGCTTGCGCGGCGGTTCCATTCCGGGTATAGTTTCTGCGCCGATTCCGAGCAAACGTTGATATGCGAAAGCCTTTCAACGGCCAGCGAGATACCAGGAGGCTGACATGAAGAAATACGTATGCGATGTCTGCGGCTACATCTACGACCCGGCCGTCGGGGATCCGGACGGCGGCGTGAAGCCGGGAACCACGTTCGAGCAAATTCCGGCTGATTGGGTCTGCCCGATGTGCGGCGCAGGCAAGGACAATTTTTCTCCGGTCGACTGACGGGGCGGGGCGCCTGCATGATGGCGCCCCCGTTCCCAGATGTCGTCAGGACAGGTAGGGACACCATGATTTCACGACAAAGTTTCATTTTCACCATCGGATTCGACGGCGATACCGCGGTGGTGGACAAGCGCGCCAAGGCCAAGTATGGCCGGTATTCGACGATGGAACTGGCCCAGGCCGGTTTCTTCAGAGCCGCCTACGCCTCGGCGGTATTCGAGGAAAGGCCCGAGGAACTCAAGAGTTTTCTCGATTACTACAATTCCCTCGCCGGCACCGCCTATTCCCCCGCGGACGATGTTACCCGGCTTTTCGGCGTTGCCAAAGAAAAGACCGTCAAGACGATCGAACTCTAGCAGGGTTTGATGCTGCATGTGCGCAGAAAACCGCAAGGTTTTCAAACACATGCCTGGTCGGTACCGACGCGGCCTCACGGGCGATTCGGCCTGAAATCTTTCGATTCTTGACTAGAGCCGGTAACTATGGTACCCTTCCAAATCAATCCGGAATTAAGGAAGAAGACACATGGATAAACTTTTCAACCTACTGCCCCTGTCCCAGGCTGCCGCGGGCGCCGGGAATTCGACCGGGCAGCTCGTATCCACCTTTGTAACGTTCGGCCTCGTCATCGTCATTTTCTATTTTCTGATCATCCGCCCCCAGAGCAAGAAGCAGAAGGAAACCGAGAAGATGCTCTCCGCTCTCAAGAAGGGTGACCACGTCCTTACCGTCGGCGGTATCTACGGCGTCGTCCAATCCGTCAAGGAAAAGACCGTCATCGTCAAGGTCGACGAGACAACCAAGCTGGAGTTCTCCCGCGCATCGATCTCCGCCATCGTGAACCAGATCGAGGAGAAGCAGGAAAAGCCCGCGAAGGAATCGAAAAAATCGAAAGAAACGAAAATCGCCTCCGAGGACGTCGAAAAGCCCTCCGAGATTGAAGAGAAAAAGTAACCGAGCCTTCGAAGCATCAGGAACCTCTGGAGTCGTTACATGAATAAACGGACAAGATTTCTTATTATTTTGGTCGTCATCGGCGTCTGCTTTGCCTTCCTCTGGCCGACCGTTCAATGGTACATGATCGTGAAACCCGAGCAGCAGGCCTTGGCTCTCGGTTCCCGCGAGCAGATCAAGGATTACGCGACCCGGATGGCTTCCACGGAGCTGAAGGCCCTCAAGGACCTCGCCGTTTCGAAGCCCGATGCGCCGATCGTCGGCGATTTCGGGTTCCTGATCGACAAAGCGAAAGCCAACTACAGGACCTCCAAGCGGCCCTTCCCCGGCGTCTGGTCGGCAAAGGCCGTCCTTTCGGCCTTCGCGACCGAAAAAGAGGCCTTCGACCTTATCGAAGGCCACTATCGATCGACGATCCTGGACCTCAAGGCCCTCCACGGCAGCGCCGTCCAGCTGGGCCTCGACCTTTCGGGAGGCATGAGCGTCATCATTCAGGCCAACCTCGACAGCGTCAAGCAGAGGCTGGGACACGACCTCTCGGCCGCCGAGAAGCAGGACGCCATGAACCGGGCCATCGAAATCCTGAAGAGCCGGATCGACAAGTTCGGCCTCACCGAACCGGTCATCAGGCAGCAGGGCGAAACCCAGATCTACGTCGAGATCCCCGGTGCGGCCGATCCCGAACGGATCAAGTCGATCATCATGGGCAAGGGAAATCTGTCCTTCCATATCGTCGACGACGACGCGACCGCCAAGTTCCTCGAGTACTATAACCAGCACCCGACCGACACCTTCGACGCCAACGGCAACGTGATCGACCCGAACATCGTTCCGGTCTCGGACGTCGTCCGCGGTTTCTACACGAAGGACAAATACGGCCTGGACGAGTTCACCAGGTACATGGTCATCCAGAAGGAGGTCGGCCTGGACGGCAACCACATCCAGAGCGCGACCACCAACCGTGACTCCATCACGCAGCAGCCCGAGGTCAACTTCCAGCTCGACAAACAGGGCGGCGAGATGTTCTACAAGCTCACCGGCGCCAACGTGAACAAGACCCTCTGCGTCGTCATGGACGACAAGGTCAGAAGCGGGGCCCGTATCCAGGAGCCGATCCGCGATTCGGTCCGGATCACCGGGTTCAATACCGATGACGCGACCAACCTCGCCCTGATCCTCCGCAGCGCGGCCCTCCCCGTCGAGCTCGATGTCGTGAACCAGTCGGCCATCGGCTCGACCCTCGGTGAGGATGCGATCCGCCAGGGCCTCCAGGCGGTCACCATCGCCTTCGTCCTGGTCATTGGCTTCATGCTCCTCTACTACCTCGGCTCGGGCATCAACGCGGCCCTCGCCCAGCTCCTGAACCTGTACATGATGTTCGCCGTCCTTTCGGCCTTCAGCCTGACCCTGACCCTGCCGACCATAGCCGGCTTCGTCCTGACGATCGGTATGTCGGTCGACGCGAACGTGCTTATCTTCGAGCGAATGAAGGAAGAGATGAGGCTCGGGAAGGGCAGGAAGTCCGTCATCGACGCAGGGTTCCACCATGCCTTCTGGACGATCTTCGATTCGCACACGACGACCTTGATCGCCGCCCTTTTCCTGTCCCAGCTCGGAACCGGCCCGATCCAGGGCTTCGCGGTCAGTCTCGCCATCGGTACGCTCAGCTCGCTGTTCACCGCCCTCGTCGTATCGCGGCTCCTGTTCGACTTCGAGACCGACGTACTGCATGTCAAAAAGGTCAGCATCAGCTGGAGGACGAAATGAAACGAGTCATTCACTTCACGAGATCGTTCAAGGTAACGGTCCCGATTTCCATCATCCTGATCATCCTCGGCCTCGTAGGCTGGGCTTTCAAGGGTTTCAACAACGGCGTCGATTTTCAGGCGGGTCTCAATACCTCGGTCCAGATCGTTCCGCAGGCGATAGGTTTGACCTACGCGGGCCAGGATACCTACCGGCTTTCGATGACCAAGCAGAGCATCAGTATCCTGATCCAGAAGCGGAACGGAGAGAGCAAGAACTATCCGTTCACCTTCGCCCAGTATCCGACGGTGAAGTCCCTCTCGGATGGGCTTAAGACGGTCCCGGACCTCCAGGTTCAGCAGATCGCCAAGGACGAGGTTCCCTCGACGAAGCTGATCTCCTCCACCCAGAAGGATCCGGTGATCGCCCAGACGCCGATCTACGTCCATAACGAGCTTGTGTCGAAAGACGAGATTTTCGCCCCGATCGCGAAGGTGAGGGAAGCGACCGCGAGCCTCGGGTCGGCCTCCATCCAGAGCGTCGGAGATCCCCTGAACCAGGAGTTCATGGTCCGAATCGAAGACCCGGGCAAGGATCCCCAGTTTTCGAAGACGATCACCGCCAAACTGGTTACCGCCCTCGAGGGCCAGTTCGGGGCCGAGAAGGTGGTCGTCAACCGGACCGATTTCGTCGGCGCCGCCTTCTCCAAGGATCTCGTCCGGAGCGCGCTCTGGCTGACCATCGCGACCTTCGCACTGATCCTGATCTACTGCGCCTTCCGGTTCCGGATCGACTACGCGGTCGGCGCCATCCTTTCGGTCATCCACGACGCCCTCATCATGGTGTGCTTCATCGTGTGGACCAGGATGGAGTTCGATACCCAGACGATCGCGGCCATCCTGACCATCATCGGGTATTCCATCATGGACACGATCGTCATCTACGACCGGATCAGGGAAAAGCAGAAGATGCTGCCTGATGCCTCCTTCAAGGATTGCCTGGACATGGGCGTAACCGAGACCCTGAGTCGGACCATCATCACCTCGGGAACCACGCTGCTTTCGGTTCTCGCCCTGATGCTCTTTACGACGGGAAGCCTCAAGAACTTCGCCATCGCCCTGTTCGTCGGCATCATTTCCGGTACCTACTCGTCGACCTTCATCGCGAGCGCCTTCGTGGAATGGTGGCGTCACCTTGAGTCGAAACATGAGAAAAAGGGCCAGGGAAAGAACGTACGGATTCCGGCCATCAAGCCGAAGCAGACCGAAGCCTAAAAAAAAGACCGTGATGAAGCCGCCCGAAAGGGCGGCTTTTTTTATCCCTTCAGGCTTGCATTCTCGTCCCTGTCTTCGCGGCAGTAATTTCCCCATCGGCGGGGAATGGTAGAAAATTCTCAAACGATACTGAAAAATTATGGTTCGATACTATAAAAAAAACTGTATGACTAGCAGTAATTCGTTCCGATAGAAAGAATAAGATCAAAAAAAATAAAAGAATAATGTTATCAAGAATTTAATCAATATGGTCTGATGTTTGCTTTAATTGTATATCGCCTTAATAAGGAGGGGGGTGAGAGATGGGAGATAATTGTTATAATCGTTCTGCTTGATTTAATTTGTGAGTCATTGTATTGTGTAAACAACCGTTAATACGGAGGTGATATGGAATATACAAAGAAACAGCAAAAAATTCTCGATGCCACTATAGATATTATTATGCGCGAAGGAATCGACAAGATTACGACGAGAAGGATCGCGAAGGAACTGAAGATAACCGATCCGGCCCTCTATAACCATTTCGAGAGCAAGGACGATATCCTCGCTGCCGTCTGCACGGAAGCCCTGGAAAAGTACGAGGGTGTGTGGGAACAGATCGACCTTCTGGAAGGCCGTGGCCTCGAACGCATTCGACAGATTTTCCTCTCCTGGTGCAAGAACCAGGACCAGAATCCCCGTATCAGCTACATCCAGAAGAACGCAGAGGTGCTGTTCCGCGGTTTACCGGAGCTTACGGGAAAGTTCGTCGAGTATGCCAAAAGAGATCAGGAATTCATCGTCACCCTGGTGCGGGAAGCCCAGCGATTGGGCGAGGTGAGAGACGACATGGACCCCAAGGACATCATGCTCGTCATGGTCGGCGCCTTCGGCCTCTCGTTCACGAAGTGGCTGACGAACGGATTTTCCTACAGCCTGTACGAACAGGGCAAGCATGTCTGGCTCGCTCTCAATGCCCTTATCAATCCCTATGCGGGGGTTAAGAAAGTCGTCTCGGGAGAGCCTGCCTCCGTCGTATTGAAGTTATAGGACGCATCGGGTACAATGACCGGATATGCCGGTTTCCCCCGATAACCCCTTAATTATTCAAGGCGATACAACCATCCTGCTCGATGTTCATGCGGCGGCATTCGAGCAGGCGCGATCCGCGATAACCCCCTTCGCGGAACTCGAGAAATCGCCCGAACATATCCATACCTACCGACTTTCGCCTCTTTCGCTCTGGAACGCGGCCTCCGCCGGCATGACGGCCGACGATATCGTCAAGAGGCTCGAGGAATTCGCCCGGTATCCGGTACCGGAGTTCATCAAGTACTCGATCGGCGATACGGTGAGCCGTTTCGGTAAACTGACGATGCGCGCCGCGGATGACGGGGTGGGGCTCTTTCTCGCGGTGAACGATGTCGCCATCAGGGCCGAGCTGCTCAAACAGCGCAAGGTCGCCAAGTACCTGAGCGAGCGCGAGGGGGGATTCTACCTTCCCCTCGTCCATCGGGGCACGGTCAAGCAGGAACTCGTAAAGCTCGGTTTTCCCGTCAAGGACGAGGCACCCATCGCCGTCGGGGAACCTCTCGAGTTTTCCCTCCGGCCAGAGTGCGCGAGCGGCAAGCCCTTTTCCGTCCGGGATTACCAGTCGGACGCGGCGCGATCATTCATCGGGGACATGATGCCGGGGGCGGGCTTCGGCACGGTCGTCCTTCCCTGCGGGTCGGGAAAGACGATCGTCGGTATGGCCATCATGGCCATGCTCAAGATGAAGACCCTGATCGTCACGACGAACGTCGCGGCCGTCCATCAGTGGATGGCCGAACTCCTGGACAAGACCACCCTGACCATGGACGAGATCGGCGAGTATTCCGGCGATCGGAAGGAAATCAAGCCGGTAACCGTGGCGACCTACCAGATCCTGACCTGGCGCGGCGCCGAGGATGACGAGTATCCCCACTTCAAGGTGTTCAGGGCGGCCGGCTGGGGCCTCATCGTCTACGACGAGGTCCACATGCTTCCGGCCCCCATTTTCAGGGTGACCGCCGAGATCCAGTCCATGAGACGGCTTGGCCTGACGGCGACCCTCGTTCGCGAGGACGGAAGGGAGGACGAGGTGTTCAGCCTCGTCGGTCCCAAGCGCTACGACGTGCCCTGGAAGGAACTCGAGGCGAAGGGCTGGATCGCCGAGGCCGTCTGCAGGGAGATCCGCATCGACCTGCCCGAGGACCTGCGCGTGCCCTACGCCGTGGCCGAAAAACGGCACAAGCACCGCCTCGCGAGCGAGAATCCGCTCAAGCCGGCGATCGTCCGTCAGCTCGTCGCCAGGCACGCCGACGACCAGATCCTGATCATCGGCCAGTACCTCAAGCAGCTCGACGAGATCGCCAACGACCTCAACGCGCCCCTCATCACGGGCCAGACCCCGAATCCCGTGCGCGAGACGATCTACGCAGCCTTCCGAGAGGGAAAGGAGAGGGTCATCGTGGTCTCCAAGGTCGCGAACTTCGCCATCGACCTTCCCGACGCCTCGGTCGCCATCCAGATCTCGGGGAGCTTCGGCTCCAGGCAGGAGGAGGCCCAGCGTCTCGGCCGGATCCTGAGGCCGAAGGATCGCTCGTCCTTTTTCTACTCGGTCGTGAGCCGGTATACGGTGGAAGAGACATTTTCGGCCAACAGACAGAAATTTTTGACGGAACAGGGCTATAAGTATCGAATTGAGGAATGGGAAGCGGGAGATCTTATATGAGCAACATAGACCGATGGCGAGAGGCCTTGCTCAAGCTGCCTGACGCAAGCTTTTTCGAGCTACTCAGAAACTACCTTGGCGAGATCAAGACTCCGTTCAACAAACACGACCTTCTCAGGCAGCTGACCGCCTTCCTGAACCGGCGGGACACGCGCGACGCGGTGTTCGCCATGATCGACCGTGAGGACGCCGTCCTTCTCTCCGCCGTCGCCCTTCTGGACCGGCCCACGCCGAGAGCCATCTCCCTGGTGTTCGAGGACGAGAAAAACTACGTCGAACTGCACATGAAGCTCGTGAACCTGGCCGAGCGCCTCCTCGTCTTCAGGGACCCGGACGACGCCGCCGGACGAATCTGGCTCAATCCCCTGTTCGAGCCCGACCTCCTCGATCATGTCATCGATCCGGAGCTCCTCATCAAGAAACGGGAATCCGAACCGACGAAGGCCCGGCGGGCCCTCTTCAGCGACGCATCGATCGGGGCCTTCGCCTCTTTTTTCAGGGAGAGGCCCGACGCCATCAAGGCCGACGGCGGCATCAAGCGCAAGGCCGCCGAGTATGCCACCTCGAGGTTCGGCTTTTCCGGCGCCGACGCCTCGGAAACGGCGATAGATCTCGCCGCCAAGGCCTTCAAGGCCAGCGGAGCCCTGAATTTCACCTCCGGCGAGGCCGAGATCGATTTCGAGCGGCTCGAGGTCCTGTCCCGGCTCAGCGAGGAGAGGCGAGCCATCGTCCTCTCGTTCCGCGCCGGCGGAATCACCGAGAGGCTCATCGAGTCGGCCGCCGACGTCGCGCAGCGCGCCATATCCGCACTTTCGCCCGCGGGTCCGGCCGCAGCCGCAGGATCGGCCGCAGCCTCGGGACCCGTCGCGGGAGCATCTGCTGCTCCGGGCCAGCCCGCATCAGCCGCTTCGCCCGCCTTCGCCTGCGACGAGGAATCCCTCCGCCGGCTTTTCGTCCTCGCCTCAGACGACGAGGAGATATGGCCCCTCGTCGGCTCGATGCGGGATGCCCTCGTCTCCGGCGGGGTCTTCGGGCTGGGATCCGACGGTTTCCTCGAGCCTGCCCCGCTTTCCCGCGCTTCCGCGGGCGAGAAGGGACCACCGAGCCCCGTCGTGATCCAGCCGACCTTCGCCGCCCTCGCTCCGCCGGGATTGTCCTACCGCGACGGGCTTTTTCTCGCAAAGGCCGCCCGCATCGTCAGGCTCGGGGCCTTCGCCGAGTACGAGATAACGAGGGATTCCGTCGTCAGGGCCTTCGTCGACGGCATGAGGGGGGTGAGGGAGGGATTCGAACGGCTCTCCGGTACGCCCCTTCCCGAGAACGTCGCCTTCATGCTCGAGAGCTGGTACAAGGAATATCAATCGATCAGGCTCGATCGGGGGATCGTGCTCACCGTCACCGACCCCTTCAGGGCCGCCGTCGAGCACGCCGAGGGGATGGCCTCGCTGCTGAAACGCACCCTCGCACCCGGGGTCTACCTCGTGGACGAGGCCGACGAGAAGCGGCTCAAGGCCACCCTCGAAAAGGCCGGATTCGCCTGCGTCCTTCCCCCCGCCCATCACGGCGCCGTCAAGCCGACCGTCGTCCAGCCTTCCTCCCCGGGTCAGCCCGAAGAGGCGGGGATGCCCCCTCCCGATGCCAAGGCGGCCGGTCCGACCCTCTTTCCCCGGCAGGAAGCGGGTACCGACGCGGTCGGTGCGCCGGGAACCGTCGTTCCCCCTTCGCCCCTGCCCTCGGCGGGAACCTCGCTGCTCGCGACCATGACCCCCGGTCGATTCAGGGAAAGCGAGGATGGACCCGCCTTCCGCGCGAAGCTCGACCACGAGCTCGAGGCGATGAACCTGACCCGCGAGCAGGTCCAGGAGCTCCAGGCGCGCATGGACCGGAAACTCATTCTCGCCGACGACCAGCTGAGAAACGGCGCCGTCCGATCAGAGCGCCTCGAGGCCCGCGCGATGGATTTCGCCGGCAAGGTCAGGATCATCGAACAGGCCCTGAGCCGGGGCACCGACGCCCTCGAGGTTGTCTTCCGCGGTCCCCACGGCATCCCCGAGCGCAGGCTCCTCGACCCCTCCGCCCTCGACCGGTCCGGCGGAGAGCTCATCCTTGCGGGTAAGGCCGTCCCCTCGGGGGATGACGTGAGGCTCTACGTCAGCAAGCTCAGCCTCGTTCGCCGTGTTCGCTCAAGTTTGATCTAGTCTGATGGCGAGTCATCGCCATCAGCGGCTTTCTGGGCGGTTGCCGAAGGCGAAAGTCTTCGGGTAACCCGCTCGGGATGAGCCGGGGAGCTATCGATGACCGATGATGTACTCACGTATTCGAACCATCGCCATGAACGAGAAGCGGGTTTCCTTGCCTACCCGGTCGTATCCAGGCGGAGCGAGGGGCTTTCCCTCGGCATCAACCTCTTCCCCGACAGGAAGCTGTGCAACTTCGATTGCCTCTATTGCGAGGTCCTTCCCTTCGGAACCGACCAACGCTTCAGCCTCGAATCCCTCGAGGCCGAACTCGAAGACTTTTTCGATCGCCGGCTGAAACTTGAATTTTCGGACTATCCCCTCCGCGACATCACCTTCTCGGGCAACGGAGAGCCGACCCTTTCTCCCGATCTCGAGGCCGCCCTCGGGCTCTGCGCGCGAATCCGCCGGGACCGCGGCCTCACCGGGGTGAAGCTCGTCGTCATCACGAACTCGACGCGGCTCGACGACCCTGAAACGGCCGCGATGCTGGGCAATTTCGTCCGTACCGAGGGACTCGAGGTCTGGGCGAAACTCGACGCGGGGAGCGTCGAGCGCTACCTCGCGACCGACCGTTCCGCAATTCCCTTCCATCACATCCTCTCGGGCCTCGCCTCCTTCGGCAAGACCTGTCCCGTCGTCATCCAGACGATGGTTTCCCGTATCGAAGGAAAACCTTTCGACCCTCCGGAAATAAGGGCCTACGTCGACCGGCTGCGCTGCCTTCGGTCAGTCGGCGCGAAAATCACCGGAATCCAGCTTTATACCAAGGCGAGGCCTTCGGGCCACGAGGGATCTGAAGCCGTTTCCGACGGGGAACTCGTCGCGATGGCCGAGATCGTCTTGCGGGAAGTTCCCGGCATCCCCGTAACAGTCTACGGGCAAAATGGCAGAATTCCTCTGGCGTAAACCGGTTTAGGGTCCTATACTACGAGGAAGGAGACAGCGGTGAACCTAAAGCGATCGAGCGGCATTCTTCTCCATCCGACCTCCCTTCCCGGGCCCTACGGCATCGGTTCCCTGGATTCGCGCGCCTACGGCTTCGTCGACTGGCTCGCCTCGGCTGGACAGGGACTCTGGCAGGTCCTTCCCCTCGGGCCCACGGGCTACGGGGACTCGCCCTATGCCTCCTTCTCGTCGTTCGCGGGAAATCCCCTCCTCATCGACCTCGAGGCCCTTCGCCGCGACGGGTTCGTTTCGGCCGAGGAACTGTCGTCCTCGCCCGCCTTTCCCTCAGGTTCGGTGGATTACGGCTGGGCGATATCCTGGAAGCTCCCCCTGCTCGAACGAGCCGCCAACCGCTTTCTCGACGGGGCTTCGCCCGACCTCCTTGATGATTTCGACAAATTCCGCGCCCGCGAGGCCGACTGGCTCGAGGACTTCGCCCTTTTCATGAGCATCAAGTCCTTCTACGACATCAAGGCGAGGAACGAGGGCGTCGGCGGGGCGATGTGGTCCAACTACTGGCCCTCGGGTCTCGCCCTTCGCGATCCCGGCAGCCTCGCCTCCTGGAAGCGGGATCACGGGCGGGAGATCGCGATCCACGAGGTTCTCCAGTTCTGGTTCTACACCCAGTGGCTCATGCTCAAGGCCTACGCGAACCGAAAGGGCGTCGAGATCATCGGCGACATTCCGATATTCGTCGCTTCCGATTCGGCCGACGTGTGGTCCCACCGGGAGCTTTTCATGCTCGACAAGCGGGGGCAGCCGAAGGCCGTCGCGGGGGTGCCTCCCGATTACTTCAGCCCGACCGGCCAGCTCTGGGGGAATCCCCTCTACGACTGGAAGGCCATGGCCGCCGACGGCTATTCCTGGTGGATGCGCCGCATCCGATCGACCCTCGCCCTGGTGGACTGGATTCGGATCGACCACTTCCGCGGCTTCGAGGCCTTCTGGGCCGTTCCGTCGGGAAGCGCGACGGCCGAAAACGGCAAATGGACGAAGGGGCCGGGAGCCCGCTTCTTTTCAGCCCTCCGCTCGGCGCTTGGGGAACTGCCCATCCTGGCCGAGGATCTCGGGCTCATCACCGACGAGGTCCGCGCCTTGAGGGACGAGTTCGCCCTTCCCGGCATGAAGATACTGCAGTTCGCCTTCGACGCGCGCGAGGGTGGGAAGGGGCTGGACGTCGAGAACGGCTTCCTTCCCCACAACTACGTACCGAACTGCGTCGTCTATACCGGAAGCCACGACAACGACACGATGAAGGGATGGCTTGAAAAGGCGAGCCCCGCCGAGCTCGATTTCGTGAAGCGCTACATCGGCCACGAGACCGACGACCTGACCGGAGCCCTGATGACGGCCGCCCTCGCCTCGGTAGCGGCCTTCGCCGTGTTTCCCATGCAGGATGCCCTGAGGCTCGGCTCGGAGGCGAGGATGAACACCCCATCGACGATGGGCTGCAATTGGATGTGGAGGATGGGCGAGGGGGCCGCTTCGGCGGGGTTGGCCACGTGGCTTTCGGATACCTCGATGATCTATGGCCGGAACCTCGCGCGGCGAACCGGCGCTTGACAGGGCCGGTGGAGATAATTTATATTTCCACCGTTTCTTAAGAACCGCCGGTTAACTTCCGAGCTTCCCACCAGCGCGAGGTGCCCATGACTTCCTCCTATGCCTTTCCCCTCGAACGTTTCTGCGATGGCGAGCGCTTCGAGAAAATCCGTCGATTTTCAAACGCCAAAGAGACCCCCTTCCTCCTGATCGAACCAGCCCTCGTCGGGGACAAGTACCGTGAGCTGAAGGAGAACCTTCCGTTCGCGACCATCTATTACGCGATGAAGGCCAATCCGACGAACGAGATCCTCGCCCTGCTTCGCGAACTTGGTTCGAACTTCGACGTGGCCACCCGATACGAGCTCGACCAGCTTCTCTCCCTCGGCGTGAGCCCCGAGCGCATGAGCTTCGGCAACACGATCAAGAAGGAAGCGGACATAGCCTATTTCCGTTCGAAGGGGATCGGTCTCTTCGTGACCGATTCGATGGAGGATGTCGAGAAGATCGCGCGGGCCGCTCCGGGAGCCAAGGTCTTCTTTCGCGTGCTGACGGAGGGTTCGGGGGCCGACTGGCCCCTGTCCAGGAAATTCGGTGCATCCCCCGATGTCCTGCTTGCCGTCATGCTGAGGGCGAGGGAGCTGGGGCTCGTGCCGTGGGGGGTGAGTTTTCACGTCGGCTCTCAGCAGCGGGACATCAAGCAGTGGGACGCCGCGCTCTCAAGCGTGAAGGGGCTTTTCGATCGGGCCAAGGCCGAGGGAATCGTCCTTTCGATGATCAATCTCGGCGGGGGCCTTCCCGCCAACTATATCGAACCGACTCAAGGCATCGCCGAGTACGCGGCGACGATAACCGGCTACCTCCACAAGTATTTCGGCAAGACCCTTCCGGAGATCATCATCGAACCGGGACGTTCCATCGCGGCGGATTCGGGCATAATCGTCGCCGAGATCGTCCTCATCTCGAAAAAGACCTGCGACGCGGCCAATCGCTGGGTCTACCTGGATGTCGGGAAATTCGGCGGATTGATCGAAACCCTCGACGAGGCCCTCCACTATCCCGTCTGCTTCACGGCCGAGGGGCCCCAGGAGGAGGTGATCATCGCCGGTCCTACCTGCGACAGCATGGACATCCTCTACGAGAGCCGGAAGTACCCGATGCCCTCGACGGCGGCCATCGGCGACAGGGTCTACATCTTCACCACCGGCGCCTATACCCAGAGCTACAGCTCGGTCTACTTCAACGGATTCCCGCCGCTCAAGTCCTACATCCTCGAATAGCCGACCCCGGTCGTCGGAAGGACCGGGGCGTCCGGCGACCCGGTCAGTTCTTTCGAACCAGCGGGGCGGAAAACCCGAGATCGGTCAGCTTTTCCTTCGTGCGCTCGATGTCGCCCGATTGCACGTTCCTCAGCACGACCCTGACGACGTGGTCGGCCGTCTCGTATACGGGTTTGAAGCCTGCCCCTTCGAGCCGTCGGTAGACCGCTGCGGCGTTCTCGGGTTTCGCGAACGAGGCGACCTGGACCGTAAAACCCGCCTGGGGGGCGACGACAATGGCAGGGGGCATCGCGGCTGCCGTCTCCGGCCTTGTGGTCTGCGCCGACTGGAGTGTCGATACCTGGGGCGGTTCCTCCGCCGGCCGCGAAGTCGCCGCCGGTTGTGCGACGGCAGCCGGTTTCGAGGCCTGAGGCGCGGAGCGCGAAGCTGCCGCCGGTTGCGAAGCCGCCGCCGGCTTCTGGGCCGGTGAGGGGCGGGACGCCTCGACCAGGGCCGGTTTCTCGACGGGCCTCGCCGGGCTTGGCGGCGTCGCTGAGGCAGGGGCGGTCGCCGGTCGCGGAGCCACCGCCGGTTGCGGAGCTACCGCCGGTTGCGGCGATGCCGAGGTGGCGGCGATCATGGCGTTCGTGGCGTCGTCGGTCTGGATCGCCCCCGAAGCGGGATCCAGAACCTTCGAATCCGCGGGTGCGAGGGCCTCGAGGCTCGAGATCCTGACATGGGCAGTCCCCGAAATCGTGAGCCCGATCCGGTCGGCAGCAGCCTCGGAGAGGTCGATCACCCGGCCCGAAACGTAGGGTCCGCGGTCGTTGATGCGTACGATGACCGACCTTCCGTTGTCGAGGTTGGTGATCCTGACCTGGGTATTGAACGGCAGGCTCAGATGGGCCGCGGTAAATCCATGGATATCGAAGACCTCGCCGTTGGCGGTGGGGCGGCCGGAAAACTCGGGGCCGTACCATGACGCGACACCCTCCTGCTCGAATGCCTGGAGCAGGGCGGAAATGCCGATCAGGAAAAGAATAGCGCACAACCTTTTCATACTATCGTTATCGGAGAACTCACCCCCTTCCTCAAGGTTCGGGTTGGAAATATCGATTGTCATTTTCGCGAAACTACGGTATTCTGTCCTGATTTCAGAAGTCGGCTTCTTTTGAAATGAGATCGAAATCTTTCCGGTCGAGGCGGGGACGTTATCATGAAATACGCTATAGCCCGGTACCTGGCGAACGTTCGCGGGATGATGCAGTATCGAAAAAAAACCATCCGTCGCCTTAAAAGTTCCGGCCTCTACAAGAAAATCCCCACCTACGTCCCGATCGACAAGGTTCGTTTCGACCGGCAGGACGTCAGCACCCTCTATTTCCTCGACCAGGCGGGGCGATCGGTCATGGTCAGCGTCCTCGAGCGGGATGTCGTCAGGGTCTCGGCCTTCTCCGAGAACATCCCCCGGCTCGACCGCACCTGGATCGCCGCGGCGAAGGACGGCTCCGTGCCTCCCGAGGGCAGGGACAGGGCCGACCTCTCGCCCTTCAGCCTCCCTTCATTCGTGACGGAGGACCTCAAGGATGCCGTCTCGGTCGACACGGGGATCATCCGGATCGTCATAACCCTCGCACCCTTCTCGATCACCTTCATGGATTCGGGCGGAGCCTCGTTCGCGGCCGACCTGCCCGCCGGTGCCTATTCGTCCTCGGGGGACTCCCGCCGCATACGGCACTCGATGAGAAAGCTTCCCGGCTCCTGCTACTACGGCTTCGGGGAAACCTCGGGGCGATTGGAGAAGTCGGGGAGGAAGGTCGTCCTCGAGCCGATGGACGCGATGGGCTACGATGCCCGGACCCGGGATCCCCTCTACACGGCCATTCCCTACTACCTCGCCTACGAGCCCGCTTCGGGCACGGCCTACGGCGTCCTTTACGACAACCTCTCGGTCACCGAATTCGACATCGGGAAGACTGATCCCGCCGCCGTTTCCTGCCAGGCCGACGACGGCGACCTCGACTACTACCTGATTTTCGGTCCCTCGCCCGACGAGGTTGCGGTCAAGTACTCCCGGCTTACCGGCAGGCCGAGCCTCCCGCCCCGCTACAGCCTCGGCTACCTCGCCTCGGGCATGGCCTACGCCGATTCCCCCGAGGCCCAGGCTCAGTTCGCCAGATTCATCGATTGCTGCAAGAAATTCGATGTTCCCTGCAGCCTCTTTCACCTCTGTTCCGGCGTGACGACGGGGGATGACGGGAAACGCTACGTATTCACCTGGAACCGGAAGCGGGTACCCGACCCGAATCGCCTCGCCGCGGATTTTCGCGAGGCCGGGATGAGGCTCGCCGCGAACCTGAAGCCCGTCCTCTCCGCCAGTCATCCCGAGTTCGAGAGCGCGAAAAAGCAGGGGCTCCTGATCAGGGAATCGAGGACGGATTCTCCCCTGGTCGCCCCGTTCTGGGGCGGGCCAACCTCGTTTCTCGACTTCACGAATCCCCTCACCAGGGTCTGGTGGAAGAAGAACCTCAAGGAGAAAATCCTTTCGGCCGGGATCGAGGTTTCATGGAACGACGGCAACGAATTCGAGATCGGGGATGAGAACGCACGCTGCGAGGGGTTCGGGCGGCGCATGGCCATTTCCCAGGCCCGTCCCCTCCAGGCCCTGCTGATGGTCCAGGCCTCGGTGGAGGCCCAGACCGAGTTCGCCCCCGGCAAGCGGCCCTTCGCCGTCAGCCGCTCGGCCTGCCCGGGCATGCAGCGCTACGCCCAGGTCTGGACGGGCGACAACCTGGTTTCCTGGAATTCCCTCAAGTTCGGCATCCCCCTTGGCCTGGGCCTGAGCGTTTCGGGCATACCGAACTTCGGCCACGACGCGGGCGGTTTCTGGGGATACCGGCCGAGCCCCGAGCTTTTCATCCGATGGCTCCAGAGCTGCGTCCTGCTCCCGCGTTTCTGCATCAATTCCTGGCATATCGACAAGTCTGTCAACGAGCCCTGGATGTTCCCGAAGCACCTGGACCTCGTGAGGAACATCATCCGGTTCCGGTACCGGATCGCTCCCTACCTCTACTCCCTCATGTTCGATTCCTCGCTGACCGGCCGGCCCCCCGTAAGGCCGATGTTCTACCGGTTCCCTGAGGACGAGCGATGCCGGCTCGAGTCCTTCGATTTCATGATCGGCTCGAAGCTCCTCGTCGCTCCCGTCTTCAACAAGGGGGAGAGGGCCCGATCCCTCTACCTCCCCGGCGAGGAGAAATGGGTCGATTTCCATACGGGGGACTATTTCTCCCCGGGCCAGACGGTCACCGTCGACGCGCCCCTCGACCGGGCCCCGATGCTCGTCCAGGAGGGCGGCATCATTCCGCTCGCGAAGGAGGCCCGCTCCGGCAAGCCCGACGCCGACGATTACCGCGAGGTCCGCGTCTTCCCCCATCTCCTGGAGGGAACGGGGACCTTCACCTTCTACGAGGACGACGGCGAGAGCCTCGATTACCAGAAGGGCGGCTACGCCTGCGTGATCCTGACGGTGAGGTCGTTCAAGGACCATATCGAGGTCGAGGCGAGGAAGGACGGCGATTTTCCCCTCCCGTACCGGGAGATCGTCTGCGTTCTTCCCCAGGGAGAGAAAAGGCCGGCCGTCTTTTCGGGGTCGGTAAAGCTGAGCCTGGCCGGGCACTAACCGGTCGGCCGGAGTCAGGGAGGGCCATGAAGCTTCGAGATCTTCTCGACCTCCGGTCGAGCGGCGACCGGAACCGCGAAAAAATCGACGAGGCCGCCGAGATGAGGAAGAGGCTGTCCTTTCTCCGGATTGCCGATGCAGGGGTCGCCGAAGCGGTTTCGTATTTCTCCCTCGTCGCGGGGGAGTACATCGAAGGCTGCCGGGCGGCCGGCCTCTACGACCCGGTCGCGAACGACGCCTTCAGGGACAGCCTCGAGGTGGTGACCGCCTATCTCCGCGAACTGGACAGGGAATCGACCGAAAAACGCTTCAATGACAAGGCCGAAAAGCCCGAGGCCGGATTCGGCGCTCGGGTCGTCCTCGCCCTGAAGGAGAATGCCAGGATCGTCAGGGAAAGGCTCGCGACGATCTCGGGGGAACTCTCCCCGGCCGATACCCTCGACATCAGGGAGGAGCTGAAATGAGCGTTCGACGAATCCTCACCCTCATCCTCGTTTTTCTCCCTGTCCTGGCGTGGGCGACCACCCTCGATTCGGTCGAAACGACGGTGACGCTCAGGCCTGACGGCAAGGCCGACGTCTACTACCGCGTCGAGTGGACAGCCTCCGGGATGCACGGCTTCTACTTCCAGGGCGAGGCCTACGATCCGGTCTTCGATCAGGCGACCTGTTACGCCGACCTGCCGGGGAGCCGGCGGGTTCCTCTCTCGATCTCCAGGGTCGGGGAGGGGAAGTACGACGTCGTGCTCTCGGGAGGCAGGAGCTTTTCGGGCACGGCCTACTACTTTCTGCATTACGCGGGGGATTTCGCCGCAGGGGGCCTGATCGGGACCACCCGTTCGGACGAAAAGGGCGAGCTTTTCTATTTCGACTGGGCCCCTGTCGACTGGGACTATCCCCTGGCCCACCGGACGACCTCGATCGTTCTTCCGCTTAAAATCGCGGGGGAGAAGGCCGACCAGGCCTACCTCGACTCGCTCGGCTTCATGACGGAAAAATCCGTGAACGCCGAAAACTCGATCGACAGCTACGGCTCGAAGGGATCGGACGGCGAGTACTACCTGACCCTCCGTTTCCATCAGGAAAATGTCGGGCAGGGATCGAGTCAGGCCCTCAAGTTCTACTTCCCGAAGGCGGCCCTTCCCCTGAACGCGTCCCTCGGGGAGAGGAAGGGCGATTCGTCCGCGATCTACGCTCAGGGGGAGACCGGCTCGTCCGAATCCCCCGGAACGGCCGAGCCGCCCGTTCCGCCGAAACCTCGCCTCGCCGACTCGACGGCCTTCCGTTTTGTCTTCGTCCTCGTCCTCCTCGGCGCCGCGGCCTTCCTCTATCTGAGGAAGCGCCGGATCTTCGAGAACGCCGTCGTCCGCATGGAGGGCCTCCAATGGGCGGGGGACAACTGGGCTCCTCCCCGCCTCGTCGTCGGAAGCTACGCCGTTCCGGGAAAGATCGCCCAGGATCTCCATCCGGCCGAGGTCGCCCTCCTCCTCGAACTGCCGCTCGCCCGTATCGTGGCCCTTCTCGTCGACGGCCTCGAGCGCCAGGGCATCGTCCGACTCGTCGAGGAGAATCCCCTCAGGATAGAAACCCTGAGCGGCAAAAAGGCCGGAACGGCCTTCGAGGAGGCCTTCTTGGCCGCCTTCGATCCTGAGGGGAGGGTGCTGTCGGGCCTCATGGCGGACTTTTTCGAGGGCATGATCAGGTCCCTCCAGGAAAAGATCTGGGATTGCGACCTCGACGCGACGAAGGCCTTTTACCGGAAAAAGCTCGCCGCCGAGGAAGGGGTCGCCGAGCCTCCTGCCGATCTCGACGAGGCCTCGCGCGCCCGGTGGCGGAACGAAGGCTTCTACTGGACCTCGTTCTACTACCTGGGCGCCCACGACGCCTTCAGGGCGAACCTCGCCCTGCCGCCCGAGTTCTCGGGCGACTACGCCCGCTTCATGGCCTCGGCCTCCTGCTTTTCCGGGTGCTTTTCCCCCCAGGGGGGAGGAACCGGCGGGGCATGCTACTCGGCCTGCCACAACGCCTGTCATTCGGCCTGCCACCAGGCCTGCCATTCCGCGTGCCACTCGGCCTGTCATTCCGCATGCCATTCGGCCTGCGTCTCGGGAAGCGCCCATTGAGCGGCTCCCTTTCCTGGATAGACGATTTTTTCGGGGCGATCGCCCCCTACGTGTTCTGGAGGAAGGAGGACGCCGTCCTCATCCTGCCGCCGAACCGGGTCTACAAGGCGAACACGACCGGGGCGGCCCTCATCGAGCACCTGAAGCGCGGCAACCGGGTGGAAAGCTTCCCCGGCCTCGTCGGTCCCGGAAGAAGGGCCGACGTCGAGGACTTTTTCCTGACCCTGAAGGCCGTCTACGAGGAGACGAACGGTGGCGACCGGCGGCCGGACGTCGTTCCCTACGATTTCGACTTCACGAGGCTTCCCGTTCTCGGCGAGATCGCGGTCACCTACCGCTGCAACAACTTCTGCCGCTTCTGCTACGCCGGGGCCGATTTCATCCCGGCGCCCGATGCCCGCGGGAGACGCCTCTCAGGAGCCGCCGCGAGGGTTTCCCGTCCCGAGGCCGCCGCTTCCCAGACTGGCCCCGCATTGGCGTCCGGCGGCGAGATGACCCTCGCCGAGGCCAAGCGGATCATCCTCGCCTTCAGGGAGAGGGCGAAGGTCCCCTTCTTTTCCTTCACCGGGGGGGAGCCCCTCATGCGGAAGGATCTCGAGGCCATGATCCGCTACGCCGTCCGCCTCGGGCTCAGGGTCAACCTGATCACGAACGGCACCCTGGCGACCCCCGAACGCGCCCGGTCCCTCTACCGCTCGGGATTGAGGACCGCCCAGGTGAGCCTCGAGAGCCCCGACCCCGAAACCCATGATGCCCTCACCCAGGTCACGGGCGCCTGGGAGAGGACGATGGCCGGCATCGCCGCCCTGAGGGCTGCGGGCCTCTCGGTCCAGACCAACACGACCATAACCGCCGAGAATCTCGGGAAGGCCGCCGCCATGCCCGATTTCCTCGCCTCGATCGGCATCGAGCGGTTTTCCATGAACCTCTTCATTCCGACGGGCCGGGGCGGGACGGCGGACGGGCTGTTCGTTCCCTATGCGAAAATCGGGCCGGTCGTCGACTCGGTGAGGAAGGCAGCCTTCGCCCGGAACCTCACCTTCTACTGGTACAGCCCGACGCCCCACTGCCTGTTCAACCCGATCGCCCGGGGCATGGGGAACAAGTCCTGCGCCGCCGTCGACGGCCTCGTCTCGGTCAATCCCCGTGGGGAAATCCTGCCCTGCTCCTCCTGGAACGAACCCCTGGGGAGCCTCCTTACGGGGGATTTCGACGAGATCTGGTTTTCCGAGCGGGCCCTGCATTTCAAGCACAAGGAAAAGGCCCCGGCGCTTTGCGCCGGCTGTTCGCGGTTCGTCGCCTGCCAGGGAGCCTGTCCCCTCTACTGGAGGTGGGCGGGGGAGGGTGAACTCGCTTCCGCCGCCGGAGGGCCAGGCTGCGAGGCGGCGCGACCGCAGGCCGAGGCCGTTCCGGCGGTGAGCTGAATGCCGCAAGCGACCGATTCCAGGAGGATGCCATGACCATGTCCTATCTCGTCAAGGGAATCGCCTTTCCGACCCGCCTCGCCGCCTTTCTCGTCCTCGAAGGCGCAGGCACCGTCCTGCTTTTCCTCAACCCCCCGTGGCTGGCCCTTCCCGGCGCCCTCCTCTGCCTCGCCGGTTCCGCTCTCATGCTCGCGAAGGGCTATTCGACGAAACCCCGTGAGCTCGGGGTGGAGGAGTGGCTCCCCGTCGACGACGGCGAGATCACGAGGATGGTGGAGACGGAACGGGCCATACGGACCGTGAAGCGCCCCCTCTACGCGAAAACCGGGGTCCGAGTCCTCGTCGCCCTCGTTCTCATCGTCGCCTTTTTCATGACCGCCGGTTCGAGGTCGTCCCGCAACCTCTGGTTCGTTTCCCTCGCCTCCCTCGTACCCTATTTCTTCTCGGGGGGATTCAGGGTCTGGCGGCCGGCCACGCTTGGCATGAAGCTCGAGACCTTCAGGCCCTTCATGGAAAGCCCGGTCCCACCGGGCCTCGTGAGGACACCCTACCTCAGGCTCGACAAGACCCCGGAGGGACGGAGAATTCCCGAGGACATGCGCATGACGGTCGAACCCAAACGGAAGCCGACGGATTTCGAGGCGGCCCAGTTCCAGGTCGCCATCAACGACGGCCCCAACGGCAAGGTTCCCTACCTCTATGCGGTCTTCCTCTGCAAGGGCGAGGGGCCGACCTACCGGGCCCTCGCGAATCGGTCGGAGTTTCCCGGCTACGTGGTGGAGGCTGAGGCCTCGAAGGATTACTCGACCGTCGTCGTCAGGCAGGAGACGGGGGGAACGGGATATCACACCACCTACAAGGACTGCGAGAGGCTCTATCGGGCCGTGTCCGGCCGGCTCCTGGCGATGTAGTCCGCCTTTTCCGCGTCCCACGATCACGTCCCCGCGTTTGTCCCCTACGGCCGTCCATGCGTCGCCGTCCTCGACAAGGGGCGCCGATACATTTCCTTGCGTTTAGTCCGAAGGGGTGGTATGATGGCCCGGGGGATAAGCATGAAGCTTGGTGATATCGCGGTAACCCTCGATGCGCGCTACCTGTCCGGCGATGAAATTCCCGACATCGATATCTGTTCCGCCTGCGGTGCCGATCTCATGAGCGACGTCATGGCCTTCGTGAAGGAAAGGGTCGTTCTCATGACGGGGCTCATCAATCCCCAGGTGATCAGGACGGCCGGCCTCATGGACATCAGGGCCATCGTCTTCGTCCGCGGCAAGGCGCCCACGGAAGAGATGATCGCGATGGCGGAAGACCAGGGGATAGCCCTCATGAGCACGCGCAATTCGATGTTCATCGCGTGCGGCAAACTCTACGAGGCCGGACTCCGCGGGTCCGGGATCCGCGAGATCGAATGAACCCTCAGGTGGGCGGATCGTGAAGTTCCATTACGACGTACCGGGGAACGATTTTTCCCTCGCCGGACACGCCTCCACCGAAATCAAAAAGGTTCTCGTCAAGCTCGCCCTCAATCCCGACGTCATACGCCGGACGGCGATAGCCATGTACGAGGCCGAGATCAACATGGTGATCCACGCGGGCGGGGGGGCGGCCGACGTCGAAGTCGGGCCGGAACGCATCGAGATCGTGATGTCCGATCACGGTCCCGGCATCGAGGACCTTTCCCTCGCGATGACCGAAGGCTTCTCGACCGCGCCCGAGAGCGTTCGCGAACTCGGTTTCGGCGCGGGTATGGGTTTGCCCAACATGAAACGCAACAGCGACTTCCTGAAGGTCGATTCGACCGTCGGCGTCGGCACGACGGTCACGATGCGGATCGAGGTCGGCGGAGGTTCACGTGCCTGAGTACTTCCATTCCGTCAGGCTCGACGAGGAAAAATGCAAGGGTTGCACCAACTGCATCCGGTTCTGCCCCACCGAGGCGATCCGGGTCCGGAAGGGGAAGGCCGGCATCATCACCGACCGGTGCATCGATTGCGGAGTCTGCGTACGCATCTGTCCCCACCACGCGAAACAGGCGGTCTCCGATCCGCTTTCGATGATCTCGGGGTTCGACTATCCGGTCGCCATTCCCGCTCCGAGCCTCTACGGCCAGTTTCCGGAGAACATCGGCATCAACCGCATCCTGACCGCCCTCAAGCGCCTGGGGTTCCGCGAGGTGATCGAAGCCGCCCAGGCGGCCGAGCTCCTTTCCGTCGCGACGACCGAGCTCCTGAAGCGTCCTGGCACGCCCCGGCCCCTGATCTCGTCCTCATGCCCGGCCGTCGTCAGGCTCATCCAGATCCGGTTTCCCAGCCTCATCGACAACATCGCCCGGCTCCTTTCCCCGATGGAGGTCGCCGCGCGAATGGCGAGAAAGCGCGCCCCCGAGGGGGCGAACGTCGGCGTCTTCTTCATCAGCCCCTGCGCGGCCAAGGTGACCGCGATCCGTTCCCCCCTGGGCCACGAGCTTTCCTCGGTGGACGGCGTCATCGCGATCAAGGACGTCTACCTTCCCCTTCTCGCCGAGATCGGCAAGATCGACAGGGAGGAGCAGCTTTCCGGCGCCGGATGGCGGGGCATAGGCTGGGCCTGCGTCGAGGGTGAGGGAAACGCCGTCGGGTCGGGAACCAGGATCTCCGTGGACGGGGTCGATCATGTCATCGACGTCCTCGACGCGGTGGAGAACGGCAAGCTCAAGGACGTCGACTTCATCGAGGCGATGGCCTGTCCTGGCGGCTGTATCGGCGGGCCCCTCGCCGTCGAGAATCCCTATGTCGCGAAAACCCGGGTCAGGGCGAGGGGAAGGGCCGATTCCCGTGAGATGTCGGCCGATACCCTCAGGGAGAAGTTCAACGTCGACCTTTCCTGGACCTCGGACGTGTTCTCAAAGCCGGCATTCATGCTGGATTCCGACTACCTCAAGGCGATGATCATGATGGAGGAGCTCGAGACCATCAACGAGTCCCTTCCCGGCCTCGACTGCGGATCCTGCGGAGCCCCAACCTGCCGTGCCCTCGCCGAGGACATCGTTCGGGGCAACGCCTCCCTCACCGACTGCACCTTCAAGCTTCGCGAGAACATCAGGAAGCTCACCGAAGAGATGATGAAGCTCGAGGACATCAAGCCGCCCGGACTCGATAAATAGCCCGCAAGATCCTTGCCGGCGTCGACCGATTCGCTCCCAGCCTTCCCATGGACTATACTTGAGGGGGAGGTATCGATATGTCGGTAATCACGATTTCTCGGGAGTCCGGCAGCGAAGGACGGTACATAGCTGAAACGGTAGCCAAGACCCTCGGCTACCATTTTGCCGACAAGAAGACCATCGGCAAATTGCTCGAGCAGTACGGTTTCATCGAATTCGGGGAGAAGTACGATGCCGCGATCGGATTCTGGGGGCGCTACGACAACCAGATGACCGAAATGGTTTCCATGCTCAACCAGGTGAGCATGGCTCTGGCCAACCACGGGAACACCGTGATCCTCGGCCGGGGATGCTTCGCCGTTCTCCAGGGCTACGTCGACGTGCTGAACATCCGCATCCAGGCGCCTTTCCGTCTCCGGGTCGAGAGGATTCTGCGGGAGCAGAAGGAGCCGAACACCCAGGCCGCCGAGCTGAGCGTCCAGGCAAGCGATCGGGCGAGAAAGGGCTTCGTGGAGTCCTTCTACGGGGTTCGCTGGGATTCCTCGTCCCCCTTCGACCTGGTGATCGACACGGGAAAGATAGGGCGAGACGCCGCCGTCTCGTGGATTGTCGATGCCGCGAAGGGAATTCCTTCGCGGATCACGGACCAGGACAGGACGGCGCGCGGCATTTCAGCTGACAGTACCCTCGTGGCGGCGGTCAACGAGGTTCTGGCCTGTCCCGGCCTTCACGCCTGACCGGATAGCGTAGGCTTCATACACTCGCAAGCTGTCCCCGTGTTGCCTTTTCGTTCCCTTTCATGGTAGCTTAACCTGCCCCGCGCGATGCGCGGGGTATTTTATTGGAGCCCTCATGGGGCGGCCCCGTAAGTGGCCGTCCCATGAGGGCCAGGACAGGCGGAAGGATATGAAGACCATTCTGCTGGCATTGGGCGGCAATGCCCTCATCGGTGAAGGCCAGCGCGGGACTGTCGGGGAAGAGCATGAAAACGCCCGAAACAGCATGGAGGCGATCGCGGATCTTGTGGCTGCGGGCAACCGTCTCGTCATCACCCACGGGAACGGGCCCCAGGCAGGCGCCTACCTGATACGGTCCGAACGGGCCGCCGCCTTCGTTCCGCCCCTCCCGCTCAACTCGATCGTCGCCGCGACCCAGGGGGATATCGGCTCCATACTTTCCCTCGAGCTCATGAACGCGCTTTCCCGCAGGGGCATCGTCAAGGGGGTCGCCGTCCTCCTCACCCAGATCGTCGTCGATCCGGCCGACCCCTCCATGTCCAACCCCTGCAAATTCGTCGGGCCTTTTTTCCAGGAAGCCGAGGTGGCGAAGCTTCGCGAACGGGGCTGGATCGTCAAGGAGGATGCGGGAAGGGGATACCGGCGCGTCGTTCCCTCGCCCCTTCCCCTCGACATCGTTGAGAAGAAGGTGATTGCCTCGCTTCTGGAGGCCGGGAACGTCGTCATCGCCGCGGGAGGCGGGGGGATACCGGTACGCAGGGAAGGGGGAGAGCTCTCGGGGGTCGATGCCGTGATCGACAAGGATAGGGCGAGCGCCCTGCTCGCCACCCTCATCGGCGCCGACGAGCTCGTCATCCTGACCGGGGTGGAGCGCGTGATGGTGAACTACCGGAAGCCGGGAGAGAGGGCCCTCGACAGCCTGACGGTCGCCGAGGCGAAGGCCTACCTTGCCGAGGGCCAGTTCCCGGGTGGATCGATGGGACCCAAGATCGAGGCGGCCATCGATTACCTGGAAAAGGGCGGCGGACGGGTCGTCATCACCTCGATCGACTCGTGCGCCGCGGCCCTCGAGGGTCACGCCGGAACGACGATGACCCGATGAGCCGTTTCCTCAGCCGTTCAGTTTTCCGTCCAGGTCGGCCTGGATCTCGTCAGGCGACGGGGTGGCGTCGACCTCGAGCAGCTTGTCCCTTCCCCGGTAGTAGGCGATCAGGGGTTCGGTCTGGTCGCGGTAGACCTTGAGCCGGAAGGTGATGGCCTCGATCTTGTCATCGTCGCGGGTGAAGAGCTCGCCGCCGCAGGCATCGCAGATGCCGGGCTTTTTCGGCGCCATGAACTTGATGTGGTAGTTCTTTCCGCAGCCCTTGCAGACCCTCCGGCCGGAAAGGCGTTCGACGACGGCCTCGTTCGAGATGACGAAATCGACGGCGGTATCGACCGGGGCGAACTCCTCGAGGGCCTCGGCCTGGGGAATGGTGCGCGGAAATCCGTCCAGGATGAAGCCCGCCTTCGCGTCGGCCTGGGAGAGCCGGTCCCGAACGAGGGCGATCGTGAGCTCATCGGGGACGAGGGCGCCGGAGGCGAGGATTCCCTTCACCTTTTTGCCGAGCTCGGTCTCGTTCTTGATCGCCGTGCGGAAGATATCCCCGGTGGAGATGTGCGGAACCCCGTACCGTTCCTTCGCCACGCTCGCGAGCGTACCCTTTCCCGCGCCGGGCGGGCCCAGAAAAATGAGTTTCATCGAATCGCTCCTTTCGCTGCGCCGATATTCGGCGTACAGCTCCACGATCCGTTCCTTGGACTCCTCGGGTGCCATGACGTATCCCCATCCGAGTTCCATCTGGAATATCCCGTCCAGGGCGGTATCGTGATTTGATTTGATATGGTGGGGAATCCCTTCCTGTTCCAGGATGTTCCCGAAACGTTGAGCCTCGAAATCGTTCCGAAGATCGACGGTCCGTACGTACATGTCAGCCTCCTAGTACTTGAAATCGCTGTCGCCGATGAACTCCCGCACGATCGACTGGTTGGGCACGTAGGATGACGGGATCGGGGCGAAGTTCTCCAGGAAGGAGAGGAGTCTCGATGCCTCGGCGTACTCGGGGTCGAAGGGCTTGACCGTCTTGAGCAGGGGCTCGGCGTAGATCTTGAGGATGGAAAGCTCGTAGTCGAGGGCCGAATTGAACGCCACGTCCGCCGAGTTCTGGAACGGGAAGATGTGCATCCTCTCCCCCCGCTGGACGCTCGGCCACATGGCCAGGGTATCCTTCGCGCCGTGACCCCTGAACTGGTAGTCCCGGACCATGCGGCGCAGGAGCCTGTTGTCCGTCGTCGGGATGCGGTTGTGGTCGTCCAGGTTCAGCTGGGTGAGGGCGGAAACGTAGATCTTGAACTTGAGCTCGCGGTCCACCTTCGGGGTCAGGGCGTCGTTCAGCCCATGGATGCCCTCGATGACGAGGACCGACCGTTCCCCCATGGAGATCCTCTTGCCGCTCGGCTTGCGAGTGGCGGTCTTGAAGTCGAAGGAGGGAAGCTCGATCTCCTCTCCCGCGAAGAGGGCGAGGAGGTTCGCGTTCAGGAGCTCGACGTCCAGGGCCTCGAGGGCCTCGAAGTCGTAGGCGCCGGTTTCGTCGCGGGGGGTATGCTCGCGGTCGACGAAGTAGTCGTCCAGGCTGATATTGATCGGCTCGCGGCCGAAAACCTTCAATTGAAGGGCGAGCTTCTTAGAGAAAGTCGTCTTGCCCGAACTGGAGGGGCCTGCGATCAGGATGACCTTCACCGTATCGCGGGCCTGGGCCACCCTGTCGGCTATCTCGCTCACCTTCTTCGCCTGGAGGGCTTCGGCGATCTGGATGAAATCCTTCGCCTTCTTGCCCGCCGTCGCCTCGTTGAGCTGGCCGACGGAGGAGGCTCGGAGGACCTTCCCCCATCGCTTGTATTCCGAATAGACGGAAAAGAGGAGGGGCTCGTCGGTGAAGGCCGGGATGGTCTCAGGCTCGCCGATGGCCGGAAACCGCAGCAGGAAGCCGTCCCGATAGGGCTTCAGCTCGAACCTGGTGAGGATGCCGGTTCGCGGAACGAGCGGTCCGATGGAGAGATCGACGAAACCGCGGCACTCGTTGACCGGGACCTTGGCGTCGTTCCGGTAGCGGAGGAGGAGGGCGGTATCGGGCTGATGGTTCTTCGTGAACTGCTCCAGGGCCTCCGCGTAGGCCATGTACCGGCAGAGGATGGGCAGGTCCTGCTTCACGAGGGAGTTCATGCCATTGGAGAGTGTGGTGATCTCCCGTGTGCCCACGAAGGCGTCGTCGTCGAAGGTGTAGTAGTAGCCGCTTCCGAGGGAATGGCCGACGACCAGCCGCCGTTCGGGGAAGGCCTCGCGGACGGCGATCGCGAGCAGGTAGCAGAGCGACCTGCGGTAGACCAGGGCGCCGCCGGGGGATTCTATGGTCACCGGCTCGAGCCGGGCGTTCATCTCGATGCGCGAATAGACCGAGCAGATTTCATTGTTCAGAAGGACGGCCGCGAGGGGATGGGCGAACGGCTTCAGCTTATCGACGACTTCGATCACGCGGGAACCGTAGGGTACCGAGGCGGAACCGCCCGATGGAAAACTGAGGGTTACTTCTTTCATGGATAGTCCTTCTTTCGTTTTGAGTTATTGTAGGCCGGTTGGCCGGATATGGCAAGAAGGTCCCTCTCAGGCCACCCCGGTTTCCGTTTTTAAAAGGGGCCTGGCGATATGGATGCCGGTCTGGCTCGTCGCGATTTCGTTGGTGTCGAGGACTCCTCCAGGCCCGAGGGCCGCCACAACGGGACAGCGCGGGTTCACCGGATTCACGTCGATCACCTGGGCCTTCCGTCCGTCCGAGAGGAGGACGTAAGACCCGACTGGGTAGAGGGAAAGGGAATAGACAAGGCCCTTGATGACCCCCTCGTCGTACTGCTTGCCGACGTTCTTCAGCAGGTCGATGATGCCGGCATAGCTCTCTTTCGCTTCCTTGTAGGGCCTGATCGCGGTAAGCGCCTCGTAGGAGCAGGCCGCGGAAATTATCTTGGCGTAGGCCGATATCTTGTCCCCCGAGAGCCCCCGAGGATAGCCGGACCCGTCCATCCTTTCATGGTGCTCGAAGGCTGCGAGGCAGACGCTCAGCGGAAACTGGGCGTTCCTCAGGATGTTGAACCCGATGACGGGGTGGGCGAGGATTGCCTTCCTTTCCTGGTCGGTGAGGGGTTTCTGGCTCTGGTAGACCTGGGGAGGCAGACGGACCATGCCTATCTCGTGGAGCATGGCGGCCGTCCCGAGCTCGATCATCTTGTGGGCGGGAAATTTGAAAAAGGTTCCGAGCACCAGAGAGATGATCGTCGACTTGACCGCGTGGGCGACTATGGTGTTTTTATCGTCCTTGCCTGAATCGATCAGCTTCAGGTAGGCCCTTCGATTCTGGAGAATGGACTCGCTCAGCTCCTTCACCTTGTAGGAGATGTTCTGGACGTTGAGTTCGGTCTTGTTCACGTACCTGGTGAAGGTGTCGTCGGTGAAATGGTAGAAGTCGTTGTAGGATCCTTTGGCGATTTCCTGGCGGTGCTCCTGGGTTTCGGGCGCCGCCTCGTCCTTGGTTTCGGGAACGGCGGGCGTTTCGCCCTCGGTGGCGGCGACGGGAGCCGGGTCGAACGGGGTGGATCCCATGATGCCATCGGAAAGAACCTCCTTGAAATCCCAGTCGGCGAAGGCGTCGAGGAGATCCTGGGTTACGGGGGTCTCGAGGGTGAGGAGGATGTAGGACTCGTCGAGATATACGGGCTGATTAAAGTAAGATCCTGCATGCATGTCGCGTACCGACTGTTTGTTCATCAAAACGTCCCCTGTTGACCGCGTATTCCCAAAGCAGTATGCTCCCTTTATATTATAGGAGTTTATCCGATGAAGTTTAAAACAATTTTTATTGTCTTCAATATTATCATAGTTCTGTCTTTTCTGTTCATCTTTTTCATGCCCCTCGCCCTCCTCGGCTGGGAATACTCCCAGGCATTCTGGGAACGGAACTGGCCCCTCGCAATCGTTTTCGTCGTCATCATCGGCGCGATGAACGTCTTCTTCGCGGGCAACTGGAGGCTGTTCACCCTCCTGGAGAAGGAGGACTGGCCTGCCCTCATCATGTTCCTCGAGGACAGAGTGTATACGAAGGGACGCATCCGTGGCCAGTACATTAAGCTGCTCGTCAATACCTACATGGTTTCCTCGAACGTTTCGGGCATCGAGAAGCTCGAAGCCCATGTCGGGAGCAAAAAGCCGGCCTTGCTCGAGAAGAACGCCCTGCTTTTCGGCGTTCCCCACGTTCTCAGGAACGACGGCGCGGACATGGAGGCCTATTTCGGCCGGTACCTCCGTTCGAGGAAAACGGAAAGCCCCGAGTGGATCGAATGGAACTACGCCTTCGCCCTCCTGCTTGAGCGGAAGCTCCCCGACGCCGACGGACGGTTCAGGACCCTCGCGGGCGGGGCGAAGGATCCCGGCGTGAAGCTCCTCTCCCTCTATTTCCTCGCGACGGTCACGGGCAAGGCCGGCACGGTCGACTCCGTCGTCGATGGCGGGCGGGCCGAGCTCAGGAAGAAATTTACCCGCGACCGGCTGGCGAAGGCGATCGAAAATGCGAAGGCCGAGGTCCATATCGTCATCCTCGGCCGTCTTTTCGACGACGCCGTCGAGTGGCTCTATTCCTAGGGCACCGAAGAACCGAGGTTTTTCAAGGTTCTTAAAACTTCTCGCAATCCTGCAGGTTCGGAGGGTATCATGGATCGCACGTTCGAAAAATCCCACAAGCTCGATAACGTCTGTTACGATATCCGCGGACCCGCGCTGAAGGAAGCGAAGCGCCTCGAGGAGGAGGGCTACCACATCCTGAAGCTGAATATCGGCAATCCGGCCGTTTTCGGCTTCAACGCCCCCGACGAGGTCATCCACGACATGATCCTGAACCTGCACAACGCCCAGGGCTATTCCGACTCTCAGGGCCTCTTTTCGGCGCGGAAGGCGATCATGCAGTACTGCCAGCAGAAGGGGATACCGGACGTCGGGATCGACGACGTCTACCTCGGCAACGGGGTGAGCGAACTCATCCAGATGTCGATGAACGGGCTCCTCGATTCGGGCGACGAGATCCTGGTTCCCGCTCCCGACTATCCCCTGTGGACCGGCGCCGTGACCCTCTCAGGCGGCAACGCCGTTCACTACCGCTGCGACGAGGGCGCCGACTGGTATCCCGACCTGGAGGATATCAGGGCGAAGGTGACGGATCGGACCAAGGGCATCGTGCTCATCAATCCGAACAATCCGACCGGCGCCGTCTATCCCCCCGAGGTCCTGAAGGAGGTCGCCCAGATAGCCCGGGAGCACGACCTCATCATCTTTTCCGACGAGATCTACGACAAGATCCTGTACGACGGTATCACCCATACCTCGATCGCCGCCCTCGCCCCCGATCTTCTCACCGTCACCTTCAACGGCATATCGAAGGCCTACCGGGCCGCAGGCTTCCGTGCCGGCTGGATGGTGCTGTCCGGGAACAAGGCCTGCGCCTCGGGCTACCGCGAGGGCCTCGAGATGCTCTGCAACATGCGCATCTGCGCGAACGTTCCGGCCCAGTTCACGATCCAGACGGCTCTCGGGGGATTCCAGAGCATCAACAACCTCCTCCTGCCCGGCGGAAGGCTCAGGGAGCAGCGCGATGTCTGCTGCGAGATGCTCGCCAGGATACCCGGGGTTTCATGCGTCAAGCCGAAGGGCGCCCTCTACGCCTTTCCCCGGATCGACGTGAAGAAGTACCGCATCAACGACGACGAGAAGATGATTCTCGACCTTCTCATCGAGAAGAAGATCCTGGTCGTCCAGGGGACGGGTTTCAACTGGCCCGATCCCGACCATATCAGGATCGTGTTCCTTCCGGATACCGATACCCTGAGGGAGGCCATCGGCCGCTTCGGGGATTTCCTTTCGGACTATTCCCAGTATTGAGAGCCCATCGGGGTCACGAGGCTTGGCAGGGTGTGGATGAGCCATTTCGACACCCTGCAGGTATCGGGATGTCGTTCAGATTGGGGGCGGGTTTAAAAAGAAAAAACGGTATGCCTGGACGTCTTTTGCGCATACCGTTTATGAGGGGGTTTCGAACCCTACATATTAATCCTCGGCAGGGTTTCGGCCGGCTTTAGCCCTTTTTAGCAAAATCCGGTGAAAGGATGCCGCGGCGGCCACCTCTTCGTAGACCTTCCGCGAGTTCTCGACCGCCTCCGCGAGGTTCTCCGGGATCTTGCCGCCGAGGAGGGATCGGGCGGGAGGGATGAGAAAGGAGGTTACCTCCTTCGACGCGTTCTCGGTGAGGGCCGCGTCGATTTCGTCCAGGGCCCGGGCCATCGCTTCGATCGATCCGTCTCGACCGTTGCCGTCGGCCATCTCGCCTGCCACCCTGATTCCCTCGAGAGCCGCCTTTTCCATCGAGGCGAGGGATTCGTCGAGTTCCCCCAGCACCTTCTCAAGTCCGGCGAGGGTCCCGGCTCTTCCTGCGTTGCACTCGGCGCCCAGACCCTCGATGATCAGGTCGATGTCCCCCCTTCTCACGGGACGCTCGAGGACCTCCCCGACGTGCGCAGGCGGGATTCCCGAGATCGCGACCCCGAGGGAGAGGTTTCGGCTTCCCGTTTCGGGCTTTTCCCTCATCTGGGCCTCGAACCACCACTTGTAGACGATCATCCGCCGGTCGGTCCTGACCGATCCCCCGTGGTTGGCGGGAACGCTGAATCCCCCCGCTTCCCCGAGGGACCTGAAGGAGGAGGTTTCGATGGGCGTCAGCCTCGAGGCGTAGCCGTGGGCCCTTTCCTCGAAAAAGCTCCCCCTCGCGTGGGTCGCCCCGGCCGGATAGCCGAGGTCGAGGCCGGCGAGGTAGATCGGCGAGCATCCGGCGATCCGGGCGAGGTCCCAGGCCGAGGTCGCGACCGAGCCGCCCGCGCCGAGCTTGAGCCGGGAACCGAACACCCTGGCCTCGACATAGGAGCCGAGCGGGTAGATGGAACCGCTCATCGCGATCCGCCGGCACCGGAGGCGGAATACGGCCGGGTGGGCGGCCGGCTCGGTGACGAGGATGGATAGGGGGCAGGAGAGGCCGTCGAGGTGCCTCACGTTCCAGTACTGGGGGTCGACGACCACGACGAAATCGGGCTCGACGCCGATCCGGAGCGAGGCCCTGAGCGCCGTGTCGACGCAGATGACGAGGCAGCGTTCCGAGAGTTCGCGGAGACTCGGCAGGATGGCGTCGAGGGAGGGGCCCGCCGCGAGGACGAGAGCCGGGATTCCGGAGAAGGCCCCCGCGAATCCGTCTATGCCCGTGGAGCCGGCCAGTTCCCGCACGTTTCGCATCAGGTTGCGGACCCAGAGCCTCCCGAACCTGGCGAGGGTGTTTTCGTTGATCTCCCGCTTGGAGCGGTAGATGGTGATCGAGTCGAGGACAGAGGCGTAGTAGCCGCCGTTTCTCTCGGTGGCCGCCCTGAGGGGGAGGATGGCGATCGAATCGGCCGGATTGGCGTTCAGGTAGGAAAGGATGGCGTCGGGCTCGGCCCCGATCATGAAGACCGTCGTCGCCGTCGAGAAGATGGCGGAGAGGTCCCGGGCCTCCATGGCCGTCCTGAAGAGCCGCGGGTCGGCCTCGATGACGAGGATCCGCCGCTCGGGGAAAAGCCTCATGGATTCCTCGATCTGGTAGCCGAGGCCGAAGCCGAGGAAAACGGCGAGGTCTCCTTCCATGGATGCGGCGAGTTTCGCCCCCTCGGCGCGGGGATCGTAGCGGGAGTGGGCGAGGGTGCCTTCGATCGCCAGACTCGGCTCCCCCGATCTGGCGGGAAAGACGGCGGCACCCTGAGCGGCGACGGTTTCCTGCATGACCCTTCCGAGCCGTTCGTATCGGGCCGCCAGGAGTTCGAGGTTGCGGGAAAGGACGCTCACCTGAGTTCCAGCGTGATCGCCGTGCCCTGGGTCAGGGGTGTGCCGGGGGGGGGATTCTGCTTCGTCACGCGGCCGTCCCCGAGGATCGTGACGGAGATGTCTCGCCTCATCAGGAGCGGCACGAGGAGCCGCTTCGGGACTCCGGTCAGGTCGGGCATCTCGGCCCCGATCTCGAGGGCCTTGAGCTTGGGCAGGGTGATCGTTCCCGAATGGGGGATGGTCGGGCTCTTGCCCCGGGATATTCCGAGGTAGGACACGAGCTCCTCGGCGGCCTGCCTCACCGGCGGCGCCGCAATCCTTCCGCCGAGGTAGGAAGGCCCCTTGGGCTTGTAGATCATGATGTAGACGATGAGCTGGGGATCGTCGGTCGGGAGTATGGCCAGGCATGAGGCGATGTAGTCGGTATCGGAATAGCGGCCCGTCTTGGGATCGGCGATCTGGGCCGTCCCCGTCTTGACCGACATGCGGACATCCTGGATCTTGGCCCTCCAGCCGGTGCCGCTCTCGGTCGAGCCCATCTCCATGAAGCCGAGCATCTTCTCGGCGACCTCGGGGGAAACCACCTGGCGGACGGCCTGGGGCTCGTCGACGAACAGGGGGGTGCCGTCCTGGGAGAGGACCTTCCTCACGATGATCGGCTTCATCAGCATGCCCTTGTTCGCGATCGCGGTCGCGGCCGTCGCCATCTGCAGTGCCGAGGCGCTCATCTCCTGTCCCATCGCGATCGTCGGTTTCGTCCTCGCCGACCAGTCCTCCGGCTTCTGGAGGTAGCCTGCCGTTTCGCCCGGCAGATCGATCCCGGTCTTGGTCCCGAACCCGAACTCGCCGAGCATGGAGTAGAAGTTGGCCGCATCCACGGTATCGGAGGCGTACCCCGCTCCGGCGTTGCAGGAATACTCGATGATCTTCTCCGGGGTCACCACCCCGTGCTTGTCCAGACACTTGATCGTGATCTTCTCGCCCGAGGGCAGGGTCCTCTCGTAGGCGCCATTGCAGACGAAGGTCGAGTTTTCGTTGATCCCGCCGAGCTGCATGATGGAGGCAAGCGAGAATATCTTGAATACCGAGCCCGGCTCGTAGGAGAAGGAAACGGGCCAGTCGTAGCGTTCGAGGTCGGAGTAGGAGGAGAAGCTGTTGGGGTTGAAGTCGGGTTTCGCGACGTAGGCGAGGAGCTCCCCCGTCTTCGCGTCCATCGCCAGGAGGGTGACCGCCTCCGCGTCGTTGTCGGCTTTCACCTGGTCGGCTATCTTCTCCAGGTAGTACTGGGCGTTGACATCTATCGAAAGGAAGACCTGGTTCCCGAAATCGACGGTCGAGCCTCCGGCCGCGCCCTTCCCCTGGGTGTTCCCGGTCGGGGAGGGGATCAGGTAGGGCTGGAAGCCGTACTCGACGCCCTCCCAGCCGATGTTGTCGTCGCCGACGAAACCGAGGAGGTGGCTTGCGAGGTCCTGGTTCGGGTAGACCCGGCCGGCGACCGGCTCGAGCCTGACGCCGGGAAGACGACCCGCCTTCACCTGCTGGGCTATCCTCTCGCCGTCCTGCTGGCTGATTCGTTTCTTCAGGTAGAGGAAATCGGTCGGCGAGGCCTTGATCCGGGACTTGAGCTCGGCTGCGGGAATGTCGAGGAGGGGAGAGAGGGTGAGGCAGGTGTCGTCGACGCTCTTGATGTCCGGCCGCCAGAGGCTCACGTTGGAAAGCCTGGTCTGCATCGCGAGGAGTTTTCCGTTCCGGTCGAGTATCGGGCCCCGCTCCAGGGTTTTCGGCTGGGGCGCGGCTGGCTCCCTCGATGCCGGACGGAGCATCAGCACGGCGAACCGCAGGACGACGGCCGCGAGGACGACGAGGGTTAGAATCTGGAAGAGGAAAAAGCGCCTGCGCCCTTCGGGAATCTTCATGACCTCTCGTCCGGCAGTCCTAGAATATTACCTTTCCCCGCACGTCGTCGACGGGGACGAAACCATAGTCCCGAGAATCGAATGAATCCGCCCCGTTGTCGCCGAGGGCGAAGACGGCGCCCCTGGCCCCGATCCCCGAGCACCGCTTGACGACGACACGATCCTCGATGGGGCTCTTGAACACGATGATCTCGCCCGGCGAGGGGCTGGCCCACCTGAAAAGATAGCCGTTCGTGAGCGGCAACTGAAACCCGTAGGCGAGGCGATTGACGACGAGAACCTGTCCCGGCTCCAGGGTCGGCTCCATGGAACGGCCGTCCACGTGGAAGAGGTCGAAGGTGGTTATGTTCAGGGCACCCGCGAGCACGACGGCCGTGACGATGACGACTCCGGTCGAAAAGCCTGTTTTCCGATGCATGACTTCGGTTTACTATAATCGTAAACCCAATTCCTGTCGATAGTCATGATGATTCCCATGAGTACAATACTAGGTTTACAGCGAATTCCCAAAAGACCCTCCATCCTCCTTCGTCGCCCGGGGCGGCCGATTCTCATCGGCCATTCCCCCGCGTCGCAGGTCGTTCCGATCGGCCGTGTCATCCTCCGGGACGGAAAGCCGAAGTCCGGCCGGCGGACGGCGCCGAGGGGGCTTCCCTTCCTGCGGCCCATACCCCAGATCGTTTCCGGCCGACGGGCTCCCGCATTCCCCAGGGCGAGGCGAAGGCCCCTTCCCCTCATCGATCGATCGGGAAGCCTTGCGAAGGGTATCCTCGAATCCCAGGGGACGAAGCCGCGATGGGTTCTCCCGACGCTTCCTTCGTCCCGTCCCGATCCCTTCCGGTTTTTCAGGAAGGCCTTCGGCAGGGCTCTTTCCTCGACCCGGAAGCTTGGCCTTTTTTCAGCCATGCTCGGGGTCGGGCTCGCCGCCGTGATCGGCCTCGTCCTTTTTATCGTGGTTCCGATCGTATCGTTCCCGGTTCCCCGCGGCGGATTCACGCTGCCCGCCGATCCCTCGAAGGATTCGGCCCTGCTGGACTACGCCGAACCGGAGGGGAACGATCCCCTCGATCCCGACTCCGTTCCCTCCGTCGTCGCCCTTTCGGCCTCGTTCCGGACAAAGAACTATACCGTCAGGTCGGGCGACAGCCTCGCCTCGATCGCCAAACGCTTCAAGCTCTCGACGGGAACCATCATCAGCGCCAATTCCATCTCGAGCGCGAGGCAGGTGACCGGCGGAACCAACCTGAAGATTCCGAACATGGACGGAATCGTCCATAAGATCCGCCGGGGCGATTCCATCGGCGCCCTCGCTCGATCCTACGCCGTTCCCGTGAATGCCGTTCTCGACGCGAACAACCTGGAAACCGAAACCCTCCGCGTCGGGGAATCACTGTTCATTCCAGGCGCCAAGATGAGGGATTCGGATCTCAAACGCGCCCTCGGACAGCTTTTCATCTATCCAGCCTACGGTCAGCTCAGCTCCCCCTTCGGGATCAGGCCCGATCCGTTCACCGGGGTCAGGCGGTTCCACAACGGCATCGACCTCGCCTCTCCCGTCGGTACGAGGGTTGGGGCGGCGATGGACGGGCGGGTCGCCGACATCGGCTACAACCTCGTGTACGGGAATTACGTGATCCTCGTCCACGGCGACGGATTTCAGACATGGTACGCCCACCTCAGCAAGGTCGAGGTATCGATGAATCAAACCCTCACCCAGGGACAGAAGGTCGGGGAGGTCGGAAATACGGGGTATTCGACGGGGAGTCATCTCCATTTCTCGATTTTCCGGTACGGCAATCCGGTGAATCCTCTCAAGTATCTCAATTGACCCCTTTTTCGTTACGCGGCGGCATAATCTCCTCTGCTGGGGCTTATGTTGATTAATTCTGTCGAACGGTGTAGGATATCGCGGTTGGGGGCAAGGGTATGAAAAAACTCATGCTGTTTGTCATCGCATTGTTCGCTGTTTTTACGTTTATCCGCGTGTATAGCGGATCGACGGCAGATATGAAACAATCGGTGACGACGGCTCAATTCGAACGAACCATAGAAAAGTAGTCTGTATCTTAAATAAGACGGGTAAAATGGTGATATGTATACATAATCATACGTTTTACCCGTTTTAATTTTAAACACCAAAAACGAGTTTTATTTAAACTATTTCACCTGAATTACTTACGAAACTTCCTTTTCTGATGATGTTGGTTGGCATAGAACCTGCATGTATTCTGTAAAGGAGTTATCATGAAAGCGTCAACGCTCCGGCCACGAAAAGAGTATTCGAATGCCAGGGACGTGGAAGACCTCCTGCAGGACTACTTCAACCAGATCAAGAAGACGCCCCTTCTTTCCTTCGAAGAGGAGCTCTCCCTTTCCCGCCTGATCCAGGCCGGAGACGAGAGGGCGAGGCAGCGGATGATCGAAGCAAACCTGCGCCTGGTGGTGAAGATCGCCCGTGATTTTTTGACTCCCGATACCCAGCTGCTCGACCTTATCCAGGAAGGCAACATGGGGCTCATTACCGCGGCATCGAAGTACGATTACGCGAGAAACGTCAGGTTCTCGACCTACGCATCGTGGTGGATCAAGCAGGCGATAACCAGATCGCTGGTCAACAAGAGGCGGACCATCAGGCTGCCTCACCGGAAAGAGGAAACCCTGAAAAGGATCCAGAAATCCTTCAGCTACCTGAGCCAGACCCTGTTCCGGGAACCGTCGACGGAAGAACTGGCGCGCGATCTGGACATGAGACCTTCCGAGGTGGAGAGGATCCTTTCGCTCGCGGGCAACATCGTTTCTCTCGATACCGAAATCACCGACGAATCGGGCACCCTCCTCGACCTTTTCGAGGACCTTACCTACAGTCCCGACCGGCTGCTGATGAGAAACTGCATCCACGAGGAAACGATCGGCTTTCTCGAAACCCTCCTTGAAAAGGAGAAGCAGATCCTGATGTACCGATTCGAGTTCTATGGCGGCAAGAAGTTTACTTTGAAGAAAATCGGCGAGGAACTCGGCATGTCTCCCGAGACCGTCCGCCAGATCGAGATCCGCGCGCTCAAGAAGCTGAGGGAATCGGCCGTCGACCTGAGAGATTATATCGAAGAGTAATCGTGGAAGAGCACGCCCGTTTCGGCCTTTCGTGTTGACGAAGAAGCCGAACCGCGCGTATCGTTGGTAATGGCTCGAACGGGATCAAAAAAACGGAATCGCCCTTCACGGAAGGGCAGGCAATCGTCGGCACTCATCGCCGTGCTCGTCGTCATCATCATCTCGCTTCTGGCCGTCCTCGTCGCCGTCTGCGGAAGTCCGTCGAAGGCCGGCTCCCCGCCTCCCCGCGCGGAGCTTCCCGCGGCCACCGCCGTTCCCCCCCGCGACGGGACTCCCGCCGCGGGCCCTCCGGTTCGACCGGAACCGCAGCCGAACGCCCCGCCCCCGCCGGTGACCGCGGAACCCCTTCCTGGACCAACCGAGGCCTCTCCCGCGGCTGGAGCCTCGGGAAGCGCCGAGCCGGCTTCCGCCACGGGAAACCCCAGGCCGGCTTCCTCCCCGACGGTCGCAGAGCCCGAAACGCCGCCTCGGCAATCGATCAGGCAGCCGGCAGGGCCGGGGGAGAGGCCCGTGACCGTCATGACGCCTCAACGCCAGGCGATCGCGGGAAATCCCCCCGAGAGGCCCGTCCGTCATCCCAAGAAGCTCGTCATCATCATCGACGACGTGGGCAACAACCTTCCCCAGCTCAACCGATTCCTCGCCCTGAACCTTCCCCTGACCTTCGCCGTTCTGCCAGGGGTTTCCCATACGAAGGCGAGCCTCGCCAAGATTCTCGCGGCGGGACACGAGGCCCTGCTCCATCAGCCCATGGAGGCCGAGGGCCGGCTCAACCCGGGACCGGGGGCCATCATGCACGGCATGAACCCGGACGAGGTCCGGACCATCCTTGCCGAGAACCTCGCCCAGATGCCGGGGGTGACCGGCGTGAACAACCACGAGGGTTCCCTCGTGACCGCGGACCCGGCCATAATGGCGGCAGTGCTTGATTATCTGAAGGAAAAAAAGCTAGTCTACATAGATTCCCTGACGACCGCACATTCCGCGGTCAAGGCAGTCGCCGAAGCGGAGAAAATTTCGATAATGGAGCGTGATGTGTTTTTGGACAATATCCAGGACCGCGATACGATTATTCGATACATCAAGGACGGCATGAGGATAGCCGAAAAGAAGGGTCACGCCGTCATGATCGGTCATGTGTGGTCCGCGGACCTCGCCAAAGCCCTCGGCGATATGTATCCCCAACTCGTGGAACAGGGGTTTTCCCTTTCGACGATCCGGGAGATCATGATGGACGAAACCCTCGATGCTAGTACTTGGGATTGAAAGCTCCTGCGACGAAAGCGCCGCCGCCGTGGTCGAGGACGGACGAAAGATCCTTTCCAACGTCATCGCAACCCAGATTCCCTTCCATGAAGCCTACTACGGCGTCGTTCCCGAGATAGCCTCCCGCAAGCATACCGAGTGGATCCTCCCCGTCGTCAAGGAATCCCTCCGCGAGGCGGGCGTACGCCCCGAAGGCCTCGGCGGCATCGCGGTCACTTCCCGGCCCGGGCTCATGGGATCCCTCCTCGTGGGGCTGTCGTTCGCCAAGGGCCTCGCCTGGGCGACCGGCAAGCCCTTTATCGCGATCGACCACATCCTGGCCCACCTCTACGCGCCTCATCTGGAAAACGATATCGATTTTCCCTATATCGGGCTCCTCGTGTCGGGCGGCCATACCATCATCTCGGTGGTGACCGGCTACGACGAGTTCACCGTGCTGGGCACGACGATCGACGACGCGGCCGGCGAGGCCTTCGACAAGGTTTCCAAGTTCTACCGCTTCGGCTATCCCGGCGGCGTCGCGATCGACCGGCTGGCGAAGGAAGGCGACGACCGTGCCTTCGATTTTCCGAACCCCTCCCTCCACAAGGGAGCGCACCGCTACGATGTCTCCTATTCCGGCCTCAAGACGGCAGTGATCAACCAGCTCGACCAGTTCAGGAATCCCGCCTATCCGAAGACGAACGAGAACATCGCCGCCTCGTTCCAGAAGGCCGCCATCGGACTCCTGGTCGAGAGGCTGCTCCGGGCCGTCGAGGATACGGGAATCAAAACCGTCGTCGCCGGGGGCGGCGTCGCGGCGAACTCCCTCCTTCGCGCGAGGCTCGCCGCCGTCCCGGGGCTGCGCACCATTTTTCCCTCGCCCGTGCTCTGCACCGACAACGGCGCCATGGTTGCGGGACTCGGGTTCAAATTCCTCGAACGGGGCGACCGGTCCCCGCTTTCGGTCACCGCGAGCGCCAGAGTCCCGGGCTTTCGCCGCCGCTACCCCTGACCACCCCGGACGGCGATGGCGACTCCCGATACCCCCGCCCGATGAATTCCCATCTTTCCATCTAATTGTTGACAAGCCGGAGATGCTGTACTAGTATTTTATCGTGGAAAAAAAAGTTGGCACCATGTTGATTCTCTATGAAGACGGTTCGCACGATCTCGAGTGCGTCGCGAAAAGCATCGGCGATTCGCTCAAGGGACAGAACGGCGAAATCGTTCTGAAAAAGGCTTCGGAGGTATTGATTCCCGATCTCCTGGCCGCTTCGGTGTATTTCATGGGGGCCGGCAACGCCTCTCCCGTGGGGTTCGGCGAAATCGAGAGGATCTTTCGCGGTATCGATCTTTCGGGACGTCGTGCCGGGTTTTTCGTTTCCGACCTGAACGGCGGCGCCGAGTACCTTAAAAGGATCGTTCGCGACACGGGGCTTAAGGTATCCAAACGAGTTCTTTCCGTTTCGGCGAAATCCTGCGATGACAAGCGTCCTGAACACGACCAGAAAGCGAGCAGGATGGCCGTCGAGTCGTGGGCGGCGTCGATCGTTGAATAATCCCGAATACAAGGAATCCCCATGACTTCTTCCTTCTCCCTCGATGGTGCGATACGGAAAATCCCCGATTTCCCGAAAAAGGGAATACTTTTTTACGATATCACCAGCGTCCTTGCCAATCCCGACGCCTTCAGGTTTTGCATCGACGCGATGATCCAGGCCTACTCGAATACCCGCATCGACGCGGTAGCCGCCGTCGAGTCACGGGGCTTCGTTTTCGCCGCTCCCTTTGCGCTGAAGCTCGGAATTCCCCTGATTCTCGTCAGGAAGAAGGGGAAGCTGCCGGGCAAGACCATCTCGGCCAAATACGCCCTCGAGTACGGCGAGGCCGAGATCGAGGTGCACGAGGCCGACGTTCCGAAGGGGAAGCGCGTGCTGATCGTGGACGATCTCATAGCCACCGGTGGAACGATACGGGCGACCTCAGAGCTCTTGAAGCGTGGCGGGGCCGAGGTCGCCGGCGTATTCTGCGTCATCGGCCTTTCCTCGCTCAACTTCCGGAAGGACCTCGGCGACATTCCCGTAAAGACCCTCATCGAGTATGAAGGGGAGTGAACCGTTTTTCTTGAAATGGAAAAACGGCCGGGCTTGACACGTTCGGAATAATTCGGTAGATTCTTGACTGTCGCGGTGAGACGCCGCGCTCTTTCCCCGGTTGTGTAATGGTAGCAC
>DBTK01000115.1:50693-74003 GCA_002307015.1 Spirochaetaceae bacterium UBA1318
GTGGGGGTTCGAATCCTCCCTGGGGAAAACGGCCCCTTCGTCTATCGGTTAGGACAAAAGATTCTCAATCTTTAAAGATGGGTTCGACTCCCATAGGGGCTAACAGCCTCCCCATATGGGGGGCTTTTTTTTGTCCTGCCGTTTCCCAAAAACTGAAATTGTTCAACACAGGTCTCGTCCCGATGGGGGCTGAACGTATCGGTACGATGTCGGAAACGGGCATCATGGCGATGCCCGTCTTCAATGGTTATTTTTTCTTCGAGAGGGCCTGGACCGCATCGGAGACGAGCTTTTCGTCATCAGCGAGTTTTGTCTGGACGGCCTTCGCCTTGTCGCGCGCCGTGAGGAAGGAACCGCTTTCGAAATCCATCGCGGCATCGGCTATCGATTTCTTGCCGTCGGCTATGTCCTTGTCCAGGGCCTTGAAATCCAGCTTGAGGCCGCGGGCTTTTTTCGCCGACTGGATGGTCTTGTCGGTGTCGACGAGGGCCTTCTTCACCGCTTCGATGAGAGCCGAGGCTTCGGTCTTTACCGCTTCCTTGTTGGCCCTCGCGTCTTCCTCGGCCTTCGTCGCAGCGGCGACAGCCTCGACGGCCGCAGCCTTCGTCTTGTCATATTGCTTCGCGTCGAGAGCCGACTGCATTTTGTCGAGGGCATCCCGAGCCGCTTTGAGGGAATCGGGGGCATAGGTGACGACGTCGGCATTCTGGGCCGCCTTGGCGACCGCCGCTTTTGCAGCATCGATTTCTGCTTGGGGCGGCTTGGCGCACGCTATCAGTACCAGGATGGTCAGTGCCGGGATGAGCCATTTGATCTTCTTCATACGCGGTTCCTCCGTGTTTCAAGTTATGCGATACGGTGCACTAGTATCGCTGCAATAATCAAAACGTGTCTACATATAGAGAAACCATGCTTGCGAATGAAATGTCAAGACTGGATTCACAAATGCGGAGCCCAGGCCGATATTGGATTAGGGGCTGCGCTTGGCGAGAGGGGGAGGGAATGGTGTATTCTCCATTCATGAAGGGAAGACGAGTCATCTATTGCATCATCCTGGCCCTGGCCCCATGCGCCCTCTTCGCCTTCCTTTCGGTGTCGGGAGCCCTGAGTCCCGCCGGTGATTGGGTCTACGACCATTTCCTCGGGCTCTCGGCCCAGGCGGTTCCCGCTTCCGAAATCCTGGTCATCGAACCGGATCCGTCCCTGCCTGCCTCGAACCCGACCGAGGCTGACGTCGTCTCGGCGCTCTCGCTGATGACGGAGATGAACGTCCGTTCGTCCGTGTTCGCGACCCCGTTTTCGGGGGACGGTTCTCGGTCCGCCTCGGGAGACTCCCCGGGCTCCTCCCTGTCCGTCTCCTTCGCCCGCGAGTTTTCCCGGATCGACGAGAACATCCGCTCCCTTTTCGATGCGATCCGGCTCGGCTCGATCAGGCCGAAGGACGCCTCCAGATACGTCTCGGACCTCATCTCGACCGTCGATCAGGGAAAGTCGAGGCTGCTCGACGAGGCGACGGGTTCGGGGACCGAGTCGAACGGACCTTCATGGTTCCTCGACACGACCTTCGCCGCCCTCCCCGTATCCCCCGCGACCGATCGGGGCCGAGGGCCGGAGACCGCGGACGACGATGCCGGCCTGGGACGATTTTCCTTCGAGCATCAAAACGCACGGTTCCCCCTGCCTCTGGCGGGGGGCCGGATCGCCTCGCCAGGCTCCGTTTTCGAGGGGGCCCGGGGCGGAGGCCTCGAATCCGCCATCATCGACGCGGACGGAGTCCGCAGGCGCATGGCCCCGCTCGCCGACTATCGGGGACGACGGTTCGCCCAGGTTGGTTTCGCCGCCCTGATCGATCGCCTCGGCAATCCCGCGGTGGATTTCGGCCCCGATCGGGTTACGATACGGAAGGCGAGGATACCGGGGCGGGGAATCCTCGACCTCGAGATTCCCCTGACGAAGGAGGGCTATGCCCTCATAGACTGGCCTCGGCCCGATGCCGCTGAGGGATTCAGACGGCTGCCCTGGAACGACCTCGTCGATTGCGCGCGGGTCGAGTCGGGTCTGGTCTCATCCTTGCGAACCATGGAGAAGGCGGGCTATTTTCTGGGCAGGGGAAATTCCTCCCCGGTTTCCCTGTGGGAGTACGCGTCGAGTCTCGATTCGCGGCTTACCCGGGGAGACGAGGCCGGGCTCGCCGATTGGCGGGCCGCCAGGGAACGGTTCTACGCCGCGGCCGGACGGGCCCTCGACCGGGGAGCCGAGGATAGGGCCGTCGAGGCCCTCGCCGCTTCCGGCCAGGCCGGTGCGGTTCAGTCCGGAAGCGCCGCCCCGACCTCGGCCGAGGACAGGATCCGGGGCGATTTCGCCTCGGCCCGGGAAACCCTCGAGGAGCTGGTAACCGCGCGCGCCCTCCTCGCGAAGGAGCTCGGCGGCTCGTTCTGCTTCGTCTCCCCGTCCGGCCCCGGGCCCGGGTCGACCCCGTTCGGAAAGCCGGCCTCCTCCGCCGTCGCCTCGGCGGCCCTCGTCAACTCGATCCTCTCGGGACGAGTCCCCCGCGAGGCCCCGGCTGAATACGGGATCGTCCTCGCCCTCGTCCTTTCCCTCCTGGCCGCCTTCCTCGCTTTTTCCCTTCGCCCGATTCCCGCCGGTGCGATCGGGGCAGGCCTCGCCCTTGCCGCCGCGGGCGGATGCGCGATCCTTTTCGTCCGCTCAGGACTCTACGTGAATCCCGCCGTTCCTGCCGGGAGCGTCCTGGCCTCATCCCTCGCTTCCCTCGCGGTCGCGACATCGCCCGTCCGTTCGAATCGGCGTTCGGCGAGGAAACGCTTCGGGGCCAGAGTTTCCCGGGAGCAGTTGAAGCGCATCGTCGTGTCGACGGTGCCCTCGACGGGAGAGAAACGGGAGGTCTCGATCCTGGCCCTGAGATTCACCGGTCCGGGGGAGGGCTTCGAGTCCCTCGATCCGGGAGCCGTGGCGCGGGCCCTGAACGAACGGCGTTCGGCCGCGCTGGGCGTCATCCTCGGCTCGGGCGGGACGATCCTCGTGGACGGAGGGGACGGTCTCGTCGCCTGTTTCGGGGCACCTCTCGAATGCCCCGGCCGCGAAGGCCTCGCCTGTCGCGCCGCCCTCGGGATTCTGGTAGCCGGAACGCCGGGGAAGGGATCGAAGAGCGGCAGCGGGTTTCAGGCGGACTCGATCGGTATTCGGATGGGGATCGATTCGGGTTCCTGCGTTTTCGGCGACATGGGAATCACCGGAGGCTATTCCGCCGTCGGGGAAGCGATGGACTTCGCCTCCCGGCTTGCCGGCCTCAACCAAAGCTACGGAACCTCGATCCTGGTGACCGAACCGGTCCGGATGGCGGTCGGGGAGGAGTTCCTCGTGAGGAAGCTCGACCGGGCCCGATCATCCCGATCGGTCACCGCCATGCGGCTTTTCGAGCTCGTTTCCGGGAAGCCGGACGGCGATCCGGAAACCCTCGCGGCCATCGGGATCTTTCATGAAGCCCTCGAACGGTTCGAGGAGAAAAACTGGGAGAAGGCCGAGGCCCTGTTCCGCCGCGTCCTCGCCGACCGACCCGACGACGGCCCGTCCCGGGCCTACCTCGAGCGATGCCTGAGGGCCGATCCCCACCGCGAGGCCTAGCCCGCGGGCGGCCCGATGGCTCGGTCTACTCGCTCCGAGCGGGGGTGGTCCGGGCGGCCTTGGCCGTCAGCGTCGCGATCACCTTCTGGATGGCCCCGAGCCTCACGACCGCGCCTCCCCATTTTCCCGTCCGGTAGCGGTCCCCGTCGTCCTTGTAGGGCGAATCGAGTTCCCCGAAGAAGGCCGCGTCCCGTTTCTGTTTCCATACGACCGAGGGATCCCTGAGGCTCACGGAGGGATTGGCGGGATCGAAGGCGATGAAGGATTCGTGCACTCCCCGTTCCTCCTGGGGGGCCTCGTCGGTCGACTGGAGATAGCGGATGGAGCCGGCGACCCGGTCGATCGACTGGATGATGCCCGAGTGGACGGGATTGCCGTCCCCGTCCCTGAACAGGATGACGTCGCCCGGCCTCAGGTTCGCGATCTCGTCGCGGACCTGGGTCAGGTAGCCGTTTCGGGGATCGAAGAACCTGGTCCCGATGAAGAGCGGGGCCTTCGCGGACCGGGGGGCGCCCGAGGCGCGGAGGAGAGTTCTGTCGAGGTTGATTCCCCCCGCGTCGGCGACCGATTTCAGCGCGAACCACACGAAACCGGAACAGTCCATGCCGACCCGGCCGACGCAGTAGAGGTAGTTGTAGACATCGGCGGGGGTGATGCCCCGTCCGAGGTTGAGGACGAAGGGCTTCGCCGGTAGTCCCGGGTAGTCGCCCGCGGTCATCCGGTCGATGTAGAATTGATCGGCGAGAGTCGACCAGGTCCTGGATTCGATGTCGAAGACGATGATCTTTTCGCGGCCGTCGGAGAGGGCTGCGATATAGGCGGCGAAGTCTTCGGAGGCGAGGATGGCATCAACCCCATCCCAGAGGGCGACGGGATCAGCCTTCCCCCCTCCGAAGATCGGCAATTTGCCCTCGACGAGTTCGGACCTCTCGTCGTTCTGGCCGAAGGGCATGTGCAGGGTCATGACCCTGCCGTCGACGATATAGGTCCTGAAGCATTTCCGGTAGGCTTCCTCGATGATGGCCTCGACCCCGTTGCCCCATTCCGTCGAAGCCTTCGAGAAGGCGGAGAGGTTGCCGTCGTCGCGCGAGTGCGCCTCGGCCGATGCCGGTGACGCCGGTCCGAGGCCGAGGAGAAGCGTGCCGGCGAAGCTCAGGACGATGAGCCCTGCCCTCATCCCGAGACGGACGGGGCGTTCTAATGAAAGGCGGTTGTTCCTCACCCCTACAATATCGGTGTAAATTCCCGGAAAGCGAAATTCCCCGTGGGCATTTCGGAAGGCCCGAACGACGGTACCGTTTCGCCCGGAACCGGCATCCCTCGGCGGCCGGGAGACGGCTCGGTCCGGCGAGAATTAATAAAATCGTGTTGAATTCCCGAATCTTTCGGCTTACTATACAGGTACTTATGGAACCGACCTCCGTATTCGATCGGCTCGTCGTTGAACTCACCGCCGAAGAGCGTCACGACCTTCTCCGAAAAATCAGGAACAGCTCGGCGATTTCGGATGTGCCGCTGTACGTGAGGACCGAACCGGCAGGCGAGGAAGCCTCGCCCATCGAGGAACGGTACAACCGGCTTGGGGTTTTCGCGAAATTCGTCCTCGCGCTGAAGGCCTTTTTTTCGGGCCGTTCGCCGATCGAGGTGTTCACCGATTCCCTCATCGCCAGGGTTGCGGCTGAGATAGAGAGGCGAAGCCCGGGCCTGATGGATCCGAAACACGGGGTTTTCCTCGCGGCCTTCGAGGACGAGATCGAAGCCCTCAAGAAAAGCTCCCGCTTCTTCTACTACTACCTCCAGGCTTCCATCGAGCGGCAGCGCTCCGATTTCTACGCCTTTCTCGCCTCGATCGATCTGGAGGAGACCCATCGCCGCCTCCTCGCTGAAACGGACCCCTTCGCGTACGCCAGGGCGAACCCGAAGGCCTCGGAACACGAAACCAGGGAGGCCATCAACGGCGCCTTCTCGATCATCATGGGCGATATCGGCGATGGGCCGCGGGCGGCCATGTACCGCGACGCCCGTTCCCTCAATTGCCTGAAGGCCCTGGCGGCCGTGCCCTTCGAGGATATCCAGGCTTCCTTCTCCCCGCTTTCCGTCGGCGGCCCGAAGGTCTGCTACATGTACCTGATCAAGGACAAGCTCTTCGAGCTCGCCGACATCCTCTCGGCATTCAAGGAGCCTCCGTCCGTTTCCATCGTCGAATCCCTCATCGTCTATTCGCTCCAGGAAAGGCTCGACGACGCCAAGTTCGACATGAGCGAAACCCTCAAGGGCGAGCTCGAGCGGGCCGAGGAAGCCCTCGCCGGCATCAGGCGTTTCAACGAAAGGGTTGCCCTGACAGACATGCTGCGGTTCGCCTCCCGCGACCTCTTCTATCGCCCGGCGGAGATTCCCGGCGGGGAAGACTGGTTTTCCATCTACAAGTCCTTCTGGAGGCAGCGGATAGATTCGGCTCTCGGCCGGTATCTCCAGGAAAGGAAGCGGACCAAGCTGGTCGCCGAGATCTCGGAGTTCACCGGGAAACCCGGCCTCGATTCCTTTCCCAACATCGGCAGGGAGGGCGAGGACGCCATCCCGCTTAGGCAGGCGAGGACGTTGGCCTTCCTGGCGACCTTCTGCTCGTCCGTGTTCCTCGACGACATCAACCGTGCCCTCAAGATCCTCCTCATCGAGGGCGAATTCTACAAGAAGGAAAACCTGGTCGAATTCACCGATTCCTACAACGAGATTCTGAAGCTTCCCGACGCGATCAGGGCCTACGACCGGAAGCTGGCGCCTTCGGGGGAGTTCGGGACGCCCTACGTCGAGGCGCTCAAGGACGCCGCCTCTCCCCAATCCCGGAAACGCAGGATGCAGGAGGCGATCAGGGCGGCCGAGGCCGAGGCGGACGGCATCATCCGCAGGAGCCTTGAGGCCCTGAAGATCCTCGAGAACATCATCGCCGGGGTCCTCCACGGAGAAGTCGGCGGGCGGTACGACAGCGTCTCGGACCTCGTCTTCCTCGACGGAAAGAACAACAAGGCCTACCTGAAAAGCCTCGAATTCGCGCGAACCCAGTGCAGTCGCGCCGCCCTGCTGCTTGACGAGCTTACCGTCCTCGATGGTAAGGTTTTCGGCACATGACGAGAGAGAAAACGCCCCCCGTCCCTCCGGCCGATCACTACCTCGATTTCTCCTTTCCCGCGGAACGGGGGGCCGAACGCCCGCGGTGCCGCCTCACCCTGAAAAAGGCCGGTTCGATGGGCATCGCGAAGGACGTCGCGAACCGGAGAAGGGTATTTTCCTCCATGGGCATAGACCCCGGCCGGACGGCGGCGATGACCCTGGTTCACGGGAAACGGATCGCCTTTTTCTCGGAACCCGCCGAGGTCGAGGGGCAAAGCGGCGACGGCCTTCTCACCCTCAACCGGAACGCCATTCCGACGGTGACGGTCGCGGACTGCCTGCCGATCTACCTCTTCGATGCCCATTCGGGGGCCTTCGGCATGCTGCACTCGGGTTGGAGGGGCACCGGGATCGTCATCGAAGCCCTCAGGGAGCTGGGGCTCCGGTACGGAACCGGGCCCGGCGACCTTTCCGTCGTGCTCGGCCCCTGCATAGGCCCCTGCTGCTACGAGGTGGACGAGGAGAGGGCGGGGGAATTCTCGTCCTTCGGAAAAGGGAGCGTGGTTCGCCGCGACGGAAAGGCCTTCCTTTCGCTCAAGGCCGCCAATCACAACCTCTTGTCGAAGGCCGGCGTTACGTCTATAACTGACGTCGGGGACTGCACCTGCTGCTCCGGCGATCTCGGGTCCTTCAGGCGGGAGGCCGTCCTCGCGGGGCTTGCCGACGGAAGGCCGCCGGCCGAAATCCCGTTCACCCGGATGGCGGCCATGGCAGGGTGGTTCTAGCAATTGCATGACGGGCCGGAAATGCGCCGATGGCACGCCCGTCAAAACCGCCGATAAGGAGCCCTTTAACCTATGACAACCTCGAGCGATTCCTGGAGGACGGCGATCGCGTCCGCGCTGAACATCCTGAAAACGGAAAAGGGTCTCGACGCCCCCGACATCGACGCGGCGTCTATCGTCTTCGAGATACCGCCCAAGCCCGAACTCGGCGATTACGCCTTTCCGATGTTTCCCTTCGCCAAGGCCTTCCGTTCCGCCCCCCCCGCCATCGCGGCGAGGGTCGGGGAAATCCTCGGGGAGAAGGCCCTCGCCACGGGCCTCGGGTCGGCCGTCGCCGCGGGGCCCTACCTCAACGTCAGGATCGAGAAGCTCTCGGTCGTTGAGACGACCCTTCGTTCCGTCAAGGCCGCGGGGAATTCCTGGGGCCGCGGAACCGCCCTCGCGGGCCAGAAGATCATGGTCGAGTTCTCGGGTCCCAACACCAACAAGCCCCTCCACCTCGGCCACCTCAGGAACGACGCCCTCGGGGTCAGCATCTCCCGCGTCCTCGCGGCCGCCGGGGCCGAGGTCCGCAAGGTCAACATCATCAACAATCGCGGCATCCACATCTGCAAGTCGATGCTCGCCTACATGAAATTCGCGAACGGCACGACCCCGGAGTCCGAGGGGATCAAGGGCGACCGCTTCGTCGGGAATTTCTACGTGAAATTCCACGAGTACGCCCAGAAGAACCCGGGGGCCGAGGCGGAAGCCCAGGAGCTCATGAGGAAGTGGGAGTCCGGCGACCCGGAAACGATCGAGCTCTGGAAGAAGATGAACGGCTGGACCATAGCCGGCATCAACGTGACCTACAAAAGAACGGGGGTGTCCTTCGAGAAGGCCTACTTCGAGAGCGACACCTATCTCAAGGGCAGGGAAGAGGTGATGAAGGGCCTCGAGAGCGGCGCCTTCTATCGCGAGGAGGATGGATCGGTCTGGGTCGACCTCGCCGAAATCGGGCTGGACAAGAAGGTCCTCCTCCGCAAGGACGGGACCAGCCTCTACGTCACCCAGGATATCGGGACGGCCATCTACCGCCACAACGATTGGGCCTTCAACCGCATGGTCTACGTGGTCGCCTCCGAGCAGCAGTACCACTTCAAGGTGCTTTTCCACATCCTCTCGAAGCTCGGCTACGAGTGGGCGAAGAACCTCTACCACCTCTCCTACGGCATGGTGAACCTGCCCGAGGGGAAGATGAAAAGCCGCGAGGGCACGGTCGTCGACGCCGACGACCTCCTGGACGGGCTCCGCGATCTGGCCAAGGAGGAGATCCTCTCCAAGGGGAGGGAGCTCGATGTCGGCGACATCGACGAGACGGCGGAGAAGATAGCCCTGGGCGCCCTTCATTACTACCTTCTCCAGGCGACGCCGACCAAGGACATGCTCTTCAATCCGAAGGAATCCCTCTCCTTCACCGGCGACACCGGCCCCTACCTCCAGTACATGGGGGCGCGAATCGTCTCCATCCTCAGGAAGTGGGACGAGCTGGAGCCGGGCAAGCGCGGCCGATTTCGTCCGGAACTCCTCACGGGACCCGAGGAATGGGAACTGGTGAAGATGGTCGCCTCCTTCCCCGACAAAATAGCCGAGGCCTACAGGGAGATGAATCCGGCCGTCATTGCCGCCTTTCTCTACGATCTCGCGAAACTTTTCAGCCGGTACTACCACGACAACCCGATCATCAACAACTTGGATGCCGACCTCAACGCGACGAGGCTCGAGCTCACCCAGGCGGTGATGCAGTCGCTCAAGAACGGCCTCGAGTTGATCAACGTGCCTTTCCTGGAAAAGATGTAACGCCTGCGCGAAATCCCCCGTTCGGGTTCGAGCCGGGGGGATGGTGCACCGACACGCGGACGCTTGACGTCAACCCCGTCCGCGTGGTATACACTAGGGAATATTTTTGAGTCGAGGGAATAGTATGTACGCATTGATAGAATTCAAGGGCAAGCAGTACAAGGCCGAAAAGGGCTCCGTGCTCAAGGTCGACAAGATCGAGGGCGATGCGGGCGCGGCTTTCGATATCGATTCCGTCCTGCTCGTCTCGGACGAGGGAAGCATCAAGGTAGGCGCCCCCTACGTGAAGGGTATCACGGTGAAGGCCGTCGTCGAATCCCATGGCAAGGACAGGAAGATCATCGTCTTCAAGTACAAGCCGAAAAAGGATTATCGCCGAAAACAGGGTCACCGCGAACAGTTTTCCATGATCCGGGTTCAGGACATCATCGGGGCCTGACGTGGTTACCGTCCGGATATGGCTGGATGGAGGCGGATGCCTGAGGCGCGTGAGCGCCGAGGGGCACAGTCTCGCCGGTCCTGTCGGGGCGGATGTTCCCTGCGCGGCCGTTTCCGTCCTGGTGAGGACGACGGCTCGCCTGGTCGCCATGGAGACGCGCATCGCGTCCTCCGGATCGAGCGACGGGCGCGGCAGCCTCGATCTCGAGGTGAAGGAATATCCGGAAAACCTGGGCGAGTGGCTCCGGGGCGCGACGGATTATCTGATCCGGGGCGTCACCGACGTGTCGGGGGAGTTCCCCGATCACGTTTCAATAGAAATGCAGGAGTGGAGGAAACGATATGGCACGTAAGAAAGGCGGTTCAGGCGCCAAGAACGGTCGCGATTCTCAGGGTCAGCGGCTTGGCGTGAAGAGTTTCGGCGGAGAACTCGTCACCGCCGGGTCCATCATTACCCGTCAGCGCGGTACCCGGATCCATCCGGGCGTCAACGTCGGGATCGGCACCGACGATACCCTCTACGCGAAAGCCGACGGAACGGTCGGTTTCAAGCTGAAGGGCGGTCGGCACTACGCATTCATCGTGCCGTCCGAAACCTGGAAGCCCATCAAGAAGATCAAAAAGGCGAAACCGGCGAAGGTCGTTGTCGAGGGCGAAGAAGCCCCGAAAGCGGCGAAGGCCAAGGCTCCGAAGGCTGAAAAAGCCCCCAAGGCCGAGAAGGCCCAGGCCGCCGACAAGCCCGCAAAGGCTGCGAAGCCGCCCAAGGCTTCAAAGTAGATTCGAAAGGGGGTCGCTGGATATCGCCTCTGCGATGTTCGGCGACATCCCAACGCTTTAGGCCGATTTCGGCGTGGGGTTTCCGTAAAAAACGGGAATGCATGTCGAAGGCGGTCGATGCCGTTCCGGAAAACGAAAGTTCTTCCCGGGCGGCTCAGGGAATTCCGGTACGACGTGGTAAAATTCGCAGATGAGGCCCTTATTGAGGTCAGCTCGGGTAATGGCGGCAACGGCTGCATCGCCTTCCTACGGGAGGCGAACATGCCCATGGGCGGTCCCTCGGGCGGCGACGGGGGACGTGGCGGCGACGTCATATTCGAAGTCCGCCGAAACCTCCGAACGCTTTCCAACCTACGATACAAGCGCTCCTTCAAGGCCGAGAACGGCCACGACGGCACGGGCCGGGGACGTTACGGCCACAACGGCGAAGACATCATCATTCCCGTTCCTCCTGGCACCATCGTCAAGGACGCCGAGACGGACGAGGTCCTGAAGGATTTCGCCGAGACCGAGGGCAGCTGGAAATTCCTCACCGGCGGAAACGGCGGCTGGGGAAACATCCATTACAAGTCCTCGACCAACCAGGCGCCCCGATTCGCCCAGCCGGGCAAGCCGGGGAAATCGGTCAAGATCAAGCTGGAACTCGCCATCATAGCCGATATCGGCCTCGTCGGGTTCCCGAACGCGGGCAAGTCCTCTCTCCTTGACTACTTCACCAACGCCAGGCCCAAGATCGCCGCCTATCCGTTCACCACGAAGATCCCGAACCTCGGGGTCCTCAGGGTAGACGATCGCGACGTCGTCATTGCCGACATCCCGGGCATCATCGAGGGTGCGGCGGAGGGCCTCGGGCTCGGGCTCAAGTTTCTGAAGCACATCTCGCGCACGGTCGCCATAGCCTTCATGATCGATCTGAGCGACGACAATTTCCTGACCGCCTTCGACATCCTCTCGGCCGAGCTCGCGAGCTTCGACGCGGGGCTGGCCGACAAGGAGAGGATCATCGTCGGGACGAAGCTCGACCTGGAGGAATCCTCAGGCAGGCTGGAGGAGCTTCGCGCGAAGTATCCCGCCGAGGTCATCTACGGCATCTCGGTCTTTTCCCGCGAGGGGATGGACGAGCTCCGCCTCGCCCTGCTGGAATTCATCAAGGAATGAAAACCGTCATCCTCGGCGGCACCTATAATCCGGTTCACATCGGGCATCTCATGCTCGCCGACGAGGTTCGCGAGGCTTTCGGCTACGAACGGGTCGTTTTCGTGCCTTCCTACCGTCCGCCGCACAAGAAGGTCGCCTGGGATATAGCGCCCGAACACCGGCTGGCCATGTTGCGCCTCGCCGTCGAGGGCTTTCCCGGCGCGGTCGTGGAGGACTGCGAGATAAAGCGGGGTTCCGTTTCCTACACGATCGATACGATCGCCTATGTCGCCTCCCATTACGACGTCGAGGGAAAGCCGGGGCTGGTGATCGGCGACGACCTCGCCGAGGGTTTTTCCGACTGGCGCGATCCGGGGCGCATTGCCGACGCCTGCGACCTCATCGTCGCCCATCGGAATCGAATCGAGGAGGTGGAGCTCGGCTACCCCCATCGCTACCTGGACAACATGCTTCTGCCCATCTCGTCCACCGAAATACGGGAGCGGATAGGGCAGGGCAGGCCCTTCCGCTATCTTGTACCGAAGACCGTCTACGAGTATATTGTGAGGGAACATGTTTACGGCCGTATCGATTGAGCTCATAGAGAACCGCGTTCGCGCGAGCGTTTCACCCAAACGGTTCGTCCATTCGATCGGGACGGCGAGACTCGCGCGGGAGATGGCGAAACGCTGGGACCTTCCCGGCGACAAGGCCTACCTCGCCGGAATCGCCCATGACGTGTGCAAGGAATTGCCCCCCGACAGAATCCTGGAACTCGCGTTGAGGGACTCAAGTCCAGTCCCGCCATGGTTCGATTCCCGTCCGAAGCTCCTGCATGGCCGCGCGGCGGCCGTGGTCCTGAGGGAAGAGTTCGACCTGGATGACGCCGACATCCTCGAGGCCGTCAGGGAACACACCTTCGGCTCGCCGACGATGGGCCCGCTCGCGAGGATCCTTTACTGCGCGGACAAGATCGAGCCGAGCCGTTTCCATGTCACCGAGGAATTCCGGCGCGAGTGTCTGCGCGGAACTATCGATGAAATGCTGATAGGCGTCGTCAGGAACAATATCGATTTCCTGACTCGGGAAAAGAAGGACATCGCGGAGCCCACCCTCGCCCTGTATTCCGCGCTCACACGGAGAAACGAATGAGGCCCATCCGGCTAGAGAAGAGCACAGCCTTTCTGTTTGCGATCGTCGTCATCGTCATGGTGGCGGGCGCGTTGTTCTACCTTCAGCTCAGGTCCGACCCGATTTCCGAATCGATCAAGAACGACCGGATCATCAAGATCCTTTTCATTTTCGAGGACAAGGGCAAGCCCCTGTCGACCGAGGCCCTGTTCTACTACCCGACGACCCACAAGGCGGCGATTTTCGACGTGCCGGGGGATGTGGGGCTCATCATCAAGAGCCTGAACCGGGTGGACCGGATCGACAAGGTATACAAACCGAGATCCCCGGGAGCCTACCGGACCGAGGTGGAAAACCTCCTCTCCACCGATATCCCGTACTACATCACGATGGATCTGGACGGGCTTTCTTCCATCGCCGACCTTTTCGACGGCGTCGAGCTCTTCGTTCCGAATCCGGTCGAGATGACCGATCCGGCCAATACGGTCCTGTTGCCCTCGGGGTCCGTCGTGCTCGATGGCCTGAAGATGAAGGAGTACGTTTCCTATGTCGATCCGAACGAGCCCGAGCTGGAGCGCCTGAGCAGGACTCAGAAATCCTTCCAGTCTGTCCTCCACCGTATCGGCCAGAAGGCCACGCTTCTGCACGACTCGCGGGTGTACTCGATGTTTCGCAGGAACGTACGGACGAACCTGAGCGACCGCGCGCTCAAGCGGATGATGGACGAGTTCGCCCAGATCGATACCGACAAGATCGTACCCCAGCATATCTCCGGGAACAGGAAGAAGATCGACGATCAGTCCCTTCTTTTCCCGTACTACGACGGGGAGCTCGTCAAGGATATCGTGAAGCAGACCCTGTCCGCCCTCGCCAACTCGAAGGTGCTTCCGGAGGAAGAGCGGATCGTCACGATCGAGATCCTGAACGGCACGAAAACCTCGGGGCTCGCGAAAAAGACCGCGGACCTGTTTCAGAGTTTCGGCTATGACGTGGTTTCCTTCGACAATGCCGATACGACGGATACCGACAAGACGGCCATCGTCGACCGCATCGGGAAATCGGACATCGCGGCGAGCCTGGCCGATGTCATCAAGTGCAAGAATATCAAAACTCAGGCCGATTCCGTCGCTTCTGATACGATGATCGATTTCACCATAGTGCTTGGGAAGGATTTTAATGGAAGATACTGCATCCAATGAAAGCAGGCTTCAGGCCTGCGAGATCGCGAAAATGCTCTCCGAACACAACGGGGAGAAGACCATAGCCCTGGACCTTACCGGGCAGAACTCGTTCGCCGATTACTTCGTCATCGCAACCGCCACCTCGTTCGCCCATCTTCGCGGCCTGGCGACCCGAGTCGAGGAATGGATGACCGGGAATGCCATGGAGCAGCTGAACAGGCACAGATCCATCGCGGATGACGATGGATGGCTTCTCGTCGACCTCGGGAACATCGTCGTCCACCTCATGACCGAGGAGGCCCGCGAGTTCTATGAGCTGGAGAAGCTCTGGTTTTCGGGCACGATAGTCTTTCCGGAATCGCCCACGGAAGGTTGAATGGACGAAAAAGCCCCGGTTATCCGGGGCTTTTTTATCGTCGCGGCGTCCTCGGGGGACGCGGCGCCTCAGTCGTCGAAGTCGTCGGCGCTCGAGTCCTCGTCGTAGTCGTAGTCCTCGTCCTCGTCGTCGAAATCGTCCTCGTCATCGTCGAAATCGTCGTCCGCGTCGTCGGAATCGCCGGCATCATCGTCATCGAGGTCATCGTCGTCGCCCAGGTCGTCATCGTCGTCGATATCATCATCTTCGTCTTCAAAGCCGTCGTCTTCGTCATAATCGTCGTCGTCGAAATCGTCGTCTTCGTAATCGTCGAAATTATCGCCGAAATAATGCATGGTTCCGGGGGTATCGTCGTACGTACTCGTCCCTTGAAGCTGGAGCTCATCATCGTTGAAAGTACTCAGTTCATCATTGTTCGGGAACATGGTGTTCTCCCCTTTGTCTACGTATAATTCCATTCACCAACAATCTAGAAGAGAGAAAGTGAGTCTGTCAACTGTTTTCGTCCCTATTTCGCTAATTTTTTAGGCCGATAAAAAACCCGATCAGACCGAATTCGTCCTCGATGCCGAACTCGATCGTATCGTTGAGGGCGGGGATGGAGGTGCCGACGCCGGTACCCGAAATGACCGTCGGCGGGGTGATGAGGCAGTCGGTGCCGATTTCGGCCAACATCATGACGCAGCGGCCGCAAAGCTGGTTCGAGAACTCCGCGATCGCGGCCCTGGCGAAGGTCGGGTCCGAGGGGTCCTCGTCCTCCATGCCCATCGAGGAGGCGAAGGCCGTCACGAAGGTTCTCACGCTCGATTTCGCGAAGCGCAGGATAAAACAACCGTGAAGCTGACCGGTGATTCCGATGCTGCACAGCATTTCCGATTCACGGGGCAGATCGGTTCTCTGGCTTATGACGGCGCCGGGCAGTCCAATTTCACTCATGATCTGCAGCGATGCCTTCGAGAACGCCGCGATAAGGCTTGTATCCATAACCACTATTATAGAAGATTTTCCCAGGCTGTCAAACGGCCGTACGTATTTTACCCGGTATTGAATTTACCGGTGGGAGGGGCTAGTATCGTCCTCCATGAACGATAGCGCATTTGAGACCCTGCTCGATCTCGCCGTTCGGGAAGACCTTGGTGAATCGGGCGATGTTACCTCCGAGGCTATTTTCGAAGGCCAGACGACGGTCGCCGTATTGAAATCCAAGGACTCCGGAGTTCTCGCCGGTGAAGCCTACTTTTCCCGGTGTTTCGCACGAATCGATCCCGAAACCCGGGTCGATTTCTCCGTGCATGACGGCGCCGTCCTTTCCCCGGGTGATACGGTCGCGACGGTGAGCGGAAAGGTCAAATCCGTCCTCGAAGCGGAGAGGATTTCGATCAATTTTCTCTCCTTCCTTTCGGGTATCGCGAGCCAGACCCGACTTTTTGTCGAGGCCGCCGCGGCGTCGGGGAAAACGGCCATCCTCGACACCAGAAAGACCCTTCCCGGCTACCGGGTCATGTCGAAGTACGCCGTGACCGTCGGCGGAGGGCGGAACCACCGCATGGGCCTCTACGACATGGTCCTCATCAAGGACAACCATATCGACGCCGCCGGTTCGATAACCAGGGCCGTCTCCCTGGTGCGCTCGAAGTGGGGCGGACGCTTCCGGATCGAGGTGGAGTGCCGCAACCTCGCCGAGGTGAGGGAAGCCCTCGCTTCGGCGGTGGACGTCATCATGCTCGACAACATGGCCCCCGGTCCCTGCCGAGAGGCGGTCGGATTGGGCTCTGGCTCCGTCGCCTTCGAGGCCTCGGGCAACATGAGCCTCGAGAGGATCGCCGAGTACTCGGCTGTCGGGGTCGACTTCATTTCCATCGGAAAACTGACGCATTCGGTTACGGCCTTCGATTTCTCGCTGCAGATACGGGGTTCTGTCTAAAACCGGTTGTTTTAGGCAGAACTTCAGCAATTCCTTGCAGGAATTGCATTTTTATTGGAACCATTCTAAAAACCGACGGTTTGAGAATGGACTCGATACGGAAGGGCTGACATGGCTTCGAACGATTTCGACCTGCTTATCATCGGCACGGGGATTTCCGGGCTTTCCTGCGCCATACGCGCCGCCGAGTCGGGCCTGAGGGTCTGCGTGCTTTCGAAGGAGTCGAAGCTCTCCGAATGCAACACGAACTACGCCCAGGGCGGCATCGTCTCCTACGGAATCGGGGGAGACAGCCCCGAAAAACTCGCCGAGGACATCATTCAGGCGGGGGACTTTCTCAATTCCCGCGAGGCGGTATCCATCGTCTCCGGCGAGGGCCCCGCCGCCGTCGACAGTTTCCTGATGGACAAGCTCGGGGTTCCCTTCGACCGCGCCCCCGACGGATCGGTGGACAGGACCCAGGAGGCGGCCCATTCCCTGAGGCGCATCTATCACGTGAAGGATACCACCGGGAATGCGATCGAGACGGCCATGCTCGCCTATGCCGCCAAATGCCCGAACCTCGAACTGAGGTCCTCCCGCATCGCCGTCGACGTGATCACCAACACCCACCATTCGACCGACAACCAGCAGCGGTACAAGAAGCCCCGGGCCCTGGGCGCCTACGTCCTGGACGAGAACTCGGGCGAGGTCGAGGCCTATTTCGCGCCGGCGACCGTCCTGGCGACCGGCGGGGTGGGGAACCTCTTCCTGCACACCTCGAACCCCCAGTGCGCCTCGGGCGACGGGATCGCGATGGCGAGCCGGGCGGGAGCGGCCATCCTCAATGCCGAGTACGTCCAGTTCCATCCGACCGTCCTGTTCCATCGCGACATAAAGCGTTTCCTGATATCGGAATCCGTCCGCGGCGAGGGCGCGAAGCTGATGAACCGCCAGGGCTCCTACTTCATGGAACGTTACGAGCCCGAGCTCAAGGATCTCGCCCCGAGGGACAAGGTGGCGAGGGCCATCTACTTCGAGATGGAGGCGACCGATTCTTCCTACGTCCTCCTCGATACGAGAACCATGGAGGTCGACATCGCCGAACGCTTTCCCGGCATCTACGCGACCTGCCAGAAGGCCGGCATCGACATCCGGAACGAACCGATCCCCGTGGTTCCCGCCGCGCACTTCTTCTGCGGCGGGGTCAAGGTCGATTCCTTCGGCCGGACGAGCATCCCCGGGCTCTACGCCGTCGGCGAAACTGCCTGCACCGGCGTCCACGGGGCGAACCGGCTCGCCTCGGTGTCGCTGCTCGAGGGCCTCGTGTTCGGGCTCAGGGCAGCCGAGCGGATCGCAAAGAAGTCCGAGGACATCCCCCTCGGCCTCGCCGCGACCATCCCCGACTGGGTCTATCCCCACGAGGAGGAGGCGATGGACCCGATCCTGATCGGACACGATATCCAGAACATCCAGACCACGATGTGGGACTACGTCGGCATTATCAGGACGAAGAAGCGCCTCGCCAGGGCGAGCGCCGACCTGAACTACCTCGTGCACCGGGTCGAAAGCTTCTACAAGGAGGCCGAGCTGTCCAAGAAGCTCATCGAATTGCGGAACGGGATCGTGGCGGCCCAGCTCATCGCCGGCGCGGCGAGCTCCAACCCGGTCTCGCTCGGATGCCACTATATTCGTTAAATCATGATGAAAAAGGCCATGGAGCCTTTTTCATCATGACCCGTAATACCGCAATTGCGAAGAAAACGGAAGGTTTTCGAGCAATTGCATGTCAGGCTTGTGAAATGCATCGAGTATTTCAAAAGCCCGACACCGGGCCCTTTGACATTGAGTTTTGTTTTCGTGTAATATCCTTCTCATATGGGGGAAGGGGTTTTCGTCGAGGCGCCGTGCAAATTGAACCTGCATCTCGAGGTGCTCGGGAAGCGGTCCGACGGTTTTCACGACCTGGTAAGCCTTTTCCAGCAGGTATCTCTCTCGGATGAGATAACCATCGAAACTTTGAAAGATTATTCCGGAATCAGGATCGATGACGATTCCGGCATTCCTGCGGAATTGAATATAGCGGGGAAGGCGGCCGAGGCGTTTTTCGATTCCGTCGGCTTTCGCTCCGGCGTCAGGATTTCGATCAAGAAGCGCGTGCCGGTCGGCGCGGGGCTGGGCGGTGGATCGAGCGACGCCGCCGCGGTCCTTCGGGGTCTCGATGCCTTGTTCGGCCTCGACCTCGGGTCCTCGCGGCTTTCCGAAATCGGCTCGCGCATCGGGAGCGATGTGCCTTTTTTTTGCACGGCGGCGTGCGCCCTGGTGACGGGACGCGGCGAGATCGTGAAACCGGTCGTCCCGAGGGCAGATTTCGTTTGCCTTCTCGTCGATCCGGGTTTTCCGATATCGACGGCCGACGCCTACCGCGAGCTGGACAGGTACCGTGATACCGGCGAGAGCGCAAAGGACGACCTTCCCTCGCTTTCCGCCGACGGGATCGTTTCGATGTACTCGGGCGACGTCTCCGAATGGCGATTCGGAAACAGTTTTCTGCCGGCTTTGGAGGGACGGTACCCCGAGCTTCGTCGGATTATCGGGACGCTCGGCAGTTCCGGCGCCGGTTTTGCGGGAATGACGGGGTCTGGTTCGACGCTTTTCGGTATATTCTCGAGCAAAAAAGAAGCGGATGCGGCCGCCGAACGGTTGGGGTGTTCTTGTCGGGAGAAGTTTTTTGCGATTCCCCTTGCGTGCTGGAGGAGTGCGGTAGTAAAATAAAGGCTACAGCACTTCATCACGGCAGGAAGGAGAGTCTCATGGAGATTACCGACATCCGTATCCGCAAGGTGACTACCGAGGGGAAGCTAAAGGCGTACGTGACGGTAACGTTCGACAATTGCTTCGTGATCCACAATGTGAAGATCATCGAGGGCAAGAGCGGCGTTTTCATCGCCATGCCGAGCCGGAAGACACGTACCGGTGAATACAAGGACGTCGCTCACCCCATAACGCCCGAATTCCGTGGGACTCTCCAAAAAACGATTTTGGACGAGTATGAGAGAGTGAAAGATCAGATCGTTCCCGACGCAAGAGAGGATTGATCTGTACTGATACGATGGGACGTAGGCAAGCGGTAAGCCATCAGGTTTTGGTCCTGACATTTCGCAGGTTCGAATCCTGCCGTCCCAGCGATATGATTTTAGCGAGATAAGGAGTTCTGGATGGATCAAAAAACCTTCACCGCGGTGGAGCGGACCAAGCTCGGCAAGGGCCCGGTCGGCAGACTACGGAAGGACGGGAAGGTCCCTGCGGTTATTTACGGTCGTAAGGGCACGTCCGTTTCTGTTTCACTTGAAGAAAAAGAAGTACTGAAGACGCTGCATGAGATTTCGGAAAGTACCATCGTCAAGGTAAAGGTCGGGGGCAAGGAAATCGATGCCTTCGTCAAGGATACCCAGATGGATTACCTTGCGAACCGGCTTCTGCACGTCGATTTCTATGAGGTCGAGACGGATCGCGTTCTGCGCGCTCACGTTCCCCTCAAGATGGTCGGCAGCCCGGCCGGCGTGCGCGAAGGCGGCGTGTTCGAGACCAACACCCACAAAATCGAGGTCGAGTGTCTTCCCGGAGACCTGCCGGAGAGGATCGAGGTGGATGTTTCCGGCCTGAACCTGAACCAGACGATTCACGTTCGCGACCTCAAGCTTTCTTCCAAGGTAAAGGTGCATACCGCCGCCGATCAGGTGATCGCCGCTGTCAAGTACGCCAAGGAAGAGAAGGCCGCTCCGGTTGCCGAAGCCGTGCCTGGTGGTCCCGCGGCCGTTACGGATGCCGCTGCCGCAGAAGCTGCCCCGGCGGAAGCCCCGGCCAAGGAGAAGGGCGGAAAGAAGGAATAACCTTCGATTCGTCGTTCTTTTCCGTTGCTCAGATGCCGCCCTTCGGGGCGGCTGTTTTTTTTGGCGCCCCATGGCGCCCATCCTGTTTGCCGGAAATCAGATGCGCGAGCTAGAGCGGGTTCTCCTCGATTTTCTCGAACGAAGGGCTATCCCCAAGGGATCTCCCGTACTCGTCGGCTTTTCGGGCGGACCCGATTCGGCTGCCCTCGCCGTCGCCTCCTCGCGCGTCGCGGCGGAAGCGGGTGTTGCCGTATCCCTCGTGCACGTCGACCACGGGATCCGTACCGCGGTCGAGCGCGAGGCCGAGCTTCAGTTCGTCGAGGAGACGGCGAGGTCCCTGGGGCTTTCCCTCCTCCGGTACGCGGCCGCTCCCGGTTCCATCGAGAAGCGGGCGGCCTCGGCCGGCATCGGTGTCGAGGCGGCGGCCAGGGAGTTCCGCTACGCCTCCTTCGCCTCGGCCATCGGGGAATCGGGGGCCGCCTGCCTCCTCCTCGCCCACACCAGGGACGACCAGATCGAAACCATCCTGATGAGGGCACTCCAAGGCTCGGGACCCTCCGGGTTGAAGGGCATCCCGGAGGCTACGGGACCCTACCTGAGGCCCCTGCTCGATACCCCGCGGAGCGAAATCCTCGGGTACCTCGCCGAGGTCGGCCTGGGGTATCGGGTGGACTCGACGAACCTCCAAACCGACTACCTCAGGAACCGGATCAGGCTCTCGGTCCTTCCCGTCCTCCTCAAGGCCATTCCCGGCTCGGACTCAGGCCTTCTCTCCCTGGGCAGGCGGATGGGCCTCGTCGCCGATTTTCTCGCGAAGGCGGCTCAGGCTGCCCTTCCCTGGACGGACGTGGACGGCGCGCCCTCGATCGACCCGTCCCTGTTTTACGCCTCCGATCCGGCCCTCAGGCTCGAGTCCCTCTACTCGCTTTTCGACCGCTTCCTCGAGGGCGAACGGGTGCCCTATCGCTTTCTCGCCCCCGTCCTCGAGGCCGGACCGAGCCCCGATGGAACGGACGTCCGGGTTCTCCTCAAGGGCTACGGGCGAACCCTGGTCGAGCGGAACGGGAGGATTTTTTTCGAGCCGGATGTTGCCGATGCCGATAAAAACGGTTATTGTGTATATGTCGAAGCCCCCGGAGCTTATCCCGTAGGCAAGGGACGTTCCGTTGCTATATATTGGCAGTTATCGGGCGATGAACCGATACCGGGTTCCCTGCGGGAAGGCTCTTTCGATTTTCCATTCCTGGTGAGAAGCCGGCAGGAAGGCGACTCGATAGCGACGAAAGAGGGCTTCAAACCCCTCAAAAGGCTTTTCACCGAATGGGGCGTCCCTCGAGGCGAGCGTTCGCTGATCCCGCTCATCGAGGACCGAGCCGGAATCGCCGCGGTTCTCGGAGCCGCGTTCGGGTATCGCGACAGGTTCGCCTCGCGTTCTTCGGAAGTTCAGTCGGGCGGAAACGCCCGTGTTTTGACGATCAGCTTGAAAGGAGAAATCGGAAAACCGTGAGCATGCTCGACGACAACAACAACAACGACAACAATCAGGACAAAAATAACCGTCCGGTAAACTTCAATTTCGGCAACAACCGCCTGGCCCTCGCCCTGCTGCTTATCCTCCTCGGGGTTTTCGTGGCCGCCTTCTTCGTCAACGACAAGAACGTCGTGACGGAGATCCCGTACTCGGCTTTCATGCAGTACCTGGACCAGAGCGAGGTCGATGCGGTGAAGATCGTCGACCAGTACGAGATCCAGGGCACCCTTAAGGGCAAGACGGGGAACATGAGCGTCTTCAAGACGAATATCCCGTACACCGATCCCGCCCTCATCCAGAAGCTCGAGGACAAGCAGGTAAAGGTCTCCGGCGCGGTGAAGGGAATGACGCCGGGACGGTTCCTCATCGAGCTCCTCCCGTGGATCATCGGGTTTTTCTTTATCTGGCTCATCTATCGCCAGGCCCAGGGCACGGGCAACAAGGCCTTCTCGTTCGGAAAGAGCAAGGCCAAGCGCTACATCGAAAGCACCAAGAAGATCAACTTCTCCGACGTCGCCGGCCAGAAGGAGGCGAAGTACGAGCTCGAGGAGGTCGTCGAGTTCCTGAAGAACCCCCAGAAGTTCACCAAGATGGGGGCGAAAATCCCGAAGGGCGTCCTTCTCGTGGGCATGCCGGGAACGGGCAAGACCCTTCTCGCCAAGGCCGTCGCCGGAGAGGCGAACGTTTCCTTCTTCCACATGTCGGGTTCCGATTTCGTCGAGATGTTCGTCGGCGTCGGCGCGAGCCGGGTCCGCGACCTGTTCGAGCAGGGGAGGCGGAGCGCCCCCTGCATCATCTTCATCGACGAACTGGACGCCGTCGGCCGCACCAGGGGTGCCGGCTACGGCGGGGGCCATGACGAAAGGGAGCAGACCCTGAACCAGATGCTCGTCGAGATGGACGGCTTCGACACGAAGGACGGCGTCATCATCCTCGCCGCGACGAACCGGCCCGACGTCCTCGACTCGGCCCTCCTCAGGCCCGGGCGCTTCGACCGCCAGGTCGTGGTCGCCATGCCGGACATCCAGGAGCGCGAGGACATCCTCCGCATACATTCAAAGAAGGTTCCCCTCGCCCCCGAGGTGGACATCCAGACCATAGCGAGGGCGACCCCGGGAACCTCTGGTGCAGATCTCGCGAACCTCGTGAACGAGGCCGCGCTTTTCGCCGCGCGCAAGAACAAGAGCGTCGTCGAGATGAGCGATTTCGAGGAAGCCCGGGACAAGATCCTGATGGGCATCGCGAGAAAATCCCTCGTCGTCTCGAAGGAGGAGAGGAAGGCGACCGCCTACCACGAATCCGGCCACGCCATCCTCCATTATTACCTCAAATTCGCCGAGCCCCTGCACAAGGTGACGATCGTCCCCCATGGCCAGGCGATGGGCGTCACGATGTCCCTTCCGGCTGGCGACGTCTACTCGCGCTCGAAAAGCTGGCTCCTCGACCGCATCAAGATCTGCTACGGCGGCTACGTCGCCGAGCGCCTCATCTATTCCGAGACGACGACCGGCACCAAGGCCGACCTCCAGATGGCGACCGACATGGCCCGGAAGATGGTCTGCGAATGGG
>DBTK01000115.1:74176-82380 GCA_002307015.1 Spirochaetaceae bacterium UBA1318
CGGGTGGCCGAGGAGCAGGTGCTGGGCGTCATCACCACCGGCGCGGGCAACGACATCGANCGTGCCACCGATATGGCGCGCCACATGGTCACCGAGTGGGGCATGAGCTCCAAAATCGGTCCCCAGGCCCTGGGTTCCGAGGGCGAGCCCATCTTCTTGGGCAAGGAAATCGCCACCCACAAGGATTATTCCGAGGACATGGCGATGCGGATCGATGGCGCCATCAGGAGGATCCTTGACGACTGCATCAAGGATGCGACCGAGATCATCAGCGCCCACCGCGATCAGCTCGAGCTTCTCACCCAGAGCCTCATCTCGAAGGAAACCCTCCTCGATTCGGATATCCGGGAGCTCCTCGGATTTCCTCCGGCGAGCGAACGGTTCGAGCTCGCGTGACATGATGCGGATCGCGACGCGATCGGTATTTTTCCTGCTCGTCGCCTTCATCCTCGTCCTTCCCGCGGCCGCCCAGGGCGGGGGAGGGGGAGATGAGCTCGCCGTCAGGTCGGCGAGCGACGCCCGAGAGCTCATCGCCGAGGGCCGCCTCGACGAGGCTCGGGTGCTCGTCGAAAACGCACGGAACCTCTCCCCCGATTCCTCGGACATCCTCTACCTCGCCGCCCTCCTTTCGCTCCAATCCTCGAACCGGGCCGAGGCGGCTTCCCTGATCGAGCATGCCCTTGCGGCCGATTCCTTCTCGGCCGTCCCGAAGCGTGACGCCGTCGTTCTCCTTTCGGGGCTCTACCTTTCTCTCGGAAAGGCTTCGTCCTCGGTTTCCCTGCTCGAGCCCTTCCGGGCACGCTTCCTTTCCGATCCCGATCTCGCCTACGCCGCGGTCGCCGCCTATTTCAGGGCCGGCAACGCCGGATCCTACCTTGGGCTTCTCGATTCCTGCCTTTCGGCCTATCCCGAGGATCCACGGTTTCCCGAGTTCTACCTTTCCGGGCTTCCCCGCCGGACGGCTTCGGGGCCCGATCTCGCCCGTGTCGCCCTCATCGAGTCGCGCAAGGAAACCCTGAAGAAGGCCGATCCAGGCATCCTTCTCTCCCTGCTGCCCTTCGTGCCCACCGTCCAGGACAAGAAGAAGCTCTTGCTTGAATACTGGGATTCCGGCGGGGACGAACCCTCCTCCTACGTCGAGGGCCTGGATTCCGGGCTGCTTACGGCGCCCGAGGCCTCGAGCCGATTTTTCAAGGGGCGGACGAGACTCTCCCTGAACGACATCGCGAGGCTCTACGGACTCGTCGCCACGGACGCCGAACGCGCCCGGTTCGAGTCGGCCTTCGCGACCTTCACCGGGGTGGCGACCGGTCCCGTACCCTCCCGCTCCCCGGCCGGAACCGTCGTTTCCTCCTACTACGACAAGGGCCGTCTGCTGAGGTGGTCCCTCGACCGGGGCAGGGGACGGATCGAGGCCGCCGCGGATTTTTCGGACGGCCTGCCCTCGAAGGTCGAGCTCCTCTCCCCAGACCGGACGGTGACGATCGACTACGACCGCTACCCGGTGGTCCGGTCCGCGACGGTTGTAACCCCCGCCGGTTCCACCTTGTACCGTCCGGCGCCTTCCTCGCTTTCCTACCCGGTCCTCGTCATCGACCGGTTGGCGAATGCGCCGGTCCCGCCGGTTTCAGCCACTTCCGGTTCTTCGGGAAACCCTGATCGGGCCATGCCGGTTTCCGTGGCTTTCGACGCCGGGCTGCCCGAACCGACCGACCGCTACCTCGCGGCCTCATCGTCCTCCATCGAGGAAAGGCCCTCCGCTTCGGGCGTGACGACCGTCACGATTCTCGATTCGGGAATCCCCGTTTCGGGACGGGAGATGGAGGAGGGTCGGGTTACCGCCTTCATCATCTACGAAAAGGGCCTCGTCGCCGAAAAAAGGATCGACACCGACCGGGACGGCAGTTTCGAGACGACCGAGTTTTACAAGGAAGGCCGGCTTTCCGAACGCCGGGTCGCCCCGATTCAGGGAGACGGATACCGGGAGGTCCACGAGGGCCGCCGCGTTACGAAATACTGGGACTTCGACGGAGACGGCCTGACCGATTACACGGAGACGAAATGAACCAGCTCGATTCCAAGACCTCATGTTCGCGTTTTTCAAGCCGCGGATGCCTCCTTCGCTTTTCCTTCCTGGCCATCGCTTCATCGGTTCTCATGGCTTCCTGCGCCGCCGCCCCGAGCCCGGTCCAGCCGGCCCCACGGTATTCGGAGGCCAAGAAGGAAGACGTCAGGAAGCTGATCGAGCAGAACCCGGCGCAGGCGATACCGGTCATCGCCGCCCTCCGCGGGACCAAAGCTTTCGCCAGCGATACCGAGCTCGACGACCTCTACGGCCGGTCGGTATCGCTGATGGAAGGGATGTTCCACGAATCCCTCAACGGGAAGGATTTCACCCAGGCACTCCAGACCTTCGGCTCCCTTTCGGCCCTCAAGAGCCAGGCCGAGGGGGATTGGAGCACGACGACCCTGCTCGTCGCCGCCGCCGAAAAGAGCTTCCAGGCCGGCGATCACGTCGTCGCCTTCCTCTACTTCCTCAAGGCCATCGAATCGGGCAGGGTGGACGACAAGACGGTCGCCCTCTACCTCGACCGGGCCTACGCCGACCGCAACCGGGCGATGTCCCGGTCGATTGCCGCCTACGCCCTGGCCCATTCGGTGCCGGTCTCGGACGAGATCAAGGCCTTCGAGGAAACCAAGACCGATACGACCGAGATGATGAAGGGGGCGGTCACCATCTGGGTGAACCGGGGCATGAGGATCACGAACGGCGTCGGCGTTCCCGACCGGGTGATCGGTTCGGGTTTCTTCATCGACGGGCGCGGCTATCTCCTGACGAACTACCACGTCATCCAAAGCGAGGTCGATCCGAAGTACGAGGGATATTCGAGGCTCTTCATCCGGACCCCGGACATGAAGGACGACCGGATACCGGCGAAGGTGATCGGCTGGGACAAGTCCTTCGACCTGGCCCTGCTCAAGACCGAGGCGGTTCCCGGCTTCGTCTTTTCCTTTACCGGACGGGATTCCTTCAGGCCCGGCGACCGGATCTACGCGATCGGCTCTCCGGTGGGATTGGAGAACACGGTCACCTCGGGCATCGTGTCGGCCCTCGCCCGGCCCTTTCTCGAAATGGGGGATGCCGTCCAGGTCGACGCCCCGCTCAACCCGGGCAACTCGGGTGGCCCCCTCCTCGATTCCGACGGGCAGCTGGTGGGCATCGTCTTCGCCGGCATCGAGCAGTACTCGGGCCTCAATTTCGCGATTTCCTCCAAGTACGTCATGGAGCTGCTCCCCCGCCTCTTCGCCGGCGGCGAGGTGAAGCATCCCTGGATCGGGGCCATGTTCTCGGAGGACAAGGGCGCCGTTTCCGTCCAGTACGTGATTCCGGGTTCGCCGGCCTACGGCCTCGGGCTCCAGCAGGACGACGTGGTGACCGCCATAGACGGAAAGCCGGTCGCGACGGTCAGGCAGCTCCAGGATTACCTTCTCTCCTGCTCCTCCGACCGCATTATCTCCCTCGCGATCAGGCGAACGGGGGCTTCCCTGAACGTTCTCGTCGCCCTGGGGGAGCGTCCCGAGCTTCCCATGGCCTCGGCAACCGATCGGGATTCCTCCGGGAACCTCCTCGTGCCCTTTTTCGGCATGAGCGTGACCGCCACGACCTCGAACATCTTCGAGCATAGCTATCGAATCGACAGAATCTACAAGGGTTCGTCAGCCGACGAGGCGGGGCTTTCGGAAAACGACCCCTTCAGCCTCCAGAGCTGGCAGGTCGACAAGAAGGCGAAGGCCGTCATCCTGCAGATCGTCGTCAAGAAAAAGAAGGACGGCTTTCTCGAAAGCATCCTCCAGCTCGTCGCCCCGCTTGAGATGGATAACCTGGCATGAAAAATGACAGGATTCGCGAAATCATTGAAACTTAGGGTTATATGATTTACACTTGACCGGTAAGGCCGGAGGCAATACCCATGGATTCGAACGCCGTATCCTCGATTAAAATCATCACCTGGGAAGGTAAAATCGGCATTGAGCGAGTGAAAGAGCTCAAAGCGGAACTTCTGAAGGAATTTTCCCTCGTACGTCAGGTGGTCGTGAGTCTTTCCCTCGTTTCAACCATCGACGTGACCGGCATCCAGCTTCTCTATGCCGCCCATGCGTTTTCCCTGCGGGAGGGCAAGCAGTTTCACCTGACCGGAACCGTCGCCCCCTCCGTGGAGGAGGCCTTCGTTTCTGGCGGATTCATCCGGGGTTCGTGCAAGGAAGCGAAGGACCTCGAGGCTCGGTTGTTCGAAGCAAGTACCGGGGAGGCAAGTGCATGATCGAGCAATTCAAGGACGCATTCAAGGAAGAAGCCGTCGAACTCCTGAATCAGCTCGAGGAAAAGCTCCTTGAGCTCGAGGAGAGTCCCCTCGACAAGGAAATCATCTCCTCCGTGTTCAGGACCATGCATACGATCAAGGGCTCGAGCGCGATGTTCGGTTTCGAGAGCATCAGCAGGTTCACCCACGAGGTCGAAAGCATCATGGACAGCCTCCGCGAGGGCAAGTTCATCGCCGATCGCGGCCTGATTGACCTGACCCTCGAGACTCGCGATCATCTTCGGGATCTCCTGAACGATCCCCCCAAGGCGAGCCCCGAGCTTGAATCGGCATCATCGGACCTTATCGCCCGTTTCAAGGCCTTCACCGATCGCCGCATCGCCGAAAAGCGCGCTGCGGACGGAGAGGAACCCGAAGTGGTCGAGGTCAAGGCGGCGAAACCCGAAGCCGCCGGCACCATCCAGGGGAAAGAGGAATCGAAGGCGGTGGTGACCTACCGCATCGGCGTCCAACCCCACCCGACCATCCTCAACAACGGCACCAATCCCCTCCTTCTCGTCGGGGAGCTCGCCGAGCTCGGGGATTGCACGGTCACCCCCGTCCTGGGAACCATCCCCCTCCTCGACGCGATCGATCCCCAGAGCTGCTACGTGGGTTGGATGGTCGTCCTCTCGACGACGAAGGACGAGAACGCGATCCGGGACATCTTCATCTTCGTCGAAGGCGACTGCGACCTCAAGGTCGAGAGGATCACCGACCGGGACCTTATCGGGGATGAACCCCCCAAGAAAATCGGACAGATCCTGATCGAGAGGGGGATCACCTCCCCCGAGAAGATATCGGAAGCCCTCTCCGAGCAGAGGAAGATAGGCGAGGTCCTGGTCGAGAAGAACGTCGTGACGGCCGACCAGGTGAAGAGCGCCCTCGAGGAGCAGGATCACCTGCGGAAACTGCACGAAAAGCAGGATCAGTCGACGAGCATCAGGGTCGGCTCGGACAAGCTCGACGCCCTCGTCGACCTCGTCGGGGAGATGGTCACCCTCCAGGCCCGTCTCACCCAGACGACCAACGCCTTCAAGGACGCGCAGCTCTCCTCGATCACGGAGCAGTTCGAGCGTCTCGTTTCCCAGCTCCGCGACAATACGATGACCATGCGCATGCTGCCCATCGGCACGACCTTCAGCAAGTTCCGCCGCCTCGTCCGCGATCTCTCGGCCGACCTTCACAAGGAGGCCGAGATCGTCACCGAGGGCGCCGAGACCGAACTCGACAAGACGGTCATCGAGAAGCTGAACGACCCCCTCGTCCATCTCATCAGGAACTCCCTCGACCACGGGATAGAGTCGCCTGAGGAGAGACGGGCTGCGGGCAAGGACCCGAAGGGCACCATCAAGCTGTCGGCCGCCCACGCGGGCGCCAACGTCCTCGTCACCGTTTCCGACGACGGGGCGGGGCTGAACCGGGAAGCCATCTACCGCAAGGCCGTCGAGAAGGGCCTCGTCGGAGCGAACGTCGAGATCGCGGACGCCGAACTTTTCCAGCTCATCTTCGCGGCCGGGTTCTCGACGGCGAAGACGGTCACCTCGGTGTCGGGCCGGGGGGTCGGCATGGACGTCGTGAGAAGGGAGATCGAGAGCCTCGGCGGCTCGGTCGGCATCGAGACCGTGCCGGCCAAGGGGACGAAATTCACGCTGAGGATTCCGCTGACACTTGCGATCATCGAAGGTCTCCTCGTGAAGATCGGTGACGGATTCTTCGTCGTTCCCCTGCAGTCGGTCGACGGCTGCATCGAGATCAAGTCCTCGGAGGCGAGCGGAGCCGGCAAGGGTAGGGCGATCACGAGCTACCGCGGCGATCTTCTCCCCTACATCGGCCTGAGGGAATTCTTCAATTTCGAAACCACGCCTCCCGAGATCATGCAGATCGTCATCGTGAACGCCCTCGAGTCCCGGATCGGCCTGGTCGTCGATTCGGTCATCGGGGAATACCAGACGGTCATCAAACCGCTCGGCAGGATGTTCCACGACGTCGAGGGACTCTCGGGAGCCACGATACTCGGCGACGGGACCGTCGCCCTCATCATGGACGTCAATCGTCTCGCGGTGATGAAGAATCGGGAAGAGATCCATACCCGGTCGATCGCGACAAGTGGTCGGGGCTAGAAACCATGCCCGAAAAAGAGGACTCGGGGTTCGCCCAGCCGACGTTGAGCGACCGGGATTTTCATCAGCTCAGCCGCTTCATCGAGGAGAACCTCGGCATCCGAATGCCCGCCTCCAAGCGGATCATGCTCGAGTCCCGGCTTTCGCGCAGGCTCAGGCAGCACTCGATGAAAAGCTATTCCCAATACATCGAGTACCTGTTCAGCGAAGAGGGGATGAGGACGGAGATCATCCACATGATCGACGCGGTCACGACGAACAAGACCGATTTCTTCCGCGAGGCCGACCATTTCGACTACCTCCTGAACCGGCTCCTTCCCGAGGTGACCGAGGAGCGCGGCATCGGGTTCGGCCGGCCGATGCAGTTCTGGTCGGCGGGCTGTTCCACCGGGGAAGAGCCCTACACCCTCGCCATGGTCCTCGAGGAATTCAAGCATGTCGCCCCGGGATTTTCCTACGCGATCCTCGCGACCGATATCTCGACCAGGGCCCTCGAGGCCGCAGCCAACGCCATCTATGAGATGGAAAAGGTGGCGCCCGTTCCCGTGCCGCTCAAGAAAAAGTACATGCTCAAGGGCAAGGATCCCGCCAAGCCCGTCGCCAGGATGAAGCCCGAGATCAGGGTCAACGTCAGCTTCAAGCGGGTCAACCTGATGGACGACGACTACGGGCTCGGAAAAAAATTCGACGTGATTTTTTGCAGGAACGTGATCATCTATTTCGACCGGAAGACCCAGGAGAGGCTGCTTACCCACCTGTACAACTGCCTCGAGCCGGGCGGAACGCTGTTCCTCGGTCACTCCGAGACTCTTGCGGGAATGAACATACCATTCAAATCGCTCGCTCCGACTATCTACAGGAGGGCTTGATGAACCGATGGGAGATTTCATGAACAAGATCAAGGTTCTGATCGTCGACGATTCCGCCGTGGTGCGGCAAACCTTGAAGGAAATTCTGTCGAGCGATCCGATGATCGAGGTCATCGGGACGGCCGCGGATCCCCTTTTCGCCGAGCACCACATGGAAACCCAGAGGCCCGATGTCATCGTGACGGATGTCGAAATGCCGCGGATGGACGGAATCACCTTCCTCAGACGCATCATGGAAAAGGACCCCATACCGGTCGTGATCTGCTCGAGCAAGACGGAATCGGGATCCTCGAACGCCCTCAAGGCCCTCGAGTACGGGGCCGTGGATATCATCCAGAAGCCGAAGCTCGGTACGAAGCAATTCCTGGAGGAGGCGAAGGTGAGGATCTGCGACGTGGTCAAGGCGGCCCGGCTCTCCCATGTGAAAAAGATCGACGCCTCCTTCCAGCTCCGCGAGGTGGCTCCCAAGCTCAATGCCGATGTCATCCTGCCGAAGTCTGACGGGCGACACGTGATCGAGACGACCGAGAAGGTCGTCGTCGTCGGCGCGTCGACCGGCGGCACCGAGGCGCTCAGAGTCTTCCTCGAGAGCCTGCCCACCGATTCTCCGGGTCTCGTCATCGTCCAGCACATGCCCGAGCACTTCACCGAGGCCTTCGCGAAACGGCTCGACGGGCTCTGCAAGATCACGGTCAAGGAAGCGGCGAACGACGACACCGTCGTGAGGGGCCGCGCCCTCATCGCCCCGGGCAACAAGCACACCCTTTTGAAACGCTCGGGCGCCCGCTACTACGTCGAGGTGAAGGAAGGCCCGCTCGTCTGCCGGCACCGCCCGTCGGTCGACGTGCTGT
>DBTK01000109.1:0-10396 GCA_002307015.1 Spirochaetaceae bacterium UBA1318
CCGGACGAGGGAGTGGAGGCTGCAGGAGGAAGATCCGCAAAATGGAGGCGTGAATGGTTTCATGCCTCCAATACGCGTTTTGTAGTCCCCCTGCTTCAAACCAACAAGCTTCGAGGAACTAATTACTCATACCAGAGCCTGACAGTATAGTCCGGTCTGAACGGTGAATAGGCGCAGCAGAGGACGCTCGCCGTGCTGACCAGGGAGAAGAGGGGCGAGAGCCGGGCCGAGAAACTCGCGAGGGTTCCCCCTCCCGCCACGTCCTCGTCGAAGAGGACGACGGACTGGTCGGCGTATTCCCCGAAGAAGGCGAGATCCCGGTCGGACACGATGGGCTCGCTGTCCCTCCGTTTGAATACGGAATAGCGGATGAAGTAGAGTTCGCAATCGAGGTAGAGGGAAAGCAGGTTTCCCGCCATGAGGGAGCCGTGGGCGGCCCCGACAATGAGTGCCGGTTTCACCGATGCCTTCAGTTTTTTCGCCAGGGCCTCGACGGCGGCAGGCTCTGACGCCCGCCAGGTATACTTGTCCCTGACGCTCGTAAAAACGAAGGAGAGAAGGCCTGCCGGAATCCTCGTCCTGAACCGCTCGAGGCTTTCCGGGGCCTCGGGTGAGAGGGCGTAGACCGAGCGAGCCACGGCGATCGCCTCGCGGAAAAGGGCGTTCGCCTCGTCGATAAAGCGGGGAGGATAGTACTTGCGGGGACTTGTCCGGTCACCGACGTCGAAATAGGCGGTTGGATGGAGGGGAAGCCCATTCTCCACGCAGATTTTGTAGTTCAGAATGACATTGACGATGGCGGGAACCGCCGTGAATACAAAAAACGCGGAAGCCTTGTGATGCTTGAACCCGTCGGGATCGGCGGATTCGTTCAGGGCGTTCGCCGCCACGAGGGGGCCGAGTTCAAGGGAGAGCTTCTCGAGGATGGATCCGAAGGGCACGCTGAAGGCGAGTTCGGCCGGCGCCTCATCCCAGTCGAGGACGAGGAAGCCGGCTATCCCGCCCGGGGATGTCAATTCGCCGTTCCGGCCTTCGATACGAAACTCTTGTCGAGGCCCTCGACGGTTTTTACCTTTTCGAGCCAGGAGTCGGCTTCCGTCTTCGAAACGTAGGGCCCTATCCTCACCCGGTAGTAATCGATCCCGCCGATCGCCTTCGTCGTGATGAGGGATGAGAGTCCCTTTTCCCCGAGGAGGGTCTTGGCCTGTTCGGCCTTGGCCTTGCTCTTGAACGAACCGGCTTGGATCCAGAACTGGCCCTTGGCGACGGGCTTGGCGACCGATGCGGAAACGGGTGCCGGTTTCTTCGCGCTTTGGATTTTTTGCCCCTGGGGCTTGGGCGTTTCAGGTTTCCTCGCGATCGGCGCGGGTTTCACGGCTGCCGGCTTCTCGGCGGGGGCGACGTCGACGGTGACCGTGCTTCCCGTGTCCTTTACGGCCGGCTGGGCTGTCTCGGGCTGCTGGCCGTAGGTGACGGTGACGGAACCGGGCGCTGCGGCTCCGGGTGCCGTCGTCCCGCCCGCCGGCGGGGCCTGGAAACCGGGTACGGTCTCGGGCTGCCTGACCCAGGCTTCGGGGTCGATCTGATTCGGGTTCTGGGAAGGTGCGCCGGTTACGGCGACCGCGGGTTTCGCCGTATCCTTTTTCGGATAGAAGACAACGAGTCCGACCGCGACGACGACGACGAGGAAGACAACGACGGATACAACCGTCCATAAAACCTTTTTCTGTTCCATACGATCCCTATAGCCCTTTCCGGGCAAGAATGATCTCGACCCTGGCGACGAGTCGTGCCGGGTTTCCCCAGTTTCCTATGGTATACCTATCGACAAATTCCTGGGAACGTTGAGGCCTAAGCGTTCTCTGGCGGGCCATCCGCGACAAAACCTGGGCGAAGGAAAGCCGGTCCCTGTTCATGCCGCGAAGCGCACGGAGGAGGAAGGGCGCCTTCACCACGAGGATGAAATCGCAGCGGGTGGTTATCGGCATCCGGTAGAGGAGGGCTGCGTTGACGACGATCGTCCGCTCCGGGTGCTTTTCGACGATTTCGTCGGTCATGCGGATCGCGATCGGATGCACGATCGCCTCGAGTTTGGCGAGATCCTTGGGCTTTCCGAACACGAGACGGCCGAGGGCCCTGCGGTCGACGTTCCCTTCCGGGGTAATCGCGTCCGGCCCGAATACCCGCGCGACCTCGTCCTTCGCCTGTTCGAGTGCGGCGTGGCCGAGCTTGTCGACGTCGATGACGAGAAATCCCCGTTTTTCGAGCATCGATCCGACGAGGTTTTTTCCGGCGCAGTAGCCGCCGGTGAGTCCGATGAGGCAAGCCATGTCACCCTCTCATAGCGCCGCTAACCCGTGCGTCGCTGCCCGTATCCGGGTTTTTTCCTTGAACGTAAGGCCCCGAACCGGTATAGTTGGACGGGAAGGAAAAAGCATGAACGATATACGCGTCATCGATTCCCGCGAATACGGACTTCATTTCATTCCGAGCGAGTTCCTGCCGGCCGGCAAGGATGAATTCTACATCCGGAACGCCCAGCTCGGCAAGGGCGAGGGGTACTACCGTCACCTGAGGGCAGACGAGATCGAGGCCCTCGTCAAGAACAACAATACCTGTCGGCGCTGGGACGATCTTCTGGTCGTCGACCCCTTCGTTCCCCACCTCATTCACGGCTGTCATTTCGCGGGCCTCGTCCGCATCGGCCGGCTCGAAGACGTGGTTCTCGAACACCACGACCTGCAGGTTCCGCTGGGGCTCACCAACAGCCGACTCATCTCCTGCGATGTCGGCGACGGCTGCGCCATCCACAACGTGTCCTACCTCGCCCACTACATTATCGGCGACGGCTGCATCATCCTGAACGTCGACGAGATGCACGTCACCAACCACGCCAAATTCGGGAACGGCATCGTGAAGGAGGGGGAGGACGAGGATGTCCGCGTCCTCGTCGACGTGATGAACGAGACGGGCGCCCGCTCGGTGATGCCCTTCGAGGGCATGATCGCCGCCGATGCCTACATCTGGGCCAAGTTCAGGGACGACAATGAACTCCAGGCGCGTCTCGGCGAGATTACCCAGGGCTCTCTGGATTCGCGACGGGGTTACTACGGCACCGTCGGGAGCCACTGCGTCATCAAGAACGATCACATCATCAAGGACGTGAAATTCGGAGAGTGCTGCTACGTGAAGGGCGCGAACAAGCTCAAGAACCTGACGATCCTCTCGAGCGAGGCCGAGCCGACCCAGATCGGGGAGGGCGTCGAGCTCGTCAACGGCATCGTGGGCTACGGGTGCAGGATATTCTACGGCTGCAAGGCCGTCCGCTTCGTGATCGGCAACAACTGCAGCCTGAAGTACGGCGCCCGTCTCATCCACTCGATCATGGGGGACAATTCGACGGTCTCCTGCTGCGAGATCCTGAACAACCTGATCTTTCCCGCCCACGAGCAGCATCACAACAACTCCTTCCTGATTTCGAGCGTGGTGATGGGGCAGAGCAACATGGCCGCAGGCGCCACGATCGGCTCCAACCACAACAGCCGGGCGAACGACGGCGAGGTCCAGGCGGGAAGGGGATTCTGGCCGGGGCTCGCCGTCACGGTCAAACACACGAGCCGTTTCGCCTCCTTCGTTCTCCTCGTGAAGGGCGACTATCCCGCCGAACTCGATATCCCCTTTCCCTTCAGCCTCCTGAGCGACAACCGCGCCGAGAACACCCTCGAGGTGATGCCGGCCTACTGGTGGATGTACAACATGTACGCCCTCGCCCGGAACGAGTGGAAGTTCTCGGCCCGGGACAAGCGGATATCGAAGGCACAGCACATCGAGTTCGACTTTCTCGCCCCCGATACCGTCGAGGAAATTTTCAATGCCCTCACCCTTCTCGAGCGATGGACCGCAAAGTCCTGGATTCTCGCGGGAAACGAGGACGTATCCGGTTACTCGCCCGAAGCCCTCGAGGCTCTCGGTGAAAAACTGCTGATGGATCCCGAGGACAAGACGGCCAACCTGAAAATCCTGGCCGAACGGCTCGAGAACTCGGAACGGACCGTCGTCGTTCTCAAGGCGAGGCAGGGCTACCACGCCTACCGTCACATGATCAGGTACTACGCGATGAGGAACCTCCTCGACTGGAGGGAGGCGGCGCGGAAGGGCGGGCTAGACGAGATGGAAAGGGAGCTCGGAGGGGAACGGGAAAGAGGCTGGACGAACCTCGGGGGTCAGCTCCTTCCTAAATCGGCCCTCGTCGCCCTTTTCGACGACATTAAAGGAAGGAAACTCGATTCATGGCCGGCCATCCACGCCCGATACGACAGGCTCTGGGCCGGTTATCCCCTCGAGAAACAGAAGCACGCCCTGGCTTCGCTCAAGGCCCTCCTTCGCGTTCCCACGATCGGGCGCGAGGAATGGAACCGCCAGGTCGACCTCGCCATCGAGACGCGACTCTTCATCGACGCCCAGGTGAGGGAAACCCGTGCCAAGGATTACGACAACTATTTCAGGACGACGACCTTCAGGAACGAGGCTGAGGCCGTCGCCGTTCACGGCAGGCTGTCGGACAACGGCTTCATCAGGCTGACGGCCGAGGAGACGGCGGCTCTCGCCGCCCGATTCGCTAAAACGAAGGAGTGAGCCGCTTCGCGATATCGCCTGCCGGCTGCGTGGGCCTTGGTGACGGTGAGGGATTGGGTCAGCGGACTTCGAGGACCGAGGCTTCCTGCCCCGCGGCGCGGCTGTAGGCTTTCTCCGGATTCAAAGTGTCGAGAAATCGTTGTCCCCTTCTCACGAAGGCGTAGTAGTGCCTGCCCGGCGTGAGGGGAACGGCGAGTTCGTAGATTCCCGCCGAGGTCTCCTCCATCTCGTACATGAAGGGATCCCACCCGTTGAACGAACCCTCCACGGTAATGGTTTCGCCCGAGGGCGCCTTGAAGATGAAGTGGGCGGTTCTCCCCTCGAGCATCTTCCTCTCCGGGGTGAAGGGGTCCCGGGCAGGGAGGGCGAACACCGAGAGGGGAACGCCTGAGTCGTCCGTTTCGAACCGGGGATTGTTCGGATCCCGTATCCAGGCGCCGTCGACGACGAAGCGGTACTTGAGCCTCGTGACCGAGGGGTCGGTCGGGATCGGGTAGGCGAGGACGAGAACCCCTGATCTCGCCCTCACGAAGGGATGCACGACCGTATAATCCTCGTGCTCGAAAACGACGCCTGCGGATCGCGCGGGAATGCCCAGCGTAAAGAGCACGGTTTTTTCGAATACCTCGGGCGGAGCCGCATCCGTGATGCGAACAAGTTTCAGGTGCATGTTGAGGCTCTCCTCGGCGTTCGCGACCGAAAACATCAGGAACCCGAGGGCCAGGAGCAGGTTGAATTTCTTCATAGGTCTATGACGATTTTCGGCATGCCCGCCTTCCCCCTTGAGGCAATCCTTGTCGATGGTATCGGCATTTTTCCCCAGCTTGACCCCGGATCATGGCCCGGTTACCATGGGCATGTCGGTATTTGCTTTATTATAGAAATGAACGGACCGAGATTTAGGTATAGGTGTCAGGAAAATGCCCAGCATACAGGACATAGAAAAGTTCAAGGCTCGTTTTCGCTCGATCGGCCACGAGGAAGAAATTCGCTCGCAGCGGGGCGAGGACTATCCCGACGTTCCGCCGCCGACGCGGGAAGAGCTTCCTGACGACCTGAAATCTCTCCTGGAAACCGGCGCGGAAGAGATTTCCGAGGCATCTGCCTCTCCGGCTTCCCCGGCGCCCGTACGAGCCGCGCCGACAGCCGCACCGACCCCGACCCCCGCCTCACGCCAGCCCGCGAAGCCTGCACCGGTTCCCGAAGAACCCGAGCCGACCGATTTCGGGAACATGGACTATGCCGCCCTTCTCGAGAACCTCCCGATCGAGACGGAAGAGGCGAAGGGTGAAGAGCAGCCCGGCGAGGAGAGGATTCCGAGCTTCGACGAGCTCGAGGCCATGGAAACGCCGGCTCCCGAGATTCCTTCCGCCGCGGCCAGGGAACCCGAATCCCCGCCGGGAAAGGAGGAGGAATTCGGGGGGCTCGAGTCCCTTTTCGAAGAGGGCGGAAGCGAGCCGGTTTCGGCCGGGGTCGAGCCGACGCCGGAGGAGGCCGCCGGGGCGGCCGAATCCATTGACGAGTTCGGCGGGCTCGAGGACTTCGAAGAGAGCCCTCCTTCCCAACCCGAGTCGTTCGATATTCCCGATCTCGAGGCGGAACCCGAATCGGTCGGAGACGAGTTCTCGCCTGGGGAGACGGCATTCGAGCCGTCGGGGGCCGCTCCGGACGAGGGCTTCGAGTCTCCCCTCCCGACCGAGCCGTCATCCGAGATTCCGGAATTTCCCGACGAGGTCCCGTCCCTTCCCGAATCCGAGGAGGATTTCGGCCTTCCCGAGGACTCCTCCTTCGGCGTGGAGAGCGAACCGGCGTCCGGCGAGGCAACCGGCTCTCCCGCCCCCGCCGCCGGAGGAACCGACGAGTTCAGCCTTCCCGACAACTTCGAGAGCTTCGATTTCAACGAAGGGACGGAAGGAAGCCAGGGAGGCGGAGCCAGCGGCTTCGGAAGCGAAGCCGAGCTCAAGTCCCTCGAATCGGAGTTCGGAACCGGCGGCGGCACGGGCGAGGAGGTCCACGATACCTTCGCCCTCGACGAGTTCAACATCGGGGATTTCAGCGCCGAATTCGCCGGCGCCGAGGAACAGAAAAAAGCCGCCGGCGGTTTCGACGTCGGCGTGGACGAGGAGGCCCTCCGCGGAAAGAAGCTCCCCGGCCTCAAGACGATAGACGACGTCAAGATATCGGAAGCCGATTTCGAGAAATTGCAGAAGACCCTCGCCGCCTACCCCCTCAACGTCAGGGTGGCCTGCGAGCGCGCGCTGCTGAAACCCGATATCCTGCTCGAGGATGTCGAACGGCTCATGCAGGCACTGGTGAATCGGGTTTCGGTCAAGGAGGCTGCGCAGATCGCGGGCGGCCTCCTCGGCGAAACCGTCCAGGTTCCCAAGGGCCTCGAGAAGAAATCGGGTCTCGCCCTCGAGGAGGAGAAGAAGACCTTCTCCTACGCCTTCCGCAAGAACATCCTCCCGGTGGTCAGGGCCTCGCTCCTCGGCGCCGTCGGCGTGGCGATGCTCATCTTCCTCGGCTTCGAGTACCTCTACAAGCCGATCGCGGCCCAGTCCCTCTACCGCTCCGGCTACGCCGACATCGCCGCGGGAAATCCCGATCGCTCCGAAGACAAGTTCGTCCGGGCCGTCGACATCCTTCTGGACAAGAACTGGTTCTACCGCTACGCCGAGGCCTACGCGGCGAAGAAGCAGCCCCTGTTCGTCGAGAAGAAATACCAGCAGCTCCTGAAGCTCTTTCCGACCGACAAGAAGGGCATCCTCGATTACGCCGGGTATGAGTGGAAGACCCTGCTCAATTTCGAGAACGCGGAGAAGATCGACAAGAGGATACTCGAGACGAAGCCCTACGACCAGGACGCCCTCCTCCTCCTCGGCGACCTCAACATGGATTGGGCGATGAGCGATCCCGCGGCGAAAGCGGCCAAGCTCGAGAAGGCACGAAAGACCTTCGCCCTGCTGATCGAACGCTACGGCCTCCACGACGAATTCCTCGAGCGGATGCTCGTCTATTTCATCAGGACGAACAACCAGTCCGAGGTTTTCCACCTGAAGGATTATTTCCTCACCGCCAAGAACTACAAGCCGAACGCCTCGATTTTCGCCGAACTCGGCGGCTATCTGGTGGACATCTCCAAGACCGACGATGTCCCGAAGATTCTTGATATGGCGAGGAAAGCGGACAACCTCCTTCCCGAGGTGCATTACCAGTTCGCCCGTTTCTACGGAAAGATCAACAACCCGGGCGAGGAGATGAAGGCCCTGAGAAATTCCATCAGGCTCTTCGAGGCCTCGAAGCCCCTCCTCCCCCGGCGGATACCGATGCTCGTCGATTCCTATGAACGCCTGGGGCTGGCGAACTATGTCCGGAAAGAGTACATAACGACGGTCGAGAACTACAACAAGGCCATCGCCCTCTACGAGGACGCCCTCGGCCGCCGCCTGCTCGCCCCCGCCGACCGCTACGGCAAACTCTACGCCGATATGGGCGACGTCTATTACTTCGTTGACGGCGACCTGGCGACCGCCTATTCCTACTATGGAAGGGCCGTCCAGAACGGCTACAAGACGCCTGACCTCAGCTACAAGCTCGGCTTCCTGGAGTATTCGCGCACGGATTACGCTGACGCCCTCGGCGAGTTTTTCGACGCCTCGAACAACGCCATGAAGAACCCCTACCTGCTCTTCGCCACGGCGAACACCCTCTTCGCCCGGGGGGATTACTATGCCGCCCAGGGATACTTCACCCAGGTGGTCGGCGAGCTCGAATCGATCAGGGACAAGATCGGTCCCCTTTCCCCCCGCAGCCGCAGCGACCACGCCGAGCTCGCGAAGATGCTTTCGGAATCCTACAACAACCTTGGGGTTACCCTCGAAAGGCTGGCCAAGCGTTCGGGCGACCGCAAGCTGTCCTCGAAGGCCCTCGTCTATCTCTACAATTCGAGCCAGTACTACGACATGCTGAACCGGGACGCCTCCGCGCCCAACCGCTCGGACGCGACCGACCTCGCCTCTCTCAACAGCCGCGGCATCGTGCTCCCGACTGGCCGCTACGAGCCCCAGATCTACGCGGGGATTTCCCGCACCATGGACATCGAGTCCCTGGCCGTCAAGACCGAGTGAGGATGGCCGTTGCTTGTAGAAAATCGAAATAATTGATATGCTCGAGACCGATTCACGACCGGTCGTTTTCGGGCCGGACCAAGCTTTCATAAGAATACTGGGTAATTCCGGTCCCTCCGGGGGGTTCGCAGATGGCCGATTCTATCTATATCGATTCCGAGATCGGCGCTCTTGAAAAGGTGATCATCCATACCCCCGGCGCCGAGATCGAAAACATGACCCCCGACCGCGCCGAAGAGGAACTCTACAACGACATCGTGCCGCTGGCTGTCATGCAGAAGGAACACGCCGAACTGAGCGACCTCCTCAAGAGGATCACCAGGACCTACGAGGTCGCCGATCTTTTCGTCGACGTGCTTTCGATGGAAGGGAAGAAGCGGGAGTTTCTCCAGACCGTCGCGGGCCACTATCCCTTCGGTTCCAGGGTGCACGAGCTGGAGGGTTTCGACCCGGGCCAGCTCGCCCAGGCCATCATCTCGGGCCTTCCCGCACGGAAGGACACCCTGGTCAGTTTTATTTCCGACCGCGATTTCGATCTTCCTCCCATTCCGAACCTCTACTTCATGAGGGATTCGGCCCTGGTTTATCGGGGCTTCAGCGTCGTCGGGGCCATGGCGACCCAGGTCCGGTTCATGGAATCCCTGATCACGAGGTTCATCTTCACCTACCATCCCGAGTTCTCGAATACCGGCCTTCTCGTCGACGGCCCCGCGCTGAAGGCGCCCGGCTTCACCGCCGAGGGCGGTGACTTTCTCGTCCTCACGAGGAACATCCTTGCCGTGGGGCTTTCGGAACGGACGAGCCCCGCCGCCGTCGACCGCTTCGCCCAGGAGGCGAGCGCCGCCGTGGATGAGCCCGTCGTCGTTTTCGCCGTCCGCCTCCCGAAAAAGCGGGCGACCATCCATCTCGACATGGTTTTCACGATGATCGATACGGACAAGGCCCTCGTCTACGAGCCCATCGTGCTCGGCCGGGACCGCTGCGAGGTGATCGAGCTCTGCGCCTATCCCTCGGGCGAAACGGCCGTCCGACAGGTTCCATCCCTCCTCGCCGGGCTTTCCGACCGGGGGCTCCCCCTCGAACCCATACTCTGCGGCGGAAAGTCACGGACCTTCCAGGACCGCGAGCAATGGATGAGCGGGGCGAATTCCTTCGCCTTCGCACCGGGAAAGATCATCGGCTACGGCTGCAACGAAAAGACCTTCGAGGAACTCGACAAGGCGGGATTCGCCATCAGGCAGGCTTCGGACTTCATCGAGGGCAGGGATTCGGTCGACGCGTACTCGAAGCTCGCGATCGGCTTCAACGGCGTCGAACTCGCCAGGGGCGGCGGCGGGGCCCGGTGCATGACCCTTCCCGTAAAGCGCGCCCCGCTTACGTTCTAGCGGCTGGAAAAGACAGCTTCCCAAAGAAGGGGTTTTGGGCTCATTGAAGGATGTCGGCGCGCCTACCCCAAAAGCAGATCGCTAAAAGAAAGGCGGTGTTGAGAAGGCCCCGATCGGCCCTCGCAACACCGCGTCTTGTCATGCGGCTACTGGCCCGATGAGGGCTGGGAGTCGCCGTTTCCCATCCAATTCGTATGGAAAGTCTCTCCGCGCGGCCGGTCCACCCGCTCGTAGGTGTGGGCGCCGAAG
>DBTK01000109.1:10650-17600 GCA_002307015.1 Spirochaetaceae bacterium UBA1318
GTAGGTGTGGGCGCCGAAGTAGTCCCGCTGGGCCTGGATGAGGTTCGCGGGAAGCCAGGGGCTGCGATAGCCGTCGTAGAAGGAGAGGGCGCTCGAGATGGCCGGGATCGGTATCCCGTGCTCGGTCGCCTTGGTGACCGCGTAGCGCCAGGCGAGCTGGTACTGGTCGATCAGCGCCTTGAACTTGCCGTCGAGCATCAGGCAGGGCAGTCCCGGGTCCCGGTCGAAGGCGGCCTTGATGTCGTCGAGGAACACGCTGCGGATGATGCAGCCTGCCCTCCAGTCGAGGGCGATGGCGCCGAGGTCCAGATCCCACCCGTATTCCTTCGAGGCGGCTCTCATCAGCATGAAGCCCTGGGAATAGGCGACGATTCGGGAGCAGACGAGGGTCTTGCGGATATCCTCAATAAAATCGTTCTTGCTGTAGGAGTAGGGCTTCTGCGGCCCGTTCAGTACGACCGAGGCGTTGATCCTGTCGTCCTTGATCGCCGAGAGGGATCGGGCGAACACGGATTCCGTGAGGAGGGCGGCGGGAACCCCGAGATCGAGGGACGAAATCCCCGCCCATTTTCCCGTGCCCTTCTGACCGGCTGCGTCCAGGATCTTGTCGAGGAGGGCCGAACCGTCATCGTCGCGGACCCCCATGATGTCGCTCGTGATCTGGAGCAGGTAGGAAGAAGCCTCCGTCTTGTTGTAGGAGGCGTATACGGTCCTCATCTCATCGTAGCTCAGGTGGAGGAGGTCGTGCATGAACTGGTAGGTTTCGGCGATCACTTCCATGTCCGCGTATTCGATGCTGTTGTGCACCATTTTGACGAAGTGTCCGGCGCCGTCCTTGCCGATCCACGAACAGCAGGGCACTCCGGAGGGCGTCCTCGCCGCAATCGCCATAAAGATGTCCTTGACCAGGGGCCACGCGGCCTCGCTGCCGCCGGGCATGAGAGAGGGGCCGTTGCGGGCTCCCTCTTCGCCGCCGGATACGCCGAGTCCGATGTAGCCGTACCCTGCGGCCTCGAGGGCGGCCGTCCTGCGACGGGTGTCTTCGTACAGGGAGTTTCCGCCGTCGACGATGACGTCGCCCTTTTCGAGAATCGGCAGGAGCTGGTCGATCAGGGCGTCGACCGGCGTGCCGGCCTTGACCATCAACATAATCTTGCGCGGCTTTTTCAGGAGTCCCACGAATTCCTTGAGCGTTCCCGCTCCGATGATCCCGGGCTTGCCCTTGGCCGGTCCGGAAAGAAACTCGTCGGTTTTTTCATTGGTCCTGTTATGCACCGCGACCGTGAAACCTTTGTCGTTCATGTTGAGGACAAGGTTCTGCCCCATGACCGCAAGCCCGATAACGCCGATATCCGCCCGGTTTTGCATACGCGCTCCCCTTTTTAGGTCGCTTTCATCGCTAATTCAGTCTACTATATCATGAAATGCATTTCTAGCGGTTGTGAACCGACGCGCCACGGACAAAAAAAGGCGACCGGGATAACCCGTCGCCTTTTTTTTCAGAACCAGACCGCGTCAGTCCGCGATGATGGCTTCGGTCGGACAGACACCTGCACAGGTTCCGCACGATGTGCATTTCGCCGGATCGATCCAGCGGAGACCGTCCTTCTCGCTGATGGCTTCCACCGGACACTCGGGTTCGCAGGCTCCGCAGTTAACGCAGCCATCGGTTACCTTATACGCCATATCTACCTCGCTTGAACTATTAAAGTTGGGATTCTCTGGAAGATAGCATTTCGGTCCCGGTTGCACAAGAGGCCGCCCGGCTCAAGGCGAAACGGGGCGGTGGCGGCGGTTCAGGATGGCGTCGCCTTCCGTCTTCAGCTCGATGACCCGGGAGCGGACGGTTTCGGCGATTTCCGACCTTCCCTTGCGGTTCATCGTTTCGGTCGGTATCGGTTCGCCGAAATTCACCACGATGGGGCCGCCGGGCTTCACGTAGAACTCACCCGGGGGAAAGATGTCCGGGGTGCCTGAGATGCTCACCGGAACGATGTTCGCCCCGGCGATGACGGCGGCGGCGACCCCGGCGCGGCTGAAGGGCTGGACGTCGCGGTAGGTGCTCATGCCGCCTTCGGGGAAGATGATGAGGTTGTGGCCCTTTTTCAGGCTCAGGATCATCTTCTTGAGCGCCTTGATGTCCAGGACCGTCGAGCCCTGCCTGACGAAGACCGAGCCCACCTCGCTCATCCAGAAATTGAAAACCGGGATCTTCTTGAAATCGCTGTTGGCGACGAAGCCGACGGGGATTTTCATGGCCGAGTAGATGGTCGGGATATCCAGCGGGGACTGGTGGTTCACCACGAACAGGTAGCACTTGTCGCTGTCGTAGCGGTTCCTGTCGAGCACGGTGACCCTGGACCTCGTGATCCTGCATTCGGCCTTGGCCCACCGGTGCATGATCTTGCAGGCATAGAGCCTTCCCCTGCCTTTCAGGGCGTGCCCGATCCAGCGCGGCATGTAGGCGCCGGTCATCGCGCATCGAAGGATCATCAGGATGAGGGTTCCCGCATTCCGGTGGCCGAACACCTCGTGGGCGATCTGGTACATCGGGAATCGCTTCCCCTTGATGGCGAGCGAATACTTGATGCCCAGGATCACTTCTTTCGGTACGGTCGGGAAAAGGACGGCCAGATCCTCAATCGTATAATCGGAATACCGCTTTTTCATTGCTCCTCTCAGAAGCCGCCGCTCGGCCGGTGTTCGGTGCAATTCCGTCCCGGCCTCGTTCAACCGTCGACGAAACGAATTCCACGATAAAAGAGAAGACCCCGATTAGTCAATCTCAATTTAGTTTTTTGTCCCGATTGGGAACGCCTCGGAGGCAAAAAGCCCCCGTTTCCCGGCATCGTGTTGTCGATCGACCCGTCTTGTCTCGATTTCGCCCGTCATCTATACTGAAACGAAATTTTCCCCAACCGAGGTGGTTTTTGGAATTCGATGTCGTTGTCGTCGGCGCGGGTCTTTCGGGATCGGTTGCGGCCAGGGAATTCGCCGAACGGGGCAAACGGGTCCTGGTCGTCGAGCGTCACCGTCATGTCGCCGGGCATTGCCACGATTACCGGGATGATGCCGGAATCACGGTGCATACCTACGGCCCTCACATCTTTCACACCGTCGATGCCGAGGTTTGGCGCTATGTGCGGCGCTTTTCGGAATTTTCCTCCTACCAGCACCGGGTCCTGTCCTACGCCGACGGGAATCTCGTTCCCTTTCCGATCAACCGCCTGACGATCAACCAGGTTTTCGGTCTCGCCCTTTCGAGCGAGGAGGTCGCCGCCTTCCTCGAAGCCGAACGCGAGGCCTCCGATCTTCCGGAGACGAGCGCCAATTATCGCGATGCCGTCGTCGCCCAGGTCGGCGAACGGCTCTATGCCATGTTCTTCAGGAACTACACGAGGAAGCAGTGGAATCGCGAGCCCGAAGAACTCGCGCCCGAGCTTGCGGGAAGGATTCCCGTCCGCACGAACGCCGACACCCGGTACTTCGTCGATCCCTATCAGGGCCTTCCCCTGCACGGCTATACCCGCCTCGTCGAGAACCTGCTGGATCATCCGGGGATTTCCCTCCTGCTCGGCGCCGACTGGTTCGAGGCGAAGGACTTTCACGCGCCGCTCACGGTCTTTACCGGGGAGCTCGACCGGTTTTTCGATTACCGCTTCGGGAAGCTCGAGTACCGCTCCCTCTCCCTCGATTTCAGGACCCTCGACGTGGAGTCCTTCCAGGAAGCCTCCGTCGTCAACTATCCGAACGACTACGAGTGGACCCGAATCACCGAGTTCAAGAAATTGACCGGCGAGCGGTCCCCGAAAACGACCATCCTCTACGAGTATCCGAAGGCGGAAGGGGAGCCCTACTACGTCGTTCCCTCGAAAACCAACACGGAAATGCGCGAGCGCTACATGGTTGAGGTGAAACGGCTCGAGGAGAAGGGCTCCCACCTGTTCATCGGCCGTCTCGCCGAATACAAGTACTACAACATGGACCAGGCCATCAAATCGGCGCTCTCCAAAGCCCGCAGCGTCGTTTGAGCAACCTTCGGAGGTAATTTCATGAATCCGCTTTCAGTGGGTGAATTCAACGATTCATACGATCCCATCATGGACGGCGTGTCGATGGTGGCGAAAAGCTATTCCTACTGGCTCACGAAGAAGGGAAACGACTGCACCCTCGTCGCGGTGAAATTCCCGAGCTACATCGCCTCCGAGGAATACCGGGTCCTCCAGTTCTTCTCGCTTCCGCTGCCGAACCGGCCTCCCTACCGCATCGGGCTTCCGAGCTTCGACCTGCCGTTCAGGCACCGGCTGTTTTCCCGACGGTTCGACCTCGTCCACACCCATTGCCCCTTCATGTCCGGCCACGTGGCCCTCGAATACGCCCGCCGCAGGAAGGTGCCGATAGTCTCGACCTTCCATACGAAATACCGGGACGATTTCGAGCGGGCCGTCGGCTCGAAGGCTATCGTCAACTGGGCCGTCAACTATATCGTCGACTACTACAACAAGGTCGATTTCGTCTGGGTTCCCGTCGAGGGGACGATCGATACCCTGAGGGAATACGGCTACAAGGGTCCGGTCGAGGTGATGCCCAACGGAAGCGACATGGATCCGACGCCGGAGGAACGGGCCGATCTCAGGCGAAAAGGCGGCGAGGCCCTCGGCATCGCATCCGACGTGTTCACCATGCTCTACATCGGCCAGCACATCTGGGAAAAGAACCTCCACATCCTGCTCGACGCCCTCGAGGTCCTGAACAAGGCCGGGAGAAATTTCCGCATGGCCTTCGTCGGCGACGGATATGCCAGGAACGAGATGGAGAGAATCGTCGCCAAGCGCGGGCTTTCCGGCAAGGTTTCGTTTTTCGGCATCGTGCAGGACCGGGAACTGATCAAGGCCTTCTACGCCCGCGCCGACATCGTCGCCTTCCCCTCCCTTTACGATACCTCGAGCCTCTGCGTCAAGGAGGCGGCCGGATTCAGGACGCCCTCCCTGCTCATCCGCGGGGCGACCACCGCCGCCGGCGTCGCCGACGGGGTGAACGGCTTTCTCGCGGACAATTCGGGCGCCGCCTATGCGGAAAGGATCGGCCGCATCATGGACGATCCCGGATCCATCGCGGCCGTCGGGACCGAATCCTACGGCACGCTTTTCCGCTCCTGGAAGGATGTCATCGACGAGGTCGAGGAGCGATACCGGAAGATCATCGGGGATTACCGGAAACCCTGAAGGTCTTCACTTTCGCCTGCCGTGAAAACAGCCGATACACGTGGTATGTGCTATACTTGTGGAAGGAGGCATGGCGTGAAAAAGACGGTTCGCGGTGGCTTCTTCGTTTCGGTGATCCTGTCCATCTTCCTGCTGGGCAGCTGCCAGCAGGTTTTCACCTTTTCCATCGCGTCCGGGCTCAAACGGACGACGAAAGTGCCTTCAAACCTCACCTCGAGCCAGGCCCAGAAGCTCGCTGACGAGGCGCTTTCCTCGGGCGACAAGACGCTCGCCAACCAGCTCGTCGGTTCCTACGCGAAACTGATCGCGAACACGACGGACCCGACCGAAAAGGCCGCCCTCGAAAAACAGGCGGTCAACCTCGTCATCGCCGGAAGCGGCATCTCCGACGGGATCTCCTCGGCGCTCAAGGACCTGCCCTCGGATCCGGCGAACCTGACCGACGCCCAGAAAACCCAGCTCCAGAGCAACATCACCGCGATCGCCTCGTCGATCGATACGAGCAACGTCGCGGCCGCCGCCTCCTACGTGACCGATCTCGCGAAGACGGATCCGAGCGCGGCGACCGGCTCCCAGATGGTCATGGTCGCCGCCGCTCTCGCCATTCAGGATACCGGCGGCCAGATTTCGAACGCCTCGGCGGTATCGCAGTCGACGATCGACCTTTTCACCTCGGGAAATACCATGCTGCAGGCGGACGGGAAGTCGAATCCCCTCGCCACTCAGATCGGCGACCTGATGAATCTGACGGGCGGCACCTGATTCCCCGTACGCTGTTCCGCGGATGACGGCAATCCGGTATGAAGGAAAAAATATGATGAGCATGAAACGAGTCCTGCCCCTCCTCGCGGCCATCCTCGCCGTCTCTGTCTTTCCGGCCTTCGCCGATGCCGACAACCGAGCCGTCGTCATACCGGATGCCCGGGCTCTCGCGACCGGCGGCTTCCACGCGGCCAGGGCCGAGGGGATTTCCTCCATTTTCGACAATCCCGCGAGCTTCGTCGCCGTGAAACCGGTTCTCGAGATATCCCAGATCGGCATCGCGATGAGCGGCCCCATCTTCAATTTCGCCGATCTCATGGTCGGCGGAGCCTCGACCGACCTCGCCTCCATCACCGGACTCCTCGACAGCAAGCTCAGGCTCTACGCCGCGGTCGATATTCCCGGCCCCATTTCCTTCGGCTATGTCGGGAACGGGCTGGGGTTCGGGGTTTTCAACGACAGCTCGATCAAGATCAACGTGGCGGGCATGAACACCGCCGACATCACCGCGGACGAACAGACCCTGCTGACCGGGGGCTATGCCTTTCGGGTCCCGGTCGGTTCCGACCAGAACCTGGACTTCGGGATCGAGGCCAAGGGTTTCATCCGCGGGGAGATCCTGCGCGAAACGACCCTGATCGATCTCGTCGGGATCCTTCAGTCGGCGTCGGCATCTACCCTGACCGACAGCCCCTTCGCCCTTACGACGGGAATCGGGGTCGACCTCGGCATGCGCTATTCGCTGGGCAAGCGGTTCGCGGCAGGCCTGGTCGCCCACGATATCTATACCCCGACGGCGAAAAAATCCTACGCGACCTACACCTCGTTCTCCAAGGGAAGCTCTGCGGGAAGCGCCTACGCCTACGGCCTCGTTCCCATGAATCTCGAGGCCGGGGTGCTCTATTCCCCCTCGCTCGGGTCCCTCGACCAGTACATCGGCTCGTTCAACCTCATGTTCGATTC
>DBTK01000109.1:17853-18231 GCA_002307015.1 Spirochaetaceae bacterium UBA1318
ATTCAACCTCATGTTCGATTACTCGGACATCACGAATACCTTCTCCCCCCTCGCGCGCAACCCCGTGCTCAACCTCGGCTTCGGCGTCGACATGACGCTCTTCGACATCTTTTCCCTGCGCGGCGGCATCTACGAGGGCCTGCTGGATGCCGGCCTCGCCCTGAACCTGACCTACTTCACCCTGAACGCCGCCATGTACGGCCGCGAACTCGGCCGAGAGCCGGGCATGAGGCCGGTCTACGACATCATCATCGGCCTGGAATTCAAGCTCTGACCCCCGGCGACCGGGCGTGATCCCCGAGGGAATGCCCCGGTCCTTGACATTCGGGGCGTTTTCCGGTACCGTCTTCAGGTCTCGGGCCGCTAGCTCAGTTGGTA
>DBTK01000109.1:18509-51261 GCA_002307015.1 Spirochaetaceae bacterium UBA1318
CCCTTTTAAGGCGTGGGTCCTGGGTCCGAATCCCGGGCGGCTCAATGAAATAACTCCTTTCTTGAAAAGGGGTTGAGCGGACGACCAAATAGCGGAGTTCACCTATTTTTCCCAATTTCTGCACGATTGGTTACCCGACGTGCAGAAAGGGGTGAATATGCGGGCTCCGTTTTCCATTATTAAACGCCGGAACATCTCTGGCAAGTCTTCCTTCCCCGAACGATTCTATGACCATGACAGCTCCGTTCTTCGGTCCGTTACCCTTCATGACCTCGAGGGCCGGCCGCATAAAAACAGGCCGGCGGCCGCTCGCTCAAGGCATGCTTACAAGCGGCATCGTGTCGAATAGTCAACCCCCCTGAAATTCTAGCCTATCTTGAGCAATCTGGACGCTGGATTCCGATTAGTCGTCGGTAGAAGCGCCGTCGGTGGAAAATTAGGGCCATACCTAAAGGGAAAACATATCGCCGATCTTTCGCCGGATGTCCTCGAGCGGGCCGTCCTGGACTTGAAGAAGGATGACGAATTCTCAGGGTGAAAATCGCCGTCCTTCTTGCTGGGCTTTTGGGTATGTGTCTCGGCGAGGCCCGCGGTCTTTAGCGGCGCAAAAAGCTAATGTCTTAGAAAAAATTATTTGTCCATTCGATAGTCCCTCGCTTTTTCATCTGGTGTCACTATAAAAATTGACATAATAAAAGAATGGCCTTATGATGCTAGATAACACGTGTAATCATGGTTGGATTCAATCTATAGAAAGCTATGGAGGTGAACGAATGTACTACTGATATCTTTGAGACAATTTGGTTTGAAGACGTTTTTATTGTATTGAATATACAAGTTTATAGAAATTTCCCTTTTATGGTTTTTGGTTATCTATGTGTTCTGTTCGGCTATAGGGGGATATTTATAAGTTTGTGAACAGGATGAACTTGTATTTTATCGCGAAGCAGAATGCCTCCAGCTCGCCGGAGGGTTGATCTTGGCGAGTGATGTTGCTGTAAAGCTTACAGGCAACGAGGCCTTCTGCGTATTCCTGTGCGCGACAACACAGCTTGGAGCTTGCTCCGGGACAAGTTCAATTCATCAGTGGCCTGACTAAACTGAGGAGACGTTTATGTATTCTAGGATTCGATATTCCTCCCCTTTGTTTGTATCTATCGGCGTAATTTTACTGATTGGGTGTGGACTGAACAACCCAATGAATTATACCAAATCAGCGAGTTCCGGAGCTTCTCGTTCGTTAGATTCCAGCAACTATTATGTTGATAGCAGCGCTTCCAATGCATCTGATACCGGTTTAGGGAGTATAACGCAACCATGGAAAAGCGTGGGGGCCCTTGGCTCTCGAACATTCACTCCTGGAGATGTAATTTCTTTTAAAAGAGGAACAACATACTCTGGCGTATGCACCATCAATTCGTCGGGAACCTCGACGAATAGCATAAAATTAACGACATATGGATCTGGTGAAAAACCTTCTTTTTCTAATTCTGGCAATTTATATGTATTCGAAATAAAAGGGAGCCACATAGATATCGATAATTTAAAAGTTCAAAATTCAACAACGATGACAACGTGGAACGACACAACATATCAAAATAGTGGAGCTATTTTGATTCGTCAGGGATCTGATAATGTTACGGTTGAAAATTGTGAAATCACCAATGTCGGTGTAGGAATCAAATCGTATGGTCAATACACAACGATTACCAACAACAATATTCACGATCTAGTAATTGCTTATACTGACAGTAGCCAATCCTACGGTGCGATTGGTGTTAGTATAAATAATTCTAACGCAGTCGTTGCATCCAATACCTTCACTAATTGCCGGTCTACCAACAGCCCTTATGGAGCCGATGGAGGGGCTGTTGAAATTGAGGGTTTGGCAAACACAAAAGACAATATTTCCATATACCATAATAAGTCAACTGGAAGCCAAGGTTTTCTGGAGGTAACTGAGACTTCTTCCAGTAATGTGACGCTATACTATAATGTCAGTGATGATTATCAACAGTTCGTAGCTTTTGATACTACCACGACTCCGACTAATTACAAAATTGAGAATAACACAATTATACGGACACACTCAGCCAATGCCACAAACGTATTTACAATATTCTACTACCGGGATCAAGGACCAACACCCGCAGATTCTTGGATGTCCATCAAGAACAATATTTTTTACACCCCTGCTGCGAAAGTGTTGGAAGGGACTTACACATATAAAGAGTATAATTTCCCTCATAATAATAATATTTTTTATGACGGAACATCCGATCCGATTGGATATTCACTAGGAGCTGGTGATATCATAAATAATCCCAAGTTTGTTAGTTTTTCTGGACGTGATTTGCATCTTGGTTCTGACAGTCCTGCCATCAATGCTGGTTTATCCTTGGGTTATGCTACAGACCTTGACAACAATCCTGTACCCTCCGGAGGAGCTCCGGATTGTGGAGCATATGAATTCCAAGGGGTCCCTTTGCAGGTGGCCTTGGATCCAGGTTTTGAAAACCAAACCAGTTCCGCTTTGGGGTCTCCCTGGTTCACTGAAGGGGGCGGTAACTTCGGCGTTGATAATAACGCTGGGAAGGCAAGGACGGGGCTAAACAACGGCTGGATTTCTTCAAGTACGCAAAATCAATGGAATTCCATTTTGCAGACAGTGAGCGTTTGTCCCAATACTACGTATAAATTGAGTGCATATGTTAATAGCAGTAATAATATTGGTTCTAATCTATGGCTTGGTATTAGAAATGCTAACGGAGGAAATAAGCATGAGAATAAATTTACTCCGGGGGCAAGCTATAAAAAGTTCACGGCCAATGCTACCTATACTACGGGTGCTTCCGAAACCAATATTGTCGTCTATATAGGTTACATCGCTCCTTCCGGAACATCATGGATCCAAATTGATGATATTGGTTGCGCCCAACAATAAACCAAGGTGATTATCAAATAATAGAGAACTGTTTAGTAATACATTTGCTTTAAAAATATAGAAAATCATTGACAGGTTAAAAGGAGGGGTTTAGTATCGTGATTACACGTGTATTGTGAATCGAGTAATCACAGAATTGGTCTTGTGCTATGTTTTTCACTCTGAATCTCAATTCGATGTATAAGAGTCTATAAGGAGGACTACATGAAAAAGCATTTATTGTTTGTAAGCGCCCTTCTCGTATTATTCGCATCTGTATCAGGGTTTGCGCAAAATACTGAGCAGAAAAAGGTTGAAGTCAATTTTCTTGCACTTTCAGGCACTGAGAACGCGTTGAATGGAATCATAAAAGGGTTTGAGACGAAGTATCCACAGTATTCGGTGAAATTGGAGCTACTTCCCTTCGACAAGCTTTTTCAATCCTTGGAAGTGAGACTCGCAGCGAAAGATTCAAGTCTGGATGTTTTCTTGGTCGATGCCCCCGTTGTAGCCAACTATACGGTGAAAAATTATTTGGAGCCTCTCGACAGCCTCGTGAGCACGGATACGAAGGCAAAGATCACCGATTCTTCACTGAAGGCAAGTACCTTCCGTGGCAAACTCATGGTAATGCCCTTGAATAGCTCAACGGTGAACCTATACTACAACAAGGACATCTTCGCGAAGCGCGGCGTAACTCCTCCTCCGAATGACGTGAACAAGCGGTGGACGTGGGAGCAGGTGGCGGAAGCGGCGAAGAAGCTTACCTATACAGAAAATGGGCAGAAGATCTACGGCATGGTTTTTGAGCAGATCAATCGACCGTATCAGCTCATTCCCCTTGGCCAGAGTGCCGGGGCTAAGCAGCTTGTCAGCGATGACGGATTGACCTCCGCGGGGTATACGAACTCGGATGCAATGGTCAAGGGCGCCCAGTTCTACTACGACACGTACAATACGTGGAAAGTCAGCCCGAAAATAGCCGCGGAGGAAACTGCGAACTATTTTCAGTCCGGGAAGGTTGCGATCTTCATAGGCGGTCCGTGGGATATCCCGGCCTTCAAGACTGCGAAGGTAAATTTCGGTTTTGCGCCACATCCCTATTTCAAGGGTGGGACTCCCGTGACTCCGACGGGTAGCTGGATGCTTGGTGTTTCGAAGTATTCCGAGAAAAAAGAGGCGGCGGCGAAATTCGTTCAGTATACGAGCGCCGAAGAAGGAGCGCAGATTAACTTCGACCTCGGCGGAAATCTTCCTTGCTCGCTTGCCGTCCTTGAGAAGATCAAGAATGACCCGAAGTACCAGAAGTTCCCCGATAACTCGATGCAACTGGCGGTATTCGAGGCAGTCAATACGGCCGTTTCCCGTCCTCAGACTCCGGGATATACCGAATGGCAGTCAGTTATGGAAGAATCCTATGCCAACATCATGAACGGTACCGCGCCTAAAAAAGCACTCGATGATGCGGTCGAGGAAATCGATGCTCAATTGAAGAAATACAAATAGAACTGTTTTCGAATCACGAACAGGTGGGTCGGGGGCAAGTCCACCGACCCATTACATACACACCGGGAGAAGTCCAATAGTGCGACGCGATAAATTGACTCCGTATCTGTTCCTCCTTCCCGCTATGACGGGACTCGTGTTGTTCAAATACTATCCGCTGCTGAATGGATTGATTTCCAGCTTCTTCGTCGATTCGTTCTCGACGCAGATGAAGGTTTTCGTCGGGTTCAAGAACTATGCGGATACATTGAGCAACCCGATATTCCTGAATTCGCTATGCGTCACCCTGCTTTTCAATGTGATTATCAATCCACTGCAGATCGTGTTGGCTATGGCATTGGCGACCTTCCTTCTCAAAGAGATCAGGGGGAAAAAAATATTCCGTACGATACAGATTGTGCCGATCAGTGTCTCTTTTCCGATTGCGTGCATACTCTGGTCCATCATCCTCAACCCGGAACAGGGACTGGTAAACTCGATACTGGCCGTGTTCGGAGTGCCGAACCAGCCGTTCCTCACGGACCGCAGTCAGGCGCTGTGGAGCATCATCGGTATCGCTACCTGGAAGGGCATCGGTTACTGGGCTCTCTTTCTGATTGCAGGACTTGAGGAAATATCTCCATCGCTTTACGAAGCGGGATGGATCGACGGTGCCGGCGGTGCAAAGGCCTTTTTTTATATAACCCTTCCACAGATGAAGCGGCCTCTCCTTTTTGTTGTCGTCGCGGATACCGTCTCCAATTTCCTGATCTTCGCTCCCCAATACCTGATTACCAAGGGCGGACCCGACAAATCGACGGATTTCCTTATGTACGAGATCTTCAAGAATGCCTATCAGTACTCGAATACCGGCAGCGCCTCCGCAATGATGGTTATCCTGGTCATCATCGTTCTCGCGATAATCGGACTGGAAAGTAAGCTGTTAAGGGACGATCAGTGAGAGGGAGATGAGATTGTGAGAAAAATTAGTCCGATTGGGAAATTTGGAATATATCTCGTTCATGCTATGCTTATTTGTATCGTGTTTTTTCCGCTTGTGTTTGCCTTCGTATCGTCTGTTCGTCCCTTGGAGGATGTCTTCAAGTACGTGAGTCCGATCGGAATGTCCACGTTTTTCCCTGCTCGACTAACGTTCGAATCGTACGTACGGCTTTTCACCCAATGGCGGTTTGGCACGGTATTGTGGAATTCGCTTTTCGTCGTCACGATGACCGTAGCCTTCGGAGTGCTGGTTAATTCCATGGCCGGATTGTCCTTCGCGAAATTCAAATTCAAAGGAAAAGGGATAATGAATGTCCTCATTCTCGTTTCCTTCATGATCCCTTTTGAACTGATCGCCGTTCCCCTTTACCCGATCATGTTGAAGTGGGGATGGATAAACACCTACTGGGCTCTGATCGTTCCGACCATTGCGAATGGCGTCGTGATTTTTTTATATCAGCAATTCTTTGCGGGCATTCCAGATACGCTGATTGAAGCCTCGATGATTGACGGTCTTTCATGGCCGCGAATCTATCTCAATATAATCATGCCGCTCGCGAAACCCGTGACGATCAGTGCAGCGTTGATCCTGTTCATTTCTCAGTGGGAAGCGTTCCTCTGGCCAATCCTTGTGACACGGTCGATGGATTTCAGGACGATACAGGCCGCGTTGAGCGATTTCCAGACCGAGCACGCGACCATGTGGAACGACATGTTCGCCGCTTCAATATTGGCCTTCATGGTTCCCGTGGTAATCATCATACCATTCCAAAAATACTTCATTCAAGGAATCGCCTATGCAGGGGCGAAGGAATAAACTAAGAATTCAGGAGAAGGAGATTTTGCGCTGATGAAAAGACTGATCCTAGATACCGACATAGGAACCGACGTTGACGACGCCATGGCGCTCTCTTTGCTCGTGAGTCTCACTGATGCTGTCATCGAAGGGGTGACGACGGTCAATGCGGATACGCCACTTCGTGCGCGGATAGCGAAAAAAGTATTGCACTTGGCCGGTCGCGACGACATCCCGGTCATCGCCGGCGCGGGATTCCCTTTGCAAGCGCCGTTGCCGGAAAAATTCTTCTGGGGCCTGAGGGGGCATGAAGGCCGAGGCATACTTTCCGATAGTGAGCTGATTCCAAGTCCTGACAACGCGCTAAGAACCGATGATGCGGCACGGTTCATTATTGAGCATGCGAAAGCCCATCCGGGCGAATTATCGCTTTTAACAATCGGGTCACTCACGAACGTGGGGCGGGCGTTGCAGTTGGAACCGCGACTGTCCGGATGGATACGGGAGCTGACTCTCATGGGCGGGGTTATCGACGCCTCAAGTTTCTCATGGCCACCATATTTCGAGACAAATCTGAATTGCGATCCGCTGGCTTCTCGTCTCGTTTTCGATTCCGGTATTCCCTTGACGATCGTTCCGATGGATGTGACGACGCAGGTTTTTCTTACTCCTGAGCAACGGTCCCGGATTAAGGGCTGGAATCGGCCTCTTTCCAACGCGTTGGTCACGATGATGGAGCAGATGTTGCGAGGCTTCGATTCATTTTCGAGCGAACAGGGCCTATCGTCGGACTTCTATGAGGGGAGAACCTTCATGCACGATCCGTTGGCCGTTTACACGAGTCTCGAAACGAGGCTCGTCGGTGTTACGAGAATGCGCGTGGATCTTGAGGTGATTGATAGCTGCGTGCGCACCGTTCCCCATGACGACAAAATGCCGAACGTGCAGATATGCACGAGCGTAGCGGCTAGCGATTTCGTCGACTTCTGGATCGAGCAGATAAAACGACTTTCGGGCGGTAAGGACGCGTAGGGATGAAAGCCTTGTCCCTGAATCCTGAAGAATTTCATAGGACGAATGTTATGAAACGTGCGACTCAAAACGATGTAGCGAGATTGGCCGGTGTTTCTCGCGCAACGGTATCGTATGTCCTCAACGGACGGAATGATGGGACCATACGCGTTAGCGACGAAACCCGGAAGAAGATTGTTGAAGTGATGCACGAGATCGGATATCGGGTAAATATGAACGCCCGGGGCCTGAAAACAAACAAAAGCCAACTTATCGCAATTCTCGTTCCGGACTTGGGAAACCCATTTTATCCGCTGCTGATAAGGGGAGCGCAGAAGCAGGCCCATTCGTGCGGATACAGGCTGCTTATCTCAGATAGCTTTTCTTCAGAGGAAGGGGAACGGGAATTCATGGAGACGGCCTTGGATCGCAGCACCGACGGCTTGATCCTGGATTCTTCGTATCTGGAGCGGACGGACATTAAGATGCTTTTAGACGCCGGAATTCCAAGCGTGGGAATTGGTCCACGCCTCGCCGATTCCGGAATCGACACAATCTCGATCGATCAGCGTGCGGCCATACGGTCCCTCCTTGACCATCTCGAATACCGTGGGCATTCCAGAATTGCCCATCTTTCAGGTGACCGGAACAACCTCAACGGAAAAATCCGATACGAGGTATTCCTCCAGGAAATGAAATCAAGAGGGCTCTGCGTGGACGAGCGTTACATTTTGGAGGGCACCTTCCTTCGGGAAGGCATCGCCGCGAAAACGGAGAAGTGGCTGGCTTCCTTCGCTCCCCAGGAAAGGCCCACCGCAATATTCGCGGCGAACGACTTGATGGCTATTGAGGCGATCAAGGCTATTCAAAAAATTGGTTTGAGGATTCCTGGAGATGTGGCGGTCTGCGGGTTCGACAACATCCCCGAAGCGGAGTATGTCGAACCGCCCCTAACATCTATCGGCTTCGACGTTGAGAGCATGGGGAAGGCGGCGGCCAAGCTTTTAATCGACCGAATTGAGGGAGAGTCGTATGACAAACCGCAAGCCATCGGCTTGACCTTTGAACTTTTCGCGAGGAAAAGCACGTAAGAATAATTTGACTTGATACGATGCAAAGGAATGACATGAATTCACGTGAGTATGTAGAAAGGGTCTATGCAGGTGTTTTAGGAAAAATCATCGGGGTCTATATGGGACGACCTTTCGAGGGCTGGACGTACGACCGGATTATTAATCGGTTCGGAGAGGTGGACCGATTCGTCAATGATGAGATCGGCGCGCCGCTTGTTTTGACTGACGATGACATCGGCGGTACGTTTACGTTCGTCCGGGCCCTGGAAGACTATGGATATAATAATGAGATTACCGCTGAAGCCATCGGCCAAACGTGGCTGAACTACATCATTTATAAAAGAACCGTTTTCTGGTGGGGTGGGCTCGGCAATTCGACGGAGCATACGGCGTACTTGAGGCTTCGTGACGGCGTAACGGCGCCGGCCTCCGGCTCCGCCGCGCTGAACGGCACGATAATGGCCAATCAAATCGGAGCCCAGATCTTCATCGACGGGTGGGCCCTCGTGTCCCCCGGCAAGCCGGAACAGGCAGCGCGGTTGGCGCGAAGCGCCGCCTCGGTTAGCCATGACGAGGAAGCTGTCAATGCCGCCGTCGTCATCGCGGTACTCGAGGCTTCGGCGTTCGGCGAGAGCGATATCGATCGGCTGCTCGACACGGCCATGGGGCTCATTCCAGCGAATTCCCTCATCGCCAGGCAAACGGCCGATATCCGAGTGTTCTGTCGAGATCACGCGGACTGGAAAGAGGCCAGGGCTTGGCTGGACGAGAAGTACGGTTACGATCGATTCCGAGGCGTTTGCCACATCGTCCCCAACTATGGGCTGATTATCATGAGCCTTCTCTATGGACATGGCGATTTTCGTCGTTCCATGATGATTGTGAACACAAGCGGGCATGATACCGACTGCAACGCCGGAACGCTCGGGTGCATCCTGGGAATAAGGAACGGCTTGGCCGCGATTGAAGCGTGTCCCGACCTTCGGACTCCTCATCGAGATCTGCTTTATTTGCCGAGCGCCGATGGAGGCCACTGCGTTTCGGATGCAGCACGGGAGGCGTTCTATCTCGCCAATGTCCATTTCAGGATGACCGGCCAGCCTGTGCTTCGGCCGAAGGACGGGGCTCGATATCACTTCGATCTGCCTGGTTCCCTGCACGCCTTTCATGCTATCGAAGAGGATGGGCTTGGTCTCGCAGTCATCCAAAACCTTGTCGCGCCACGACTCGGCGTCAGAGCCTTGCAAATATCCATTGAGTCCGAGAAACCTGCATTGGTAGCCACTCCCGTTTTCAGTATGGAAAGCCGCACGATTCAATATGAGACTCAGGCTTCTCCGGCACTCTATCGCGGACAGGTCCTTCGGGTAACCGTTGTTTCTGATGTCTCCACGGTAGGGAGCGTCCATTGTCGCCTTTTCGTATCAGCTTTTATAGCAGGGGATATTTCTAAGCGCTTCTATGGACCCGAAACATTACTTGAGACCGGTAAAGCCGGCAGTCTCTCGTGGAAACTGGATATCGATGACGGTAGTGTGATTTTTGAAGCCGGAATCGAAGTGGTTGCCTCGTCAAGGAGACCTAATAAAGTCTTTCTATTGAGCATGGATTGGGACGGAATGCCCGATTGTGTTTTTAAAAGAATCCGGAGCAACGATCAATGGTGGGGAAAAGCCTGGGTGAATGGGGTAGACGAGTGGAACCTTCAGTTCCCGGAATCATACCATATCAGTCAAAACCAAGGTACCGGCTTGCTGATTCAGGGAACGCGAGAATGGACTGATTATGAAGCGAGGGCAACGATTACCCCTTTCCTGGCGTCGCAAGCTGGACTAGCGGTCCGGGTCCAAGGGATGAAGAGGTATTACGCCCTTCTTCTGTGCAGGGATGGATTTGTACGTCTCATCAAGGAGCGCGATGGGACCACAATTCTGGCCGAAATGGATTTTGGCGTAGAAGAGTATCATCCCTATGATTGCCGGATCATGATGAGCCACTCGACGATCCGAGGTATTGTGAACGGCCGAACGCTTTTCGAGGTCGTGGATACTCACGACCCTTTGAATTCGGGGGCCCTGGGTCTACTCCTTACCGAAGGGACGCTGACCTGCGATGAAGTCAGAATTTTACCGCTCGAGGGAAAATAAAAACATGAAAAATATATGGGTTGTGGGAAGCATCAATATGGATCTCGTCGGTCAATGCCCCCGATTCGTGGAGCCGGGCGAGACTATCCTCGGTACCTCCTTTGCGGAATTCCCTGGGGGAAAAGGGGCGAACCAGGCTGTGGCGCTTGCACGGTTGGGGCAACATCCGATAATGATCGGCGCTCTTGGCGACGATGATTTTGGTCAAACCTACAGAAAGATATTCGAAATGGAGGGGGTTGATCACCACAACGTCCGAATTGTTCCGGGTACGAAGACGGGAGTCGCCCTTATCGAAGTCGTTCAGAGCGGCGAAAACAGGATTCTCGTTCTCCCTGGAGCTAATTCCATGCTCTCACCGGACCTTGTAATCCCGATTCTCTCCGCGGTACAGTCAGGTGATATCGTCCTTTTTCAATTGGAAATCCCCCTCGAAACGGTTACTGCGGCGATTGTTTGTGTCAAGGAAAGGGGGGGCATCGTGGTCTTGGATCCGGCTCCGGCGGTGGCTTTATCTGACGATTTGCTGAAGCATATCGATTTCTTGACGCCGAATCAAACCGAGGCGCAGATCTTGAGCAAGAATAGCGGCGAATCGCTGCAGGGACATGTGTCCCTCGAACCTGCGAACATGCTGATACGTAAAGGGGTGGGTGCCGTCGTCCAAAAGGCGGGGAAACAGGGAGCCTATCTAGTCACCAAGGAAGGATTCCATCATGTTCCACCTTTCATCGTCGAGGTAAGGGATACGACGGCGGCCGGGGATTCGTTCAATGCCGGCTTCGCATTCGCTTTGGCTCACGGTAAAACCCCGTTGGAAGCCATCCGCTGGGGAAACGCTGTGGGCGCCCTTTCGACGACGGTTCAGGGCGCTCAACCTGGAATGCCAACCATGAAGCAGGTCGAAGACCTTCTTCAACGGTCTATGAATTGCTGACAGATAACGAAAGTATTTCCGCTGATAGCTTTACGCGACAACAACCCTGTAGCCTGCTGCAGGGTTGTTGATCGAATCTAAAAAAACCACGACGCTGACTTACACCTCAAGTTTTATGATCTAAGTCCCCACGTAGGCACGCTTGGGTTTGGCAAGAAGTATGTCTTTGCTGGGGTTCACTTACCCTTTCCGAATCCATGGCGTGAGGCGTTGTTCATCGACATGATGTTTTTCGAACCCGGCATATGGTGATGAAGACATAAGAAAGAAATGACGCCCAGTTGAACATGTCGCCCCCTGCTTGTTCTATATACAGGATAAAGTGTCCGATATACTGCTGTCTTGTATGTTGTACGGTACGTTCAATATACTGTAGACTCAATCCCGATGGGAGCGGGTGCCATGGATGTAAACTCGGTAATCGCGAAAAACTTCAGATCCATCAGGGAGAGAAAAAAACTCAGCCTCGATTCCGTCGCGAAACTGAGCGGGGTTTCAAAAAGCATGCTCTCCCAGATTGAACACGGGGACGTCAGTCCCACCATCACGGTGTTATGGAAGATCGCGAACGGCCTGAAGATCTCCTTTACGGCGCTGGTGGAACAGAATATGGAGTTGATCCAGGTCGTCAGGGCCGATGAAATCGCGCCGATCGTCGAAAGTACGGGAAAGTACCGCAGCTATCCGATTTTCCCGTTCAACGACGAAAGCCGGTTCGAAATCTATCGCATCGTCGTTCAATCCGGAGGGCTCCTCGAGTCCGAGCCCCATTTGACGGGAACCGAGGAATTCATTACGGTCCATGGCGGTACCGTGTTCATCACCCTGAGGGAAACGGACTATGAACTGCGTGTCGGGGATTCCATACGGTTCAACGCGGACCAGTCCCACCGGTACGAGAATAGGGGAGAAATCCCTGCGGAGCTGTCGATGGTGATTTTTTACGGCAAGGCGATGATGTAGAATCGGCTCGCGATAGAGGGACGTCGGGATGCGTTGGACCGCGTTATCCCGGAGTCCGGGGATCACGGCTGAAAACCCGTTTATGACGGGGAATTGAGATATATTGAAACGATAAAACTGAAAGGATTAAAAAGTGGATGAAATCGGAACCGACGACGGCCCCGAGAGAGCGTGGGTAAATTGTTGGGAATTAAAGCGATGCGGAAGGGAACCGGGCGGTGCGAAGGTCGGCGAGCTCGGCGTCTGTCCGGCCGCGAGCGAAGCCCTGTTCGATGGATTTTTTCACGGCAGGAATTCAGGCCGCGCCTGCTGGGTCGTCGCGGGAACCTTCTGCAAGGGCGAGATCCAGGGTATCTTCGCGCAGAAATATCGGGATTGCCGGAAGTGCGATTTCTTCAGACTCGTGCAGAAGGAGGAGGGCCCGACGTTTCGCTCCGTCAACGTGCTGATGTCCTACATCGACAAGACCCACGAGCAGCGGGTTGACGAAAGGATCCACGAGCTCCAGGAGGCCAAGGCCGCACTCGAAGCCGCGAATAAAAAACTCGCCGACGTGAACACGGACCTTGCGTGGGCCAACTACATCGCCTCCCGCGACATAGACATGGCGGCGCGCATACAGGCGAGCTTCTTTCCGAAGACGGCACCGGAAAGCGAGGAGTGGGACGTCGCTTTCGAGTTTACGCCGCTTTCCGGCGTTTCCGGCGATCTCTACGATTTCTACCAATCCGACGGGACGCTCGACGGCGTATCCCTCTTCGATGTTTCCGGCCATGGGATCGCCCCCGGCTTGATAACCCTTCTGGCCCGCTCCGTCATCTTTCATCAATTCGCCGCAGGGGGCAACAAACCGCTGAACGAGGTCATCGAAAGCGTCAATCGCGACCTGATCGGCGAGATCGAGGTCATCGAGAACTACCTGACCGGCATCCTCCTCCGGTTCAGGGGGAGCATGGTCGAGTATGTGAACGCCGGGCATCCCGATCTTCTGTTCCGGAAAGCCGCAACGGGAAAGGTCCAGAAGGTGGAAGCCCGGGGCCCGGATTTCAAGGGGAATTTCCTCGGGGTCGCGGAACTCGAGGATAAATTCGAGATCATGTTTTTAAAGATGGCGAAGGACGACGCGGTCCTGCTCTACAGCGATGGCCTCTCCGAAAGCCGGAACGCGAGAGAGGAGGAATTCGGTACGGAAAGGATCGTCGCCAGCCTGGAGAGCGCTTCATCCGGGATGAGCGCCCGGGGAATTCTCGATCACGTTCTCGGCGAATTCCGGACCTTCATCGGCGGCAACCGGCTCAAGGACGACATGACCCTCATCCTCGTGAAGCGGAGGATCGACGAGGAGCCTTCGCTGAATTACGCACCCTAGCCCGATCGGCGGCAAGACGTCGCGCACCGGATGCGGAGAGCCGTCACTTCGCGAGCGGGTAGTACCCCGTCAACCGCTTCACGGAAGCGGCTTCCCCGTAGATGCACAACCCAAGATAGCTCAGCTCGGCGCCGCTCTTCTCCCGCATCAGGGCGGTGTACTCCTCGTATTGCTTCGACCGCTGGGCGACGTCGCAGAAGTCGATGCAGCCGATATTTTCCAATTCCGAAGCTCGCGCTCGCAGCCCCTTCATCTCCTCCCGCTCGCACATGAGAATCGGGATTGGAAGCCTCGTGATCCCCGGATGGATGCTTCCGTCGGCGTCCTCGACGTCCTCTCCGACCCCGTCCGGTATCTTTCTCGCCGCGCTGAACGCCAGCACCGCGGCCGCGTTCGCGAAAAGTCCGTGAGGCAGATCCCGGTCCAGCACGATGACGATTTTCATGGCTCCCCCTATCGAAGGGAGGCTACCTCATCGGCGGATTCGGGTCTTGTACGAAATTGCGGTCACCTCCCGGTAAGCCGCGGGGGTCATGCCGACGCGGGATTCGAAGACCCTGGTAAAGTGGCTCTGATCGCAGAAGCCGCAATCGAGGGCCGCCTCGGAGAGGGGCTCGCCCGACCGCAACCTCATTTTGGCCTCGTTCACCCTCAGGTTCATTAGGTAGGCGTGAGGAGTCAGGCCGTAACATTCCTTGAACGAACGGACCAGGTGGAATTTGCTCAGGCCCGAAACGGCCGAGAGCTCCTCGAGGTTGAGCGAACTCGAGGAAAGCCGTTCTCCGAGGAGTTCCCGTACGCGCACGAGGGCGGGAGGGGCGGGTCGTCGTTCCGGACCGCTGCCCGTATCGTCGCGGAAGGCCGTCCCTTCCAGGACAAGAAGGAGGTCGACGAGGGCGTCCTCACTCCCATTGCCCGATTCCTCCAGGCTCCGGAATGTCATTTTTATCCGAGGACTCGAGGGCAGGACGCGATGGGATCCCTGAAACAATCTGAAGTCTGGGCCCCCGGAGACCGCCTCCGGGTCCAGCAGGAAAAGGGTATAGGTCCAGTCTCCCGGACGAAGGGGATTGCATGCGTGGGGAACGCCGGCGGGAATGACCACGACGCATTCCGTCGAGATCGGGACGTCCTTCCCGCCGATCTGGGCCATCGAGGAACCGCTCCGGACGAGGGCGAGCGAGTGCTCTTCATGAACGTGGCGACGGTAGCTCCTCGATTGGTTTCCGATCGACTTGATCTCCCTGATAGATCCCGGCTCCATTTTCCTATCCCCACCTTTCCTTCCGTCTTTCCGCGACGTGTTGGCCGCCTCGGGCAAACGTAAGCCGGTGTATCGTAAACCCGATCGAAGTGTCAATCGGGTTCGGGTTCGTTGCTTTTGTCCGGCAATTGGGTAAAATGGGATAGGAGGCTGATATGGCTCTCAAATCTGAATGGATTCGATACGGCGACCAGATCGGTTACTTCTCGGTTCCCGAACACGCGGCCACGCCCCTCCCCGGCGTCGTCGTCATACAGGAGATCTTCGGCGTCAACGAGAATATCGAGGACGTGACCAGGAGGATAGCGGCTTCCGGATACGCGGCCCTCGCTCCCGACGTCTACGCGATCAATGGGGAGCGTCCCGTGGCCCTGAAACGGGAACGGGTGGAGGAGGCGGTGGGTTTCATGGCGAGCCTTCCCCCCGGCTCGAGGTTCGATCCCGCCGTGAGGGATGCGGCACTCGCCAGGCTTCCGGAAGCGGAGCGTCTCCGGATCGGCGAGACCTACGCGAAGGTGTTCTCGATGCCCGCGGCGCTGAAGGACCTCGTCCTGCCCCTCCGGAGCGCGGTGAAATACCTGAGGACCGAAAGGCCCGAGACCCGAGGCCAAAGGGTCGGCTGCGTGAGGTTCTGCATGGGCGGCGGACTTTCGGCCCTGCTCGCCTGCGAGGAGCCCGAACTTTCGGGCGCCGCGGTTTTCTACGGGACGGCCCCCGCCGCCGAAAAGATCGCCGGGATCCGATGCCCCGTCACCGCCTTTTTCGGCGGGAAGGACCAGAGGGTCAACGCCACCATACCGGGGTTCGAAGAGGCGATGAAGGCCGCGGGAAAATCCTTCGACTACCGGATCTACGAAGGGGCGAACCACGGCTTTTTCAACGATACCGGTCCCGGCTACGACGTGAACGCGGCACGGGATTCCTTCGCCCGGCTCCTCGCGTTCTTCGGGGAAAACCTGGCGTCGCGGGAATCATAGGCGTTGCCGTCTCCATCAGATTTCCTCGTGATGGCGAAACCGGCGGGGCCGCGGTGCAACATGCGCTGCGGCTACTGCTACTACCTGGGGAAGGAGCCGGGCTTCCGCAGGCATCCGGGGCGCATGAGCGAGGATTTCCTCGAGCGTTACATCGCCGGCAGGCTCGAAGCCTCAAGTACACCCGAGACTCACTTCGAATGGCACGGCGGGGAGCCGACCATCCTCGGCCTCGATTACTTCAAGCGCATCGTCAGAATCCAGAAGGGACTCTGCCCGGCCGGGCGAAGGATCACGAACGGCCTGCAGACGAACGGAATCCTCCTCACCGACGCGTGGGCGGCCTTCCTCCGCGACGAGGGGTTCTCCGTCGGGCTCAGCCTCGACGGGCCCCGGGACATCCACGACAGGTACAGGCGGACGGCTGAGGGCGGGCCCACCCACGGGAGGGTCCTGAGATCGTTCGAGATCCTGAAAAAGCGAGGGGTTTTCACGAACGTTCTCTGCGTCGTCCATGACGCGAACGCCGGAAGGCCGGATGAGGTCTACGAGTTTTTTCGCGGGATAGGCGTTACCTACCTGCAGTTCCTGCCCCTCGTCACGCCCGTCGCCCCGAACGCGGTTGGGAGTGATGGCGGGACGACCCTGGCGGCCGATGGCGGGACAATCCCCGCGAGGGCTGTCGGGCCGAATCCCCTGGCAGCCCCCCCCGAGGCGATCGGGGATTTCCTCTCGAGGGTTTTCGATCTCTGGATCGCCGAGGATGTGGGGAGGATCGTCGTCCAGACCTTCGACGAGGCGCTCCGCCCCCTCTACGGGGTTCCACACGCCCTCTGCATCCATCGCGAAACCTGCGGGGACGCGGCCGTCCTCGAGCGGGACGGAAGTTTCTACGCCTGCGATCACTTCGTCGACCAGGACCACCTCATCGGGAATATCACGGAAAGGAGCCTTATGAGCCTCGCCCGTGATCCACGGATGGAGGCCTTCGGGCTCGCGAAGCGTTCCACGCTGCCCCGCTACTGTCTCGACTGCGAGGTCCTCGAGTCCTGCAACGGGGGCTGCCCGAAGGACCGGATCATTACCGCGCCGGACGGCATCGGAAAACTCAGCTACCTCTGTCCCGCCTACCGGGCCTTCTTCGCCCATTGCAGGCCCGAGCTCACCCGACTCGCCGCCCACATGAAGGCGGGCCTCAGCCTGAGGTCGTTCAGGACCTCAGGCCAAGTCGCGGATCCGATGACCCGCCCGGTCAGGGACAATATTTAGGTTGATTCGCAGGAGGGTCTCATACCCCGCCGCTTGCGAAGTATGTTGATTATATATAGTAAAACAAATATATTCTGGTTATGACAATGTACACGGCCGGAGAGGCCGAGAGCCTTTCGAAGGCCGACCGGGGGGCATGACATGATACTCCTCCTCGCCTTCGCCTTCGTTTCGGGTGTGATTACCATTCTCTCTCCCTGCATCCTGCCCGTCCTTCCGATCGTGCTGTCGGGAAGCCTCGGGAAGGGGAGGGCGAAGCCCTTCGGGGTGATCGCGGGCTTCGTGGCGAGCTTCACCCTGTTCACCCTCGCCCTTTCCGCGATCGTGCAGGCCCTCGGCATTCCGGCCGATGCGATGCGGTACGTCGCGGTAGCTCTCATCGTGGTCTTCGGCGTCGTCATGCTCGTGCCGAAACTGAACGGGCTCTTCGAGATCGGGGCGGCCCGGATCGCGGCCATCGGCCAGGGGGCGAACAAGCCGAAGGCCGGCTTCCGCGGCGTCGTCTCGGCCGGAAACACGGCGGGCGCCGCCACCGCTTCCGGCGGTTCAGCCCCCTCGGGATTCTGGAGCGGCCTCCTCGTGGGCTTCAGCCTCGGCCTGATCTGGACGCCCTGCGTCGGTCCCATCATGGCTTCGGTCATCAGCCTCTCCCTCACGAAGCGCATCGATTCGGGTTCGGTTCTCATCACCCTGGCCTACACGATCGGCACTTCGCTTCCCATGCTGGCCGTCATGTTCGGCGGGCGAACCCTTCTGAAACGCGTCCCCTCGCTCTCGCGCAACGCCGGTGGAATCCAGCGGGGCTTCGGGGTTCTCATGATCGTCCTCGGGATCACGATCGGCCTCGGCTTCGACCGGAGCATCCAGGCCGCCATCCTGACGGCCTTCCCGTCGTACGGGACGGGACTCACCGCGATCGAGCAGGCGGCGCCCGTCGAGGCTGCCCTGAAAGCCCGGGGAGGCGCCGGGAAGCCGGCGACCGCGGCGGGTCGGTTCTCGGGGGCGCCCGACGGAATAAAGGATAACGGCAGGCTCTCGGATTACGGAGCGGCGCCCGACTTCGTCGCGGCGGGACCATGGTTCAATACGCCGGGATCCGCCGCCGGTTCGGCGCCGCCTTCCCCATCCCCCGGCCTCTCCCTGGCCGATCTTCGGGGCAAGGTCGTCCTCGTCGATTTCTGGACCTACAGCTGCGTCAACTGCGTCAGGACCCTGCCCTATCTCAGGGCCTGGTATGACGCCTACAAGGATAAGGGTCTCGTCATCGTCGGGGTCCATACCCCGGAGTTCGAATTCGAGAAAGTCTCGTCCAACGTTTCCCGGGCGATGGGCGGACTCGGCGTCACCTGGCCGGTGGTCCAGGACAACGATTACGCCCAGTGGAACGCCTACGGCAACCGGTACTGGCCTGCCCACTACTTCATCGACGCGAAGGGACGGGTCCGATACGTGCACTTCGGCGAGGGCGGCTACGAGGTTTCCGAGGGCGTCATACGGGCGCTTCTGAAGGAAGCGGGGAAGGATCCAGGCGGCGCGGTGTCGAGGAAGGCTCCGGAAATCGACTCCCGGACACCCGAGACCTACCTCGGCTACGAACGGGGCAGGAACCTCGCCTCGTCGGTCGCTCCCAAGGCCGACCAGGTCGTCGAGTACCGGCCCGCGAGGGTCCCCGGCAACGGCGAGTGGAACCTCGAAGGCAGGTGGACGATCGCGGGCCAGTACGTCGTGCCCGAATCGGCGGGCACCCTCTCCCTCGGGTTCAACGCGAAGGACGTGTTCCTCGTCGTGGAACCGGAAGGGAAGGGCGGGAGCATAGGGGTGAGCGTCGACGGCGTTCCTGTGGGGGACGGGGTCGACGTCAGGGACGGTACGGTGAGGCCGACCGAAAGCAGGCTCTACCATCTCGTGAAGCTTCCGGCCTCGGGCTCTCATGTGCTCACGCTCGTCGTGAGCGGGAAGCTGAGACTATTCGCCTTCACCTTCGGGTAGGCGAAAGGAGTATCCATGAACGGTTACGGAAAAGCGGGAAAAGCGCGAAGGGCGGCCTTGGTCATTCTGGCCTTCGCGATCCCGATCTACGGAATTTTCGCCCAAGCCACGTCGGGCGGTTCGATGCAGGGTTCTTCGCCTGGTGCCGCGGCGGTGGACAACCAGCGCTCGATTTCAGGCTCCATAGGGCGGATCAACGGTCAGACCGTCTTCGTGCTGTCGGATGACGGCACGGTGACGACGGTCGCGGTCTCCTCCGGCACCCTCATCCTCGGCCGGAAGCTCGCCGCCCTCGACTCTATCCAGGCCGGGGAGGCGCTGGGGGTGGCCGCCACGAAGGGGGCCGACGGATCCCTGACCGCCACGGCCATCAACGTCTTTCCCCCTGAGCTCTGGCAGCGGGTGAGGAAGGGGCAGTTCCCCATGGCGAGCGGACAGGTCATGACGAACGCCCAGGTCACGAGCCTCGGCGGCGGCGGCGTCGCCGGCCGGGTCCTCTCGCTGAAGTACGAGATGCTGACCGCCTCCATAGCCGTTCCCGAGGGAGCCGAGATCCACCGTTCGGTGGCGATGAAGCTCGCCGACCTGAAGCCCGGCCTCAAGGTCACCGTCCGCGGGACCGGAAATCCCGACGGGAGCCTCGCCGCTTCCTTTTTCAGCCTCGACCTCCCCGATCGATAGCTCGGATCTTCGGGGCATCGAAATAGCCGATCGAGGCTGCCCTGCCGCCCTCTGGCGGGCTGTCGAAGGTCTCCGCTGCCAACACCCCGCTAGGGGTTGAAGGCCTTCGCCAGGGCCTGGTGCATGGCCTCGACCGGGGCGTCCCGGCCCGTCCAGAGCTTGAACGCGATCGCGCCCTGGTAGACCAGCATCCCGAGGCCGTCGAGGGTTTTCGCCTCGTACTCCTTCGCTTCCTCAAGGAAGGGGGTCGTCGGGGCCGGGATGACGTCGCAGACGACCATTCCGGGGGCGATCGTTTCATACTCGATGTCGAGCTTTTCTGCAGCCTTCGGGGGGAGGCCGATCGAGGTCGCGTTGATCAGGATGTCGGTGCCGTCCGGAACGGACCAGGTTCCCTGCCATCTGACGAAGTCCGCCTTCACCCCTGTTTTCGCGTTGAGGAGATCGACCAGGGACCTTCCCCGTTCCTCCCCCCGGTTCACGATGGTGATGCGCCCGGCGCCGGCCAGGGCCAGCTCCACCGAGATGGATCGGGCCGCCCCGCCTGCGCCGAGGATGGCGACCCGTTTTCCCCGGGCTTCGACCTTCGCATCCCCGGTCAGCGACCTCATGAAGCCCTTGCCGTCGGTGTTCTCGCCGACCAGCTTCTCGCCGACGCGGACGACGGTGTTCACCGCGCCCATCAGGGCGGCGTCTGGCCTGACCTCGTCCAGGTACTGGAGCACGGCCACCTTATGGGGGATGGTGAGGTTGATGCCCCTCATGTTGAGGGCTCGCAGTCCCTGCATGGCCGCCGCCAGGTCCTGGGGATAGACCTCGATGGTCAGGTAGCGCCAGTTCAGGTTCAGCGCCCTGAATCCCGCTTCCTGCATGACGACCGTCGGATTTTCAGCTACCGGGTGTCCGAAGACGCCGACCAGTTCCTCTTTGTAATTCGGGTTTGAAGACATTTCATCCTTCCTTTCCGCACAGGCTACTTCCTCCCGCAAGCGCTGTCAATTTCCGGCCGGGCTTCTCTGCGGTGAGCTTTCGTTTTTTTTCGTTTTCTTGACAGCGGGCGCCGAAGTGTAGTACAAGGAAGGACTCGGGACGATCGGCCGCGGATTCGGCAAAAAGGACGAAATATGTCGAAAAAGGATATCGGAAAGGATCTTCTCGCCACCGACCGGCGCGACAAGATACTCGAACTTCTCCAGGAGGAGGGGAGCGCCAGGGTCAGGGAGTTGAGTTCGCTTTTCAAGGTCTCGGAGCCGACGATCAGGCAGGACCTCGAAAAGCTCGACGAGCAGGGTTTCGTGACCCGAGAGCACGGCGGGGCCTTTCTCCGCACCGTTTCCCAGCAGGTCAGTTCCTTGACCCTCCAGCACATGGAGAACCTCGACAAGAAGATTCTCATCGCCAAACGGGCCTCGGAATTCGTCAAGGCGGGCGACCGGATCATCCTCGATTCGGGCTCGACGATGACGGAACTGGCCAAGTGCCTCGTCGACTTCGAGAACCTGACCGTCATCACGAACGCCCTCAATATCGCCCTGATCATGGGCGCCAACCCCAGCTGCAACCTCATGGTGACCGGCGGGGAGTTCAAGGCCCCGACCCTCTCGCTGACGGGTGACAAGGCCGCCCTTTTTTTCCGGAACGTCTACATCGACAAGCTCTTTCTCGCCACCGGCGGCATCTCCCCGGCCTGCGAACTCACCTACCCCGGGTTCAGCGACATCGTCGTCAAGAACGCGATGATCGAGGTGTCGAGGGAAACCTACCTCCTCGCCGATTCAACCAAGTTCGGGAAGATGTCCTTCGCCTCCCTCGGCTCCATGAAGTGCGTCCAGTACCTGATCACGGACGACGGGATCGAACCGGAGATGGCCGAACGCATAACGGAGCTGGGGGTGAAGATCATAATCGCCCAGTAATTTCCGTTTCTTTTTTCTGTTATTACGGGCCTGGACTGATTTTCTTCCCCTTTCCGCGGGCTTCGCCACGGAGGAACAGGCGCGAAGCCTCGTCCAGTACGCCCTCGACCCCGGGACCTTCTGCGCCCCCTTTGGAATGGCGAGCCTCGCGATGGATGGAAGATGTTCAACGTCGAGGCTACGAACAACCACCATCATGGGCTCGGGCCCATCTGGATAGTGGCCAATGACGCCGTCTTTCGCGGTCTCCTGGACTACGGCTATCGCAAAGGGGCGGGAGCCCCTGCCTCAAGACCCTCGCCCTCAACATGGCCGACGAGCTGCGGGCGCTCTTCCCGTGAGCCGCTTCCGCCCTTCGTCATCGCGCTGAGGGCGATGATGGGAGGGCAACTAAGCGAAGGCCACGGCGAAAAGCTCGCCGCCATATGGTGGCCTCGATAGAATTATCGGGATGTCTCTATCGAAGAGCGCTTTCGAAAACTTTCGATTATCGATCATTTTTCCATTCTTTTTCACTTTATCCTCTCGCCGAGCCCCGGTTTTGGAAAACAATGTAGATCCTAATTATTAATCATACAATGAAATGATCGATGATGCGGTAGGTTAATTCGATTATTATCTTTTATTTTCGAAATTTCTTTACAAAACAATAAATCACCTTTATAGTGTTTTTGATTTCTTACTATTTGGTTGACATTTTTTAATGCCACCCAATTATCGAAAGCCACCGCCGTATAGTTGGTTTATTTTTTGGAGGAAACATCATGAAATACGGTGACAAAATCGCGAAATGGGGTCTCTTCGAATTACGAATAAACGCGAGAGCCAAGGGCAACCCCTTTATCGATGTATCTCTCGAATGCAGTTTTACGAAATTCCTCTCCTCGACGACGGTCAGGGGTTTCTATGACGGCGATGATACCTTCGTCGTCCGTTTCATGCCGGAAGAACTCGGCAACTATCAGTTCACGACCAGCAGCAACCTGCGGGACCTCGACGGGTTGAGCGGCACCTTCGAATGCGTCGCGCCCGAGCCCGGAAACCATGGTCCCGTGCGCGTGAGCGGCATGAGCAACTTCGCCTACGCGGACGGCTCGGCCTATTTCCCCTTCGGGACGACGTGCTACGTCTGGAACCTCCAGGGCGACGAACTCGAGGAGCGCACGCTGGCCAGCCTGCGGGGCGCGCCCTTCAACAAGATGCGCATGTGCGTCTTCCCCAAGCGCTACTCCTACAACGAGAACGAGCCGCCCTCGTATCCCTTCGAGGGGCGCATCACGGGCAAGCGCGCGCTCGAGCCCTACGACCCCTTTGCCCCCGTGAAGGTCATGGCCGAGTGGGACTTTGACCGATTCAACCCGAAGTACTTCGAGCACCTCGAGCGGCGGATACTCGACCTGCAGGCCATGGGGATCGAGGCCGATCTCATCCTCTTCCATCCCTACGACTCCGGGGCCTGGGGCTTCGACCGAATGCCCCGAGGCGTGAACGAGCGCTACCTCACGTACATCGTCGCTCGCCTCGCTGCCATCCGGAACGTATGGTGGTCCTTCGCCAACGAGTACGACCTCATGCCGGCGATTTCGCTGGCCGACTGGGATGACTACTTCAAGCTCGTCCGGGCGGAGGACCCCTACGGCCACCTTCGGTCGATCCATAATTGCAGGGCCTTCTACGACCACTCGCAGTCCTGGGTTACCCACTGCTCCATCCAGAGCAGCGAGATGGGCAAGATCGGGGAGTGGGTCTCGCGTTACGCGAAGCCGGTCGTCGTAGACGAGTGCTGCTACGAGGGCGACATCGAGATGGCCTGGGGCGACCTCACGGCCGAGGCCATGGTCGAGCGCTTCTGGAGCGGCTTCTGCAGGGGAGGCTACGTCGGCCACGGCGAGACCTACGTCAACGACGAGCAGGTCCTCTGGTGGTCCAAGGGCGGCGAGCTCCGCGGGAAGAGTCCCGAGCGGATCGCCTTCCTGAGGAAGATCCTCGATGAGAGCGGCGTGCCCGGGCTCGCGCCCGTCCGGATGGGCGAGCCGAGCGTCGTCGACGGTTGGAACCACAGCGGCGCGGCCCACTACAGGGACGAGTACTACCTCGTCTACATCGACGGGTCGAGGCAGCCCTCGAAGAAGGTGCTGAACCTCGGCCCGGCGAAGTATCGCGTGGATCTCATCCACACCTGGGACATGAGGATCGAGACCCTGGGCACCTTCTCGGGCAAGCAGGAGATCGCTCTGCCGAGGAGGTCCCCCATCGCGCTGAGGATTGTCAAGGAGAAAGAGGCTTGAGGTCCTGCCCCCGTTGATGGGGCATCGAATATCCTGAACGATTGATTTTTTGCATTAAGGAGGCTTTATGGCAAAGAAGAAATGGCTGGCGATCGCCGCGGTTGCCGCGATGGTCGCGTCGTCCCTGGCCGCTCAGACGATGACCGAGTTCGGTACGCCGAGGAACGAGACCCTCGTCGTGCAGAGCTTCGATTCCAGGTCGAGCGCGCCCGACACCTTCAACTGGTATCTCGACAGGGACCTTTGGCACGGCGCCCGTATGCTCTGCTACTCCTACCTCTGGGAGATGGATACCGCCAACGGCGCGACGGTAAATGAGCTCGCTTCCGAGGCGCCCGTGCTCCTGGACAACAGCTACACCAAATTCCGCATCAAGCTTCGCCCCGGCATCTACTGGAGCGACGGCGTTGAGTTCACCGCCGACGATATCATCTACACCTGCGAAGCGACGCGGAAGAACATCGACAAGCTTCCCGGCGCGCGGATGCTCAACATGGCGTGGAAGACCATCACCAAGGTCGACAACTACACGATCGATGTCGTCCTCAACGATAAGGACTACTATTTCGCGCAGAACTGGGGCGTCTGGACCTGGGGCCCGAACATGCTGTGCCCGCTGCCCAAGCATCTCTATGAGAAGCAGGCCGATATCAGCCAATTCAAGGATAGCCAGCCTCTGTCGCTCGGCGCCTACACCCTCTACAAGTTCGACCCGAACGGCTCCTGGCATATCTGGAAGCTCCGCGACGACTGGCAGCGCTCCTCCTGGCAGGTCTACAAGAAGACCCCCAAGGTCAAGTACATCGTGTTCATGAACGCGGGCCCCGAGGACAAGCAGACCCTCGCCTTCATGCAGAACAAGCTCGACGCCGCGACCTTCATGAGCTGGGACAATATCAAGGCGGTCCAGAAGCGAAACAAGGACGTGAAGACCTTCGCCGACAAGTTCCCCTATTTCTGGAACGACGACGCCTGCGCCTTCAGTATCTCGTTTAACGAGCAGAAGGCGCCCTTCAACGACAAGAACGTGCGATGGGGCCTCGCTCTCGTAACGGACGTCAAGGCCGTGACTATCGCTGCCCTCGGCGGCGCCTTCCGCGTTTCGGCGGTGCCCATGGTCGCCCAGAGCTGGATGAAGACTCGCTTCTTCGATCCCCTCATGCCCTGGCTCCAGGACTTCGCCCTCGATGACGGCTACAAGCCTTTCAACCGTAATTTCCCCGAGGAAATGAAGGCCGAACTCGCCAAGCGGGGCGAGAAGAACCTCCCCGCGAAGGGGCTCGAGACCGACACCCTGATGGGCATGGGCTGGTGGAAGTACGATCCCGCCGAGGCCGAGAAGCTCTTTCTCAAGGCCGGCATGAAGCGGAACGCGGACAAGAAGTGGTGCACCCCTGACGGCAAGGTCTGGCAGCCCGTCCTCGCCTTCCCCAGCGACTGGCATACGATCCTCCAGCGCATGGGCTTCAGCGTCGCCGACAGCTGGAAGAAATTCGGCATCGACGTCATCGCCAAGCAGGTCGATAACGCGGAGTATGGCAAGATCGGGAACTACAACAACATGCTCGACGCCTACATGGGCTGGCCGGGAGGTTCCTACGTGACGCCTGTGCAGTTCATGCAGAATCTCAGGCAGAAGTATCTTCTGCCCGCGGACTCCAACACCGCGCTCGTCGGCAACCTCCTTCGCTGGGACAACAAGGAGGCCGACAAGAAGATCGAGGCCATGCTCGAGATCCCGCCGGAGAAGCCCGAGGCTGTCGACGCCCAGCGCGATATCCTCAAGATGATGATCAGCGACATGGCCGACATCAACATCTCGGACATCCCGACCACGATCCCCGAGAACTGGCACTACTGGAAGAACTGGCCGACCGCGAACAACTACTACGCGACGCCGCTCACCTGGTGGAGCTGCTTCAAGGTCGTCGTCATGAACCTCGAGCCCTCGGGCGCGAAGTAGCGTTTCCTTTTACTCTCATCTGAACGGCGGGCGGCGCGAGCCGCCCGCCTTACGCGAGGAAGAATGAAGAATTTTTTAAACTACCTTTGGCAGAGGCTTCTGACCTTCTTTGTCGTGCTCTTCATAGGGATCAGCGTGCTTTTCCTCCTGCCGCGCCTCATGCCGAGCGACCCGATAGACAACTATCTGCAGCGGCTCCAGGGCTCGGCCGGCCAGGCGCTCACGGGCGAGCAGGTCGCCGAGATACGAAAGGCCCTCGGAGAGATGTACGGCATCCAGGGCTCGCTCATCGATCAATATTTCGGCTATCTCAAGCGGGTATTCGTTTCGCACGACTTCGGGCCCTCGCTCGCGGCCTATCCGAAGCCGGTATCCGAGCTCATCAACCTAGCCCTTCCCTGGACCTTCGGCCTCATGCTCGTGTCGACGATCACGGCCTGGCTCCTCGGCAACCTCGTCGGCCTCGTCGCGGGCTTTTTCCATAATAGAAAATTCGCCACGGTACTCGAGACTCTCGGCATACTGATCTATCCGATACCATATTATATTTTCGCCTTCGTGCTCATCATATTCTTCGCCTTCCTGATACCGGCCTTCCCCCTGACCTTCGTGGTGATGCCGGGTCCGGTGACGTTCCAGAAAATTGTCGACATAATCTACAATTCCTTCCTTCCCGCCCTCACCCTCATCCTGGTCAACTTCGGCTGGAACGTGCTGGGGATGAAGTCGCTGGCCTACAGCACCAAGGAGGAGGGCTACGTCCTCTACGCGCGGCTCAAGGGCGTCAAGCCCCGCCGGATCATGTACAACTACGTGGCGCGCAACGCCATCCTGCCGCAGATCACCTCGCTGGCCCTCTCCCTGGGCAGCATATTCGGCGGCGCCCTGATCACGGAGATGCTCTTCTCCTATCCGGGCATCGGGATGCTCATGAGGTCGGCCATCAGCAACGGCGACTACAATCTGCTGTATGGCACGATCACCATCACGATCGTGGCGGTCGCGATCTCTACCTTGGCGATAGATCTGCTCTATCCGCTCTTCGATCCTCGGATAAGGCATCGGTGAAACCATGAAAATAAACAACCGCCTGAAGATAGGCATCGTGATTGTAGGTCTCTTCGTGCTGGGCGGCTTCATCCTGCCCATATTCTGCACAGTCGACCCCTCGCTTCAGGGCTCCTACATGGACTACGCGCCCGTGAGCTGGGAGCACCTGCTCGGGACCGACGCGTTGGGCCGCGACATCGGATGGTACCTCGTGTTCTCCATCCGGAATTCCCTAATTCTCGGAGTCACGGTGGCGATCTGCACGACCGCAATAGCTCTCGTCGTCGGTCTCTCCGCCGGCTTCTCGGGGGGGCGCTACGACCGGGTCATGATGATGATCAACGACTCCTTCATAGTTATCCCGGCCTTCCCGATCCTCATCATCCTCAACAGCCTGGTGAAGGGGCACGCGAGCCAGGGCGCGATCATCGCGATCCTCGTTCTGTTCGGCTGGGCCTGGAGCTCCCGTACCATACGCTCGATCGCCCTGAGCGTGAGGGAGCGGGAGTTCATCAACATGGCTTGGTTCTCCGGCTGCTCGCGGCCCAAGATCATCTTTCGGGAAGTCTTCCCCCACGTGTTCTCCTACGCGGTCGTGGGCTTCATTAACTCGATCCTCTGGGCCATCAACACCGAGGCCTCTCTGGCAGTCCTGGGCCTCTCCTCCGTCGAAAGGCCGACGCTCGGGGCGATCGTCTACTGGGCCAACACCTATAGCGCCGTCATCACCGAGCACTATATCTGGATAGGGGCGCCCATCCTGGCGACGGTGCTCATCTTCCTGGGGCTCTTCCTTACTTCCACGGGCTACAATCAATATTTCGCTGAAAGACGGGGCCACTCATGATTCGACTCAAGAACGTCGTCGGCACGTACACGACGGTCCGGGGGACGGTCGATGCCCTCGATGACGTGACGACCGATTTCCAGACAGGGAACATCATCGGCATAGCCGGCGAGTCCGGCTGCGGGAAGAGCACGCTGCTCAAACTCCTCTACGGTAACATCGAATATCCCCTCGCGATGTCGAAGGGCATGATCGACTATGGCATGAAGGGTCCCGACGGACGGGACATCACCACCGAGAATATAAGCGAGCATTGGTTCAAGAAGATCTCCTATATTCCGCAGAGCTCCATGAGCTCGTTGAATCCGGTCGTGAAGATCCGCAAGCAGTTCCTGGACTTCCAGGACTTCAGGTCGAGGAAGGAGATCGACGAGACCCTCGAGAAGGTCGTGGCCTTCCTCAGGGAGCTTGACCTGACGCCCGAGGTCCTGGACGCCTACCCGCACCAGCTCTCCGGCGGGATGCGCCAGCGTGTCATGGTGGCCCTCGGCACCTTCTTCCAGCCGGACATCATCCTGGCCGACGAGCCGACGACCGCTCTCGACGTGGTCGTGCAGAAGGGCATTCTCCTCCTCCTCGCGGAGCTGCAGAGGAGGATGAAGAACACCATGTTCCTCGTCACCCACGACATGGGCGTGCACTACCAGTTGACGCACAAAATGGTGATCATGTACGCGGCCAAGATAGTCGAGACCGGGGACTCGGAGGAGATATTCTCAAGGCCGCGCCATCCCTATACGAAGATGTTGATCGAGTCCCTTCCGAGGATAGGTGACGCGAAGAAGCTCCAGGGCGTGGAAGGCAAGCCGCCCAGCCTATGGGATGAGCTCCGCGGCTGTCGATTCGCGCCGAGGTGCTCAAGGGCCAAGGCGGAGTGCCGGGAGCGCTGTCCGGAGCTGGCTGCCGTAGGGAACGGCCACTCAGTTGCCTGCCTATATCCCGAGAGTTGACGGAGGGTTATCATACGATGCCGCAGACGGTCATTTCAGTTAAGGACCTCAGTAAGCGATACAGCCTGGGGTCCATGTTCAAGAGGACGAAGATCGATGCCCTCGGGGGAATTGAATTCGAGGTGAAGAGCGATGAGCCCACGATCGTCAGCCTCATCGGCGAGTCCGGGAGCGGGAAGACGACCCTCGCGAAGCTCATGCTCCGTATCGTGGAGCCCTCCGGCGGCAGCATGGAGGTCGCCGGAAAGAAGATCCTGGCGGGAAAGAAGGAGCGGATCCGGGACGAGGATCTCAAGGCCCTCATCCAGCCGATCTTCCAAAACCCCTTCGAAGCCTTTAACTCGCTCAAGAGCGTGGATACCTACCTTCGGGACACCGCGGTGAACATTCGCAAGGCCGAGGGAAAGGATGCGATCGAGAAGGCGATGCGCGAGGCCCTCATGGCCGTAGGCCTCCGTTACGAGGACGTCGCGGGCAAGTACCCGAATCAGTTCTCCGGCGGGGAGCTCCAGCGCATCTCCATCGCGAGGGCGATTATCGCCCGACCCAAGCTCATCGTGGCCGATGAGCCCGTGAGCATGGTTGACGCATCCCTCAGGATGAACATCGTCAATCTTTTCAAGAGCATCCGAGACGAATACAAGACAAGCTTTCTCTACATCACTCATGACCTCGCGACCGCCTACTACATCAGCGACTACATCGTCATCCTCTATCGGGGAAGAGTCGTCGAGGCGGGCGACGCGCGCGTCGTTCTCCTCAGGCCCCTGCATCCCTACACCAAGCTGCTCCTCAACTCGGTTCCCGCGGTCGGGCAGAAGTGGAGCAGCCGGGAGAAGATGTCCGACATCGAGACCAAGGAGTACCGGCTCGAAGGCTGCAAGTTCTGTACGAGGTGCCCTGATCGCCTGCCTGAGTGCGAGCGATCCCAGCCCCCCCGCGTGGACCTCGAAGACGGCAGGGCGATCTACTGTTTCCGCTATCGAGGAGATGGAAAGGCGAAGTGAAATAGCCTTCGATATTTTTCGATTATCTTCTATTTGTTTTCGTTTCGTTGACATTTCGAAAGAGATCCGGTATTGTTAAGGTAAGGTAGGTTTTTCGTGAAGCAGGATGAAGTTAGTATGCTCGCGGCCCAATCCCTCGAGCTTCGAAAAGATATCCTCTCCTTGATCAAGCGAGCCAACGGCGGCCATACGGGAGGGTGCCTCTCGAGTATCGATATTCTGGTCGGCCTTTACTTCCACGCGCTTCGCATCGATCCGGCAATGCCGAGGGACCCGGGACGCGACCGTTTCGTCATGAGCAAGGGGCACAGCGCCGAAGGCCTGTATTGCGTCCTCGCCAAGGCGGGCTTTTTCCCTGCCCTCGTCCTGGAGCAGTACGGCCGTTTCGATTCGACGCTCTATGGGCACCCCACCATGAACGTGCCTGGCGTAGAGATGCCCACGGGCGCCCTCGGGCACGGCCTCGCGGTGGGAGTTGGCATGGCCCTCGCAGCCAAGCGGGACGGCGCCTCGTATCGAACCTTCGTCCTCATGGGCGACGGGGAGCAAGCCGAGGGCTCGGTCTGGGAGGCCGCGATGGCAGGCTCCCACTACGGCTTGGACAACCTCGTCGGCATCGTAGACTACAATGGCCTGCAGATCAGCGGGAAGGTCGACGACGTTATGCGACTCTCCCCCCTTGGCGACAGGTGGGCGGCCTTCGGCTGGAAGGTCGTCCAGATCGACGGCAACGACATGGGCCAAGTCATTGGCGCCCTCGACTCGGTGCCGGCCAAGGCCGGGTCGCCGACTCTGATCCTGGCGCGCACGATTAAGGGCAAGGGCGTATCCTTCATCGAGAATCAAGTCGCGTGGCACCACAAGGTGCCCACCGACGAGCAATACGCGCAGGCCATGCGCGAGCTGGACACGGCGATCGCGTCGGCGAGGGAGGCGAGGGTATGAGCACCGCGGGCAATGGCTGCAGGCAGGCCTTCATGCGCGCCCTCCTCGAAGAGGCGATGCGGGATCCTTCTATATTCGTCGTCACCTCCGACGCTCGCGGCTCGGCCTCCTTGGACGATTTCGCCGCGGCCCTGCCGGGGCAGTTCGTCGAGGTCGGCATCGCCGAGCAGGACGCGGTCGGCATAGGCGCAGGACTGGCCCACTCGGGCAAGCGAGTCTTCGTCGCGGGACCCGCCTCGTTCTACTCCGCCAGGGCGGTCGAGCAGGTCAAGAACGACGCGGCCTACGCGGACCTCGACGTCAAGATCGTTGGCGTATCCGGAGGCGTGAGCTACGGCGCCCTCGGCGCGACTCACCACGCCCTGCACGACCTGGCCCTATACCGCTCGATCCCGAATATGGCCGTGATCGTGCCCTCGGACGCGGCTCAAGCCGGGATGGCGGCCCGCGACCTCGCGAAGCGGCGGGGGCCTGCCTACATCCGCATGGGCCGAAGTCCCGTGCCCGATTCCTACGCTCCGGGCGAGGCTCGCTTCGAGTTCGGGAAGGCCAACCTCCTCGCCGACGGGAAGGATTGCGCGATAATCGCCTGCGGCGAGACCCTGCACTACGCGATGGGCGCCGTCCACGCGTTGGGCGAGCGGGGTATCCGCTGCAGCCTCCTCGACGTTCCTACGATCAAGCCCTTGGACGAGGCGGCGATCCTCGGCGCCGCCCGGCGTTGCGGGGCCGTGGTCACGGTCGAAGAGAGCTACGCGTTCGGAGGCCTCGGCGGCGCCGTGGCCGAGCTCCTGTCGCAGCGCACTCCGACGCCGATGCGCATCCTTGGCTTCCCCGATTCCTATCTGCCTGCGGGCAGCTCGGAGGAGCTCTTCGCGCATTGCGGCCTCGATTCCGCGGGCATCGAGAGGAAGGTCCTCGAATTCCTGCGCGGCCTGGGGAGGGCTTAACCAGCCGTGCCCCGAGAGTACGTCGTAGCTGTCGACCAGAGCACCTCCGCCACCAAGGCCTTCGTCTTCGGCAGCGAGGGCCTGCCCCTCTACTCGGTCAGCCTGCCCCACGAGCAGTTCTATCCGAGGCCAGGCTGGGCCGAGCATGACGCGCTCGAGATCCTTGCGAATACGAAGATGGCTGTCCTCCGCGTCGTACGCGAGTCGGGCATCGACCCTGCGGGAATAGCCGCCCTCGGCCTCACGAACCAGCGCGAGACAATCGTGGCCTGGGACTCGAGGACGGGCGTGCCGGTCAGTCGCGCATTGGTGTGGCAGGATGAGCGAGGCGCTCTCTATTGCGACCGGGTTCGCTCATCGGGCGCGGAGGGAGAGCTGCGCAGGCGGACGGGGCTGGTGGCCGATACGAATTTCTCCGCCGGCAAGCTCGCCTGGCTCGTCGAGAACTGCGACGGGGCGGAATCGGCTCTGCGCGCGGGAGCCCTGATGTGCGGCACTATAGACGCCTGGCTCGTCTGGAAGCTCACGGGCGAGAGGGTCTTCGCGACCGACTGGTCCAACGCCTCCCGCACCCTCCTCTTCGACATCAATACGCTGAAATGGGATCCTTATCTCCTCGGGCTTTTCGGGCTCAAAGGCATACTCCTCCCCGAGGCTCGCTCCTCCGACGCCGATTTCGGCACGGCGGACTTCGGGGAATTCAAGCTCCCCATCCGCTCGGTGATGGGCGACTCCCACGCGGCCCTCTACGGCCAGGCAGGCTTTCGCGCCGGATCGGCCAAAGCCACCTATGGCACCGGCTCCTCTATCATGCTCCACGCGGGCTTCGAACCGCCTAAGCCGCCCAAGGGCATCGTCGTCTCGGTGGGCTACGGCTCGGGCGGCCGTGCGAGCTATGTCTACGAGGGCAACATCCGCTCGAGCGGCGACACCCTGCGCTGGGTCGGCGAGGA
>DBTK01000109.1:51529-51783 GCA_002307015.1 Spirochaetaceae bacterium UBA1318
CGGCCGAGGCCGAGGCGATGGCCGCCGCCCTGCCGGACTCGGGTGGTGTGTACCTCGTGCCCGCCTTCTCAGGCATGGGCGCCCCCCACTGGGTACAGGGGGCGCGGGCGTCGATCACGGGCATCTCGCGCGGCTCGACGAAATCGCACATCGTGCGCGCGGCTTTCGAGAGCGTGGCCTACCAGGTGCGCGATGTGGTCGCGGCCATGGAGGCGGGCGGCGTGGCCCTGCGCGAGCTGCGCGTGGACGGCGGC
>DBTK01000109.1:52029-54191 GCA_002307015.1 Spirochaetaceae bacterium UBA1318
GCGCGAGCTGCGCGTGGACGGCGGCCCGACATCGAACAGGATGCTCATGCAATTCCAGGCGGACATTCTGGGCACGCCCATCCGCGTGGCCTCGGCGGAGGACGTCTCGGCCCGCGGCGCGGCCTTTATGGCCGGGTCGGCGGCCGGGCTCTGGGGCGGCGAGGCCGAACTCCGGGAGCTCGCCAGGCCCGCGGCCGAGTACCTTCCCTCGATGGAGGCGGGCCGGAAGGCCGAGCTCCTGGCCGGCTGGCAGGCCGCCTTGGACAAGACCTTCTTTGAGGTCCGGCGGTAGGAATTCCGGCGCTTCGCGCCAGTTCTGTTTTAGGAGGCGATATGGGCAGGATAGGGAAGTTCGAGGTGGAGCCTCGGGCGAGGGTCATTATCGACAACGACTTCGCGGGAGATCCGGACGATCTGTTCCAAACGGCGCACCATCTCCTCTGCCCCTCGGTCGAAATCCGCGGCATCATCGGCTCTCACCTCAGCGAGAGTGATCCCTTCGATCACTCGGGCAAGTCCGCCGAGCATGCGGTACGGCGCCTGGGGGAGCTCCTTCGGACCATGGGAATGGACGGCAAAGTGCCCGTGCATCGGGGAGCCGAGAAGGCGATCGAGGGTCTGACCAAGCCGCGAGAGTCGGCCGCCGCGGAGGCGATCGTCTCCGAGGCCCTTCGCGAGGACACGAAACTGCCCCTCTACGTCGTCTGTGGTGGAGGGCTCACCGACCTCGCCAGCGCCCTCATGATGGACGGCCGGATTGCAGAACGCATGACTGTCGTGTGGATCGGGGGGATGGAGCATCCGGGCCTAGCCCTGCCTCCGCCCAACTCGGGCAGCGAGCCGGAGTACAATCTGAATATCGACGTGGAAGCGGGCCGCTATCTTTTCAACGAGAGCTCGGTGCCCCTGTGGCAGGTGCCGCGGAACATCTATCGCCAGGCCATGGTCTCCCTCGCGGAGCTCGAGGCGAGGGTCAGGCCCTGCGGAGAGGTTGGGCGTTTCCTTTGCGACGCGCTCGAGGGCGTGACCTCCATGGTAGGGAAGCTCGGCATGAGCCTCGGCGAGACCTATATCCTCGGGGATAGCCCCCTGGTCCTTCTCACCGCCCTCCAGTCCCCCTTTCAACCCGATCCCTCCTCGAGCGATTACGTTCTGCGCGAGCGGCCCACCATGGGGCCGGGCGGCCTCTACGGGCTTCCCTCGGGCAGGGGGCAGATACGAGTTTATACGCGCATAGACACGAGGCTCATGTTCGAGGACTTCTTCACGAAGCTCCGGGCATTCGCCTGATCAGGAGGATGTTATGTCGATTAACCTTTCCAATCGCATCGTCAACAGGAAGCTGACCTTCGGGCTCATCGTTTCTTCCCGCGCCTTCTTCAACCCCGCCCACGCGGTCAACGCCCGAAAGGACATCCTCGACCTCCTGGTGCGGAAGGGCATCCGGGCCGTCATCGGGGATCCCTCACTCACGGCCGACGGGGCCGTCGCCTGCCTCGCCGACGCCCAGAAATACGCGAGCCTCTTCAGGGAGAAGCGGGACGAGATCGACGGCATCGTCGTGGTGCTCGCCAATTTCGGGGACGAGATCGGCGTCGTCGAAACCATACGCCTCGCGGGGCTCGGGGTTCCCGTCCTCGTCCAGGCCTGTCCTGACGACCTCGCCCACCTGGACGTGCGCGGAAGGCGCGACTCCTACTGCGGCAAGATCTCGGTCTGCAACAACCTTCGCCAGTACGGCATCCCGTGGACCGACACGACGGACCACACCTCGGACCTGACGGGACCGGAGTTCAGCGCCGACATCGACTCTTTCGGCAGGATCTGCCGCACCGTGCGGGGCCTCCGGGGCGCCCGGATCGGCTCGATCGGAACCCGTCCCGCCGCCTTCCAGACGGTGCGCTACTCGGAAAAGCTCCTCCAGCGTTCCGGGATCACCGTCATTCCCGTCGACCTCTCGGAGATATTCGGCGACGTCGAGCGGCTCCCCGACTCCGACCCCGCCGTCGGGGCGAAGCTCGAGGCCATCGCCGCCTACGGCACCGTCCCCGCCTCGATCGACAAATCGAAGATCCTGAAACAGGCGAAGTTCTCGGCCGTCGTCGAGCGGTGGATGGACGAGAACGAGTGCGACGCGAGCGCCGTCCAGTGCTGGAACTCGA
>DBTK01000109.1:54410-71859 GCA_002307015.1 Spirochaetaceae bacterium UBA1318
TGGATGGACGAGAACGAGTGCGACGCGAGCGCCGTCCAGTGCTGGAACTCGATCGAGCACAACTACGGCTGCGCGAGCTGCCTAACGATGTCGATGATGGGCGAGGGGATGAGGCCGAGCGCCTGCGAGGTCGACATCACCGGCGCCGTTTCGATGTACGCCCTCGACCTCGCCTCGGGGAACCCCGCGGCCCTGCTGGACTGGAACAACAACTACGGCTCGAGGCCCGACATCGTCGTCGGCACCCACTGCTCGAACTTTCCCCGGGGCTTCATGGGTGCGCCGATCGAGGTGTCGAACCTCGACCTTCTGGGCGAAACCTTCGGAAAGGAAAACTGCTTCGGCGCGATCAAGGGCCATGTCGCCCCCGGCCCCTTTACCTTCTTCCGCGTTTCGACCGACGATGCGGAAGGCCGCGTGAAGTGCTACATGGGCGAGGGCGAGTTCACCGCCGATCCCTTCCCGATGAACGGCGGCATAGCCGTCTGCAGGATCGGGAACGTACGCGGCCTCATGAGCCATGTAACCCGTGAGGGTTTCGAGCACCATGTGGCGATGGCCCGCGGACTCTCGGCATCCATCCTCCAGGAGGCCGTCGAGCGCTACCTGGGCTGGGATTTCTACCGGCACGAGGCATGACGGCAGGCCAAGCTTTCGCGACGACAACTCCGTAGCTTTCTTACGGGGTTGTCGATTCCTGCAGTTCCGTGCGCCGTCTCTCGATGTCCGTGCGGAGGGTAGGTATGCTTCCCCGTATGTCCCTGTCGGTGGCGATGATCCGGAAGATCTGATCGTCGATGAAGGCGTACAGGTCGGCATACCATTTGAATGCGGGCTCGACGTAGAGATTCTCCATGATGTGGTTGTCCGTCATGAAGTCGAGCAGTCGTGCGTCGTTCTCGTTGTTGGTGGCGTTTTTTCTGAGGCCGGCGATGACGTTCCGGTTGGCCGGAAGGACGTTCGTTTCCTTCCAAACCTGGCTCTGGAAAGCCGCGTTTTCCGTGATGAACTTTAGAAACTCGAAGGCCTCTTTCTTGTGGCGGGAGCGGGAACTCATGCCCACCGGGACCGTATAGAGCTTGGAGATGGAGTGTCCGCGGGGGCCCGAGGGAAAGGGCAGGATCTCCCATTCGAAGTTGCTGTACCTGAGGATGCGGTACGGATAGGAACCGTATGTGCGGTATTCCGAAAGGTTGAATTGCTTGAACCCCGTTCTTCCGTTGTCGAAGTCGGATTCCCTGATGACGGTTCCGCGGTTGAGGTCGTAGATCCGCTTCAGGTGCTCGATCGTCTCCTCGAGGGCCTCGTTGTCGAAGACGGTACGGGTTCCGTCCGGACTGAATAGCGTCTGGCCGTTCGTATAGAACGCGTTCTGCCAGGTGTAGCCGTAGACCCCGAACTGGTCGATCGTGCCGTCGCCATTGGTGTCCTTCGTGAGCGCGCGGCAGATACGATAGAACTGATCCCAGTCCCAGTGCTCTCGGTCGATCGTGAGATTTTCGTGGGCAAGGAGGGTCTTGTTCACGATGAGGAACGACGGAACGACCGATACCGGGAGCGAGTACTGTGCTCCGGCGTACGCGCCTGCTTCAAGGGCCTTCGGATAGAACGAATCGGTATCGAAGGTCCGGTCGCGCCGCATGTACGGATCGAGGTCCTCGAGAATGCCGACCGAGGCGAAGATGTTGAAGTCGTCCTCCTTGATCATGAAAAGGTCGGGCTCCTGTCCCTTCAAGACCCGCTGGGCGAACCACTCGGAGTAGTCGCGATACAGGGTGCCTGTTATCAGCCTGATCCGGATGTTCCTGTTTTCCGGCTGCGCCTCGAACATCTCCTTCGCCCGGTCGTAGATGGCATAGGCGTAGCTCGCCGGAACCCCCCAGTTGTTGCCCGAGTACACGGCGAAGGTGAGCGTGATCGGCCCCTGGCTCCGCCGCCACAGGACCGAGGCGATGATGATGGCGGCCACGGCGAGAATTCCCACGGCGACAAGCAGGGGGCGCCTGTGCCGCCCGTTTTTTTCAGTAGTCATGGAGCATGATCCCCGACTGGATCGCGAAAATGGCGATCTGCGTACGGTTTCTGAGATCGAGTTTTTTGAGGATGGTGCTGATGTAGTTCCTCACGGTACCCTCGGCGAGATTGCACGCGGACATGATCTCCTTGTTCGAGTATCCCTTGCCGATGAGCTGGATGATCTTGAGTTCGAGCGTGGTGAGGTTGTTGTCCTCCTGGTCGACCGCCAGCCTGGTTGCGGCGAACGATGAGCTTGCCATCCTTCCAAACAGGCTGAATACCTTCTTCGCGGTTTGCGGATCGATCGCGGAGCAACCGTTGTGGACCGTGACGATGCTGTTGAACAGCTCTTCCTTTGACACGCCCTTGAGGAGAAAACCGTCCGCCCCGTTCTTGATCGCATTGTAGATATAGTCATCGTCATTGAATGTCGTCAGGATGATGACCTTGATCGACGCGTCGTATTCCTTGATGAACTTCGTGCATTCAATCCCGTTCAACTCGGGCATGCGGATATCCATCAGGACGATGTCGGGGTTGGTCTTTTTCACCAGGTTCACCGCATCCTGCCCGTCCTTCGCGAGCCCTACGGTCTTGAAGTTACTGTTCGAGTTGATGAGAATTTGAAGGCTCTCCCGCATCAGTTCCTGATCATCGACAATCAGTACGGATATCACTCAGGGTGCCTCCTTATGGGCAGAACGGCGTGTATGGAGAATCCTTCGCCGACCGACGTATCGAATGTGATGCTTCCGCCCAGGAGCTTGATCTGCTCCTCCATATGCGAAAGCCCGAAATTCTCGTGGATTATCAGGCAGCCCTTGCCATCGTCCTTCGTCTCCAGTTCAAGCGCCGCGTCGCGAAAGACCAGCACGATCTCGATGTTCTTCGCGGCGCCGTGGTTGATCGAATTGGTGATGCTTTCCTGCACTATGCGATAGACGGTCTGCTTTTCATCGTACTCCATGGGGAGCGGCGCCCCATCTATCTTGAGCGTCGTATGGTGTATCTTCGCTTCGTTTATTTCACTCACGAGCTCTCCGAGGGCGTCGATGAGTGACTGATTCTTGATCGTGTCCTTCTCGAGCTCGTGGACGGACCGCCTGATATCGATGAGCCCCACGTCGGCAAACCGCTTGATCTTCCCAAGCTGCTCGATGAGCTCGCTCTTCGTGCCCTTAGCGAGCTCGATGCAGGCTTCCAGTCCCGTATCGATGCAGGTGAGCGAGTGTCCGAGGATGTCGTGGATATCGTGGGCGAGCCTGTTCCGTTCCTTTACCTTCGCGGCCTCTTCGATCTCTTTCGTCATGGTCCTGAGGGTCTCGAGGTTTCGCTCCAGTTCCGTGTTCACCCTGATGAACTCCTTGTTCTCGCGTATCTCCCCCTGGATCAGCTGATAGAAGAAGACGATGACGAGAATGAGGTTGATCGAGTCGAGCGACGTCTTGATGCCGTACAGGAAGATGCGCGTCTGGGTCGAATAGTAGACGAGATAATTGTGGAACGACACCATCTTTATGCTGACTGAAAGTAAATCGTAGTCGAAGGTGATGAAGCAGGCGAAGGTCAGAAGGAGCGAGAACATCTTGAGCGGCATGCCCTGGAGGTTGAGGAATGCGTCAGCGATGAGGAGCAAAAACAGGCCCTTGTAGCTGAAATTGAGCGTGTAGGATATGACGCAGCAGAGCGCGAGATTGCAGACGTAGATGATGAATATCAGCCATTGCTTTTTTTGGCTGCGTTGCTGAAAAAAGTTCAGCCCCCCAATGATCAGGAAGAGGCAGCAGCTCAATACGGGGATTTTCCACGGAATCGAGGGAAGGTATCGCGCTATTTTCAGGAACGAAAGCGCCTGGTCGTCATCGCAGATCCTGTATACCGTGGAGAAGAATATGATGGAATAAAATACGATGATTACGAGGTTCAGGAGATACAGGAAAAGATATGTTCGTTGCGCCCGTTTGGGCGCGGCGACCCCGAAACTCAAAGACTCACCATCCGCTGCCACAATGGGCAAAGAATAGATTGTTTCCGGTTTAGTGTCAAACGTCCTGCCGGTATGTGACAAACGTCATAAAACTGATGACATAGTATTTGTTGCGCTCCCAACCCAACGCACTATAATAAAACATCTTCAGGCGTCGACGGGGGGAACAAGCGCCCTGTCCCTGCCCTGGGAAAATGTATGAACAAGGAGTTTATTTTGAAAAAGGTAATGGCCATTACGATGGCGCTGGTCCTCGTGACCGGGGTGGTTTTTGCTGCCGGTTCCACGAAGGACAAAAAGGCATACAAATTCGGGTATACCTGCATGACGATGAACAATCCCTTCTTTATCGCCCTCGAGAAATCGATCCGCGAAAAGGTCGAGGCGAATGGCGACAAGCTCATCACCACGGATCCGGCGATGGATGTCAGCAAGCAGATCAACCAGATCGAGGACCTTATCGCCCAGAAGATCGACGCGATCTACCTGAACCCCGTTGATTGGGAAGGAATCCGCCCCGCTCTCGTCGAGCTCCAGAAGGCTGGAATCCCGATAATCAACTTCGATACCCAGGTCAAGGACATGCAGTATGTCACCGCGTATGCGGGTTCGGACAACAAGAATGCCGGATTCGTCTGCGGTCAGGACCTTGTGAGCCGGTTCCCGAAGGGCGGCAACATCGTAATCCTCGATTCTCCCCTCATGAACTCCATCAACGACCGTATCGCCGGTTTCAACGACGCCATCAAGGGGCACAACTTCAAGGTCGTCGCCGAGCAGGATGGAAAGGGCGACCTCCAGACCTCGATGAAGGTTACCGACGACATTCTCCAGGCGAATCCCGATGTCATCGCCATCATGGGTGGAAACGATCCGACGGCCCTCGGCGCGCTCGCTTCCTGCCGCGCCGCGAACCGGAAGAACATCCTGATCTACGGTGTTGACGGTTCTCCCGAGGCGAAGGCCGAGATCGCGAAGGGTGGCCAGTTCGCCGGTACCGGAGCCCAGTCTCCTATCTCCATCGGTGTCGAGTCGGTCAAGCTCGCCTATGAGGTGCTCAAGAAGCAGCCCTATCAGAAGACCGTACCCGTCAAGACGTTCCTCATCAACGAGAAGAACGTTTCCAAGTATGGAACCGACGGTTGGCAATGAGATCGCACGATCGCACGATCGCACGATCGGCGTCGTACGGGAATAATGCCTAGCGTCTTTGCTTGAAGCAATACGGGAAGTCCGCCTTCGGCGGCTTCCCGTTTCTCGCGTGACGACCTAAAGGAGACAACGAATCGTGGAAACTCAGAATCTGCTTGAGATGCGTCATATCACGAAGACGTTCCCCGGTGTCCTCGCACTCAAGGATGTCAGCATCGACCTTCGCCCGGGCGAGGTCCACGCGTTGCTCGGAGAGAACGGTGCGGGCAAGTCCACGCTCATCAAGATCCTCGGCGGGATATACAGTCCTGACGGGGGAGAGATCGTCATCGAAGGAAAAAAGGTCTCCATCAAAAGCGTCTTGGACGCGCGGACCCAGGGTGTCAGCGTCATCCACCAGGAACTCGTGCTTGTGCCTGAGATGACGGTTGCGGAAAACATCTTTCTCGGACGCGAGATCATGAAGGGCCGCTTCGTCAGCGGAAAATCGATGATCAGCAAGACGGAGAACTTTCTCAAGTTTTTCGATCTCGACATCGATCCCGCCGTTACGATCAGCTCGCTCACGATAGCCCAGCAGCAGATGGTCGAGATCACGAAGGCGATGTCGTTCAACTCGAGGATCCTCGTCATGGACGAGCCGACATCCTCATTATCAGAAAAGGAAGTTGACTCGCTTTTCCTCAATATCAAGAAACTCAAGGAACGGGGCGTCGGCATCATTTACATCTCCCACCGGATGGCGGAACTCGACCGGATCAGCGACCGTGTGACGGTCCTGCGGGACGGCGAGTATATCGGAACGATGGAGACGAAGAAGACCGATAATGATTCCCTGATCGCCATGATGGTCGGGCGCAAGCTTACAAACTACTACACCCGCACGTATCACGCCCAACCCGAGAAAGTGCTCGAGGTGAAGAAACTCGGCAATGGCGGGTTCCTCAAGAACGTCAGCTTTGATCTCCATAAGGGAGAGATACTTGGTTTCGCGGGGCTCGTCGGCGCAGGACGAAGCGAAGTCATGAAGTGCATCTTCGGCATCGACCCGTTTACCGAGGGCGAGATCGTGATTGACGGGGTTCCCGTCAGGATCGAGACGTCGACAGACGCTATGAAGCACGGCATCGGCTTGGTGCCTGAAAGCAGAAAGAAAGAGGCCCTGTTTCCGCAACAGGACGTGAAGTACAATATTTCGCTCAAGGTCCTCGGCGAATTCATCAGGGGCGTATTCGTTGATAAAAAGCGCGAGAATGAGATCGCTGACCGCTATATCAACGAAATGGCAATCAAGACACCGTCATCCGCGCAGATCATGGACAACCTTTCCGGCGGCAACCAGCAGAAGGTCGTCATCGGACGGTGGCTTGCGACGAAGCCGAAGATCCTGATTCTCGACGAACCGACACGCGGCGTCGATGTCGGGGCGAAGGCCGAGATATACGCAATCATGAACCAGCTGACGGAGAGCGGCGTGGCGATCATCATGATCTCTTCGGAACTCCCGGAGGTGGTCAATATGAGCGACCGCGTAGCGGTCATGTGCAACGGTACGATTACCGGTACCCTCGACAGGACCGAAATGACCCAAGAACGGATCATGCAGCTCGCAACGCAGCACGATTGACGCGCAGAAAACAGAGGAGAATAGGCCGATGAACACACAAAAGGAACTAGCCGCCGGAAAGAGGAACATCTGGCTTGCGAACCCGATCGTCAATTTTTTCAGGGAGAATCTGGGCATCATCATCGGTTTGCTCGCGATATGCATGATCCTGACGATAATGACCCCGTCGTTCCTGACGCAGACCAATATTTTCAACGTGCTCCGCCAGGTTTCGATGAACCTGTACGTGGCCTGCGGTATGACGATGGTCATCATCCTTGGAGGAATCGACCTCTCCGTCGGATCGATCATTGCCCTGTCCGGCGTAATAACCGGCGGACTCATATCCTTTTCTCATTTCCCGCTCATTACCGCCGTGATCTGCGGACTCATCGCCGGCGTCGTCATCGGCGTGATTAACGGCGTCATCATCTCGCGAACGACGATTCCGCCGTTCATCGTGACCCTCGCGACCATGAACATCGCCCGCGGCATCGCCTACGTGTACACCGGCGGACAGCCGATCCGCGTCATGTCCGATGATTTCAACTTCATCGGGGCCGGCTATATCGGCATTGTCCCCATGCCGATAATCTATCTCGTCGTGATCGTCATCATTTCGTTCTTCTTCCTTTCCAAGTCAAAGACCGGCCGGCACATCTACGCGGTCGGGGGCAACATGCAGGCCGCGCGCTTCTCGGGAATCAAGACCCACAACGTCCAGTTCTTCGTCTACGTGTTCTCCGGTCTCATGGCGGCGATCGCGGGCGTCGTTCTCGCGTCGCGCATGTTCTCCGGTCAGCCGACGGCCGGCCAGGGTTCCGAGATGGACGCCATCGCGGCGGTCGTCCTCGGCGGTACGAGCATGTCGGGCGGTGTTGGAAAGATCGGCGGCACCGTCATCGGCGGCCTCATCATCGGAGTCTTGAGCAACGGCCTGAACCTTCTGGGGGTCAACTCGTTCTGGCAGTACATCGTCAAGGGCATCGTGATCCTCATCGCCGTATACGTTGATTTCCTGAAAAAGAACAGTAATTCGAAATAGTCACCGATCCTATGGTGAGCCGGGGCGGAGCGGAACTGCCCCGGCCCGGCCCTCAGGACCCTTCTCGGAGCCTTTCCCCGAGGAAGTCGTAGGCCCGTTTCCCGGAAATCCGGTGCCTCCCCTCGAATTCGTCGAGCTCGATCCGGGAACCTGCCCCGGGCTCGAAAACCGCCCAGGACCGTCTCGCCGTCTCCACCGACTCCCTCACGGTCGCGATGGGGAAGATGGGATCCCGGGTTCCCGCCTCGACGAGGAAGGGCCTCGGGGCGGCGAGGGCCGCGATGTCGGTCATCTCGGCGAGGGAGAGGAGGCCGGGGACGAAGTTGCAGGTGCAGTGGTCGAAGGCGAGGACGCTTTTCCGGAACGAGGAGAAGTAGCCCGAGACGACGAAGGCCTTCACCCTCTCGTCCAGGGCCGCGTGGAAGAGGGTGAGCATCCCGCCCCCCGATATCCCCATGGCCCCGAGCCGGGAGGCATCGGCCTCGGGCAGGCCCTCGAGGAAATCGACGAGGCGCATGGAGTCGCGGACCCGCTGGCCCAGTATCGTCCTCCCGAGCATCATGGCGTAGGTGGCGGCGTGGTGGCAGGTACTGGGCTCTGGCTGGCCCAGAAGCATGTCCAGGTGGGCGTAGGAATTGCGCCTCTCCCCGAAACACGATATCTCGGGCGCCGCGACGACGAATCCCCTTCTCGCGAGTGCGACGGCGAAATCGGCGTGGTAGCCGTCCGGGTCCGCGCGCTCGCTCCCGTCCTCCCAGAGCCCGACGATGTCCTTGACCCCGTAGCCGTGGCCGGCGTAGGCGAGGACGACCGGGGCCTTGCCCTTCAGACCCTTGGGCAGGAGGAGGTAGAGGCTCATGAGGGCGTGGGCTGAGGTGCGGAGGAGGTATTTCCTCCGCGTGAAGTCCCCGCGGTCCGTCTCCTCGAGGAGGCGGGGCTCGCCGCCGACCGGCTCGTCGCCGACGAAGCCGAGGAGGCCCGAGAGCTCGGTCCTGAGCGATGCCTGCCATGTTCGCGCGGCGGCGGGGCTGGTCGCGGCGAACCGGCGCTCGGGCGGGACCGCGGCGAGGGCGTCGAGTTCGGCATTGGGGGAAAGCTCGGGGTAGTCTTTCGGGTCGAGGATGATGGACACGGCACGCCTCCTTGAAAAATCGTGACATTGTACACCTTCCGGATCGGAAATCGATGCTATACTCTCATCCCGACATGAAAGCGTCCGGATTTTTCAGCCTAAGGTTCAAGCTCCTCCTCTACTCGATCACGCTGATCCTGGTGCCGGTCCTGCTGATCGGCTCGCTGGCCTACATCGAGTCGGTCAACGCCGTGAAGCAGAACATCCTCCGCTCCAAGCTCGAGACCATGCAGCTCGCGGAATCGAACATGGAGTACATCTTCCGGGACGTCGAGGCCGTCTCCCTGTTCCTGATCCAGAATCCGAACCTCAGGCGGCTCCTGCTCGCCGGTGATTTTTCCACCATGAAGCCCCAGCTCCTGAGCGAGTCGACCCAGATCAACCAGTACATCTGGTTCCTCCTCGGCTCCAAAAGCTATATCGATTCCGTCTACATCCGGGGATCGAACGGGGTGGTCATCGATCCGGACGAGACCAACTTCGACATCAGTCCGGAGATGGACGCCGAGATCCGGAGCCGGAAGGGCATGTACCTCTGGTACCCGGACCGGGTCGTCACGAAGTACCGCCGTACGGCCATACCGGTGTTCTCGAGCATCCGCCTGATCAACGACATCGACGACATCACCCATTCCCTCGGCCTCCTCGTGATCAACGTGAGCGAGTCGGCGATCAGCCGCATCTTCGCGGACAAGGGGGTGACGCCGGGAAGCCGCTTCTACCTCATCGACGGGGCGGGGGTCATCCGCAGCGCGGTGGACAAGAACCTGCTCGGCCGCCCCCTGCGCTCCCTCTACGGCTCGATGGACCTGGGGCCCTCCTCGGCCGAGGGCCAGTACCACGAGCTCTCGGTTCCCGGTTCGATCGGGAAGGGGAAGCTCGTCGGCGGGAGGTTCGTGTTCATCAGGCAGCCGGTGGGCGCGACCGGCCTCACCCTGGTGAACATCACGCCGATGGCCGAGCTCGGGGGCTCGGGTTCGGGGTTCCGGATCGTGATACTCGCCGGCGTCCTCCTGAGCCTCATCCTCTCGGGGCTGTTCGCCGTCATCTTTTCCCGCCGGACCCTGGCCAACATCTCGAGGCTTTCGGACGCCCTCAGGGAGGTCGGCGAGGGCAAGTTCCTCGTCGACATCGACATCAAGGGAAACGACGAGATCGCCCTCCTGGGCGCAAAGATCGGCATCATGTCCAGGACCATCGCCGACCTCATCAAGGAGAACTACGAGATCACGCTCAAGGAAAAGGAGGCCGAGCTCCTCGCCCTGGAGACCCAGATCGCGCCCCACTTCCTCTACAACGTTCTCGATACCATCTACTGGAAGTGCAGGCTCGAGAAGGCCTTCCGCTCGGCCGAGCTCCTGAAGGCCCTTTCGGACCTTTTTCGGCTCAACCTCAGCCGCGGCGACCGCTTCATCCCCCTGAGCCGCGAGATCGAGTACGTGAGGAGCTACCTGCTGATCCAGGAGGAAAAGTACGCCGACCGCATCAGGATCGAGTTCGAGGTCGATCCCGGGCTTTCCGGAAAGCTCGTCCTCAAGCAGGTCCTCCAGCCCATTCTCGAAAACTCGATCATCCACGGCTTCGCATCGCCCGACAGGCGGGGCTCCATCCGGGTGAGGGCCTTTCGCGACGGGACCGACGTCGTCCTCCAGGTGGTCGACGACGGCGCGGGCATAGACCCGCTGAAGATCGACGAGTACCTGAGGAGGGAGCCGATGGGCAGGAGCATCGGGCTCAAGAACCTGAACGACCGGCTGAGGCTCAACTTCGGCGAGGGGTACCGGCTCGTGGTCGAGCGGAACCCCTCGGGCGGAACGACGGTCACCATCAGGCAGCCGATCGGGGAGGCCGAGCCGTGTTGAAGCTCCTCATCGTCGACGACGAGCCCACGATCCGCCGCGGCATCAGGGAATCGATAGACTGGGCGAGCCGCGGCGTGGTCATCGTCGGGGAGGCCGACAACGGCGAGAAGGCCCTCGAGCTCGTCCGGGCCCTCTCGCCCGACATCGTCCTCGTGGACATCGTCATGCCGAGGCTGGACGGGCTCGCCTTCTGCGACCGGTGCCGGAGCGAGCATCCCGGCATCCACCTGATCATCGTCTCGGGCTACGACGACTTCGCCCTCGCCCAGAAGGCGATCCGGATCGGCGTCGACGACTACCTGCTGAAGCCCGTGGGGGCCGAACAGATGATGGCCGCCGTCGAGAAGGCCGGCCGATCCCTCATGCTCGGGGAGTTCTCGGGCATCAAGGCGAGGCTCCTCCTCTCCCTCGGGGGGCCCGAGGGGAACGCGAGCGGACGAAGGATCCTCGCCCTCGTCCTGGACTACATCGAGAGCCGCTATCTCTCCGAACCCGACCTCGGCTCGGCGGGAAAGGCGGCGGGGGTGACCCCCAACCACCTCTGCAAGGTCCTCCGCGCCTCCTTCGACATGACCTTCGTCGAGATCGTAAACCTCTACCGGATAGAGGTCGCCAAGATCCACCTCCGCGACCCGAACCTCAAGCTCTACGACGTGGCCGACAAGTCGGGCTTCCTCGACTACCACTATTTCGCCAAGGTGTTCAAGAAGGTGACCGGCCGGACTCCGGGGGAATACCGCGACTCTCCCGGCGCGGCGGGAACGGCCGCCGAGGATAACCACGGACACGATATGATAACCTAGCATACAGACCGCGAGCCGAAGCGGGGGTACCCTGAACCGACAAAACGTATTTCTCGTAAAGGAGGCTCACATGGCAAGGACGAGGGCACGGATCCTGTTGGGCGCGGCGATGGTCGCGGCCGCGATGCTCACATCGATAGGATTCTCCTACGCGCAGACCGCGAACGGCAAGATCAAGATAAGCTTCATCCACTTCTTCAAGCAGGATGATCCCAACGCCGACGCGAACAACAAGACCTTCTATCCGACGTTCGCGAAGTTCAGGAGCGACAATCCGAACGTCGAGTTCGACGTCGAGGACATGGTCCACGACACCTACGAAACCAAGATGAAGACCCTGGCGGCCGGAAACGAGCTGCCCGACCTCTTCCTGATCAAGGGAAGCTGGATCGACAACTTCATCGACAACGGACTCGTGAAGCCCGTCAACCCGCTCCTCGATTCCAACGCCGCCTGGCGCGACAACTTCAACGCAGGCGCCTTCGACGAGTTCAAGCGGAACGGCAACGACATCTACGGCATTCCCTTCCAGCTCTTCACGACCCACCTGGTCTACTACAATTCGGCGGTGTTCCAGAAGGCCGGGATCAAGACCTTCCCGAAAACCTGGAAGGAATTCGAGGCCGCGATCAAGGCCCTCAAGGCGAAGGGCTACACCCCGATATCGCTGGGCAACAAGGGCAAGTGGGTCGCGGAATCCTGCATCCTCTCGACCCTCGGCGACCGGTACACGGGCTCCCCGTGGTTCTACTCCCTCCGTGACCGCAAGGGCGCCAAGTTCACCGATCCCGATTTCGTGAAGTCCCTCGACGCCCTCCAGAAGCTGGCGAAGATGGGAGCCTTCAACAGCGACCTGAACTCGATCGACGACAACCAGCAGAAGACCCTGTACATCAACGGCAAGTCGGCGATGTTCATGGACGGAGCCTGGTCCATCTCGACCATGGTTTCGATCGCCCCCGCCGACATCATGAAGAACACCCACCTCGCCATCCTCCCCGCCGTCGACGGCGGCAAGGGCGACCCGATGGCGGCCTCCGGCGGTTCGGGCTGGGGCTACGCGATCAACGCGAACCTGAGCCCGGAGAAGCAGAAGGTGATCGGCCAGCTCGTCGCGGCGCTCACCGGTCCCGACGCGGCCCGCGTCACGATCGAGAACAACGGCCAGCCCGCTGGCAAGGCCGCCGCCTACGACAAGTCCAAACTCGCCCCGCTTTCCAACGAGTACTTCGATCTCGTGGGCAAGATCAAGTTCACACCGATCTACGACATCCAGCTGAACGCCCCCGTCATCGAGGTGATGAACGCGGGACTCCAGGAGCTGCTGATCGGGACGGTCACGCCCCGCGATCTCGCCGCCCGCATCGAAGCCGAGTACGAAAAGAAATAGGGTTTGAGGCCACGCCCGGGAGGCGTGGCCAGCTTCGGCCCCCGATCGGGATGCCGAAGCCCGAGGCGGGCCGTCGACCATCTCGACGGCCCGAACGCGCAAGGGTAGGGGATCGCTCCATGCAGAACAGTCTTTTCAAGCCGCGCTTCGGACCGCTGGCCCTCCTGATCGGCCCGGCCCTCGTGCTTTTCATCGTTTTCGTCATCGTTCCGATCATCCTCGCCCTCTGGTTCAGTTTCTTCAACTGGTCGGGTGGCAAGTCGATGAGCTTCGCTGGCTTGGCCAACTACGCCAATCTCATTGTCGACGCCCAGTTCTGGGCCACCTTCGGCAACAACATCTTCCTCATCGCCTTCTGCCTCGTCGGCCAGATCGGGATCGGCTTCCTCCTGGCCATGCTCATCTGCGGCCGGGCCCTGAAGCTCAAGGAGTTCCACCGGGCCGTCATCTTTTTTCCCGTGGTGATTTCGGCCGTCGTCATCGGCTTCATGTGGTCCATGATCTACAACAAGGACTTCGGCCTCCTGAACTACCTCCTGCGGGGCCTCGGCCTGGAGGGCTGGATCAGGCCCTACCTCGACGAGCCGAAGACCGTCATGCTCTACGCCTCGATCCCGGTCGTCTGGCAGTACATCGGCCTCTACATGGTCCTCTTCCTCACGGGCATCCAGAGCATAGACCCGGCCATCTTCGAGGTCGCCGAGATAGACGGCGCCTCCTCCCTCCAGCGGGCCAGGCACATCACCCTGCCTCTCCTCATGGACACCCTCAAGGTCGCCGTGATGCTCTGCATCGCCGGGAACATGAAGATCTTCGACCACATCTTCATCATGACCGGGGGAGGCCCCGGAAAGAGCTCGATGGTGATGGCGATGTACGCCTACAACCAGACCTTCGAGATGTTCAAGCTCGGCTACTCGAGCGCCATATCCATCGGAATCATGATACTCAGCCTTGGGATGATCCTCGCGAGCCGGGGGCTTCTGAGGGCGAGGGGTGACCAATGACGCGACACGGCATCGGACGCGGCGTGCAGGGCTTCCTGATCAACGCCAGCGTCCTTTTCTTCTCCATACTTTGTCTCTTCCCCATCATCTGGATGGGATATTCGTCCCTCAAGACGAAGCAGGAGTTCGCGAGGGACATCATCTCCCTGCCGACCTCCCCCCAGTTCGGCAACTACGTCGACGCCTTCCGCGTCGGCGAGATGCAGATCTATTTCCTGAACAGCGTCCTGGTGGCGAGCGTATCCGTCATCGCCGTCGTGATCGCGGCCTTCCTCGCCTCCTACGCACTGGCGAGGTACCGCTTCAGGCTGAACGCCCCGCTGTTCGTCCTGTTCATCTCGGGCCTCCTGGTGCCGGTCCACGGCCTCCTGATCCCGGTCTTCATCCTGTTCAAGAGGCTCTCCATGCTCAACAACCGGATCAGCCTGATCCTGCTCTACGTCGCCTACGGCCTGCCCCTGGCGATCTTCCTCTTCGAGTCCTTCATCAAGAGCATCCCCCGCGAGATGGAGGAGGCCTCCTACATCGACGGAGCCGGGCTCTTCCTCACCCTCCGGCGGATCATCTTCCCGATGGCCTCCCCGGCGATGGCGACCGTCACCATCCTGAGTTTCCTCTCGGCCTGGAACGAGTTCCCCTTCGCCCTCGTGCTCCTGAAGTCGAAGGCCCTGAAGACCCTGCCGATCGGCCTCACGAATTTCTCAGGCCAGTTCGTGACCGACTACACCAAGCTCATGGCCGCCCTGATGATCACGATCGTCCCGATGATGATCGTCTATTTCCTGTCCTACAAGACCATAATGCGCGGCATGCTTGCCGGCGCCGTGAAGCAATAAGCGAAACGCGAGGAGTTTTTATGAAGATGAATCTGAACGAGGGGTGGGAGCTGAGGCCGGAGGGCCTGGAGAAGTCCGCCCTGGATTGGCCCCTCATCGAGCGGAAAACCGAGGGCTGGTACGAGGCCTCCCTGCCCTGCGACGTCCGCATGCCGCTCATCGAGAAGGGCGTCATACCCGAGCCCCTCGAGGGCCTCAACTGCTACGAGAGCGAATGGGTGGAGGACAGGTCCTGGTGGTTCCGCAAGCGCTTCGCGGTCGGCAAGTCCGTCGCCGACGCGGCCGCTGTGAGGCTCAGGTTCGAGATGCTCGACGTCGAGGCCGACGTCTTCCTGAACGGCCGCCTCGTCGGCCACCAGAGGAGCGCCTTCTATCCCTTCGAGGCCGACGTGAAGGATTTCCTCATCCCGGGCGAGAACACCCTCGGGGTCAGGCTCACCTGCGGGCTCGAGCGGGTCAAGGACGAGGACTTCGCCGGCTACTCCAGGTGCATCGCGACGGAGGCCCTCGCCGGGCGGGGCACCAGGGGTGACAGGCGCCGGGCCCTCCTCAGGAAGCCCCAGTACGTGTTCGGCTGGGACTGGGGTCCCCGCGTCGCCACCTGCGCCATCGCCGGCGACGCCTCGCTCGAGGTGATCGGCGCCGCTCTCATCTCCTCCGTCCACGCCGTGACGACCGAGGTCGGAAACGGGAAGGCGAGGGTTCGCGTCACCGTCGAGGCCGAAAACACCCATCCCTTCTCGACCCTGGAATCGGCGGTGGCCGTGAAGCTCCGCGACGGCTCCCGCCTCGCCGCCGAAGCCTCCTCCGACTCCCTCCTCCGCTCGGGGGTGAACCACGTCGACCTCGTGCTCGAGGTTCCCGACGCGAAGCTCTGGTGGCCGAACGGCTTCGGGGACCAGAACCTCTACGACCTCGAGGTCTCCCTCTCCTCGCCCGGGCTCGAGGGAGGAAGCCCCGTGGCCGAGACCGCGAAGAGCCGGATAGGGCTCCGCACCCTGAGCCTCGACCAGAGACCCGAGTTCGGCGGCCGGCGCTTCGCCCTCGTGATCAACGGCGTCACCGTCCACTGCAAGGGCTCGGACTGGATTCCGGCCGATTCCCTCTACGCCCGCGTCACCCGGGAAAAGTACCGGACCCTCGTCGCCGAGGCCGCCGAGGCCAACTTCTCGATGCTCCGCATCTGGGGAGGCGGACGGTACGAGGACGAGGCCTTCTACGAGGCCTGCGACGAGAGGGGCATCCTCCTCTGGCACGACTTCATGTTCGCCTGCGCCCTCTATCCGGACAACCGGGACTGGTTCCGCGAGGAGGTCCGCCGCGAGGCTGAGTACCAGACGAGGCGGCTCAGGAACCATCCCTCCATGGCCCTCTGGTGCGGGAGCAACGAGAACAACTGGGGCTTCGACGAGTGGTGGAACGGCGGGAAGAATCCCACAGCCCCCTTCTGGGGCGGCGCCGAGGCCTACAACTACCTCCTCCCCGAGAGCGTCCGGGCGAACTGCCCCGAGACCCCCTACTGGAACGGCTCGCCCTACGGCGGCGCCCATCCGAACAGCTTCGACGCCGGCGACTGCCACTACTGGGGCGAGGCGACGATGAGCCTCGATATGGCCAAGCGCATAGCCCCCGAATCCTACGACAAGGTCCAGGCCCGGTTCGTCACCGAATACGGCTACATCGGGCCCTGCGTGGAATCGAGCATCGTCCGTTACCACGGCGGGAAGGCGATCGACCGCACCGGCCCGATCTACCAGCTCCACAACAACACCTTCGAGAAGGACACCGTCATCGCCGGGATCGAGAAGCACTACCGGGACACGAAGGACATGTCCTTCAGGGATTACCTCCTCTACGCCTCCCTCGTCCAGGGGCTGATGTACGGCTATTCCCTCGAGTCCCTCAGGTCCAACCCGCGGAACAACGGAAGCCTGTTCTGGATGTACTCGGACTGCTGGGGAGAGGTCGGCTGGACGATCATCGACTACTACCTGAAGAGGAAGCCCAGCTACTACTTCGTGAAGCGGGCCTTCATGCCCCTCCGCCTCGTCCTGAGGGAGGATTCAGGATCGATCGCCGTGACGGGGATCAACGATACCGCAGCCGACTTCTCCTGCGAGGTCGAGTACGGTTCCGTCGGGCTCGACGGAACGGGGGCGGCGACGAAGAAGGCATCGCTCGTCCTCCCCGCGCGGTCAAGGAGCGTGGCGCTCCGCTTCGAGAAGTCGAAGGGCGACCTGAACAAGGTCGTCGACTTCGTCCGTCCCGTCGGCGCTGGCGAGTCCCTCCTTTCCGCGACCCTCCGCCGCGGCGAGTACCGGGAAAAGGCCTTCGCCGATCCGGGCCTCGAGGTGGGTACGCTCGAGCGCGGCTCGGGGGAGGCGAGCTTCACCGTCACGGCGAAGGCCTTCGCCCACGCCGTCCATTTCGGCCTCGGCGACGAGGTCGTGGCGACGGACGAGTACTTCGACCTGCTGCCGGGCGAGTCGAGGCGGATCACGGTGAAAGGGAAGGCCCTCGGTTCGGGACCCATCGAGGCGAAGAGCGTCCGATAGCAACCCGATTTTTCTCGGCGAATTGCGGCGGGTCCCCGACATTGTCCGGGGACCCGCG
>DBTK01000109.1:72107-81321 GCA_002307015.1 Spirochaetaceae bacterium UBA1318
CCGACATTGTCCGGGGACCCGCGATCTTTCGGTCGTCCGTTCCGGCGTGAAACTCGAGCCACAATTCCACCCATGAAACCATTTGCGCGAAAGCGGCAACCGCTCTATAATCGGAACCCAGGCGGGAGCCATGCAGAAAAAAATATTCATCCGCTTCGTCATCATCGTCGTGATTCCGAGCGCCATCCTCCTTTTCGCCGCCACCCGGTGGTTCATCAACTACTCCACCAACAAGCAGATTGAGACGACCACCCAGCTCATCGACGAAATGCGGAAGAACCTGGATACGAAGCTGAACTACTACCGGCAGATGAGCATGCAGGTCTATCTCAACGGCGCCGCGATGGCCGAGATCGCGGGCGAAAGGCCGCTCGAGGAATGCGGGCAGATCCGGCTCCTCCTCGACTCCTTCGTCAACTCGAACCGGCTCATCTCCAACGCCTACCTCTTTACGAAACGGGGCTACCTCTTCTCGGGGCTCGGCATGCTCGACATGGCCAGGGTGGACTCGGAGCTCCAGAACGATCTCGCGCCTCTCGACGGGAGGATGCTCTGGAGCCCGTCGCGGTGGATGAAGGGGCTCTACGGTTTCGAGCAGTACTATTTTTTCGGGTCCCGTCACATCAGGCAAAACCACGAGATCATCGCGACGCTGCATTTCGGTTTCAACGAGCTCTTCTTCTCGGATTTCTTCGAGAACACGCCCTTCAATTCGGGTCAGTCGATCTATGTTTGCGCGAGCGACGGCCGAGTCATCGCCTCGAACGGCTCGATGAAGCCGGGCACCGTCCTGTTCCCGAGGAAGACGATGGAGGGCATCGTGTCGGGGAGGAGGCCCTACGTCGACAACGGCTCCTCGCCGAAGGGACGGCTCGTCGTCGCCTCCCTCTCCCACGAATCGAACTGGGTCATCCTCCTCGTCCTCGCCCCCAATTTCATCTCCCGCGAGCTGGTCATGATCGAGAACATGTTCTACCTGATCGTCGTCTTCTATCTCGCCTTCTTTTTCTACGTTTCCTTCCTGCTTTCCAAGCAGCTGACGAAACCCCTGAGCGACCTCACCTGGGCCCTGAACCAGGTGAGCGGGGGAAGCCTGGACATCCAGGTCGACGAGAACCAGATCGCCGAGATCAAGCAGCTGAGCCGGAGCTTCAACGCCATGACCGCGCGGGTCAGGACCCTCATCGCCGAGGCGAAGGCCGAGGAGAAGGCCAAGCACCGGGTCCAGATGCAGAACTACCGGCTCCAGCTCACGCCCCATTTCCTGTACAACTCGCTCAACACCATCCGGTGGATGGCCCAGATCAACGGACAGAACAACATCAAGGAGATATCCAAGGCCCTCATCTCGTTCCTCAAGACGGTGTCGGACATCGGGACGGAGATGATCACGATCAGGGAGGAGCTGGTCCTGCTGGGGGACTACGCGACGATCCAGCGTTACCGCTACCGGGATTTCCGGATCGTCCAGTACATACCGGAGGAGCTGAAGGACCTCTACATCAACAAGATGATCCTGATCAACCTTCTCGAGAACAGCATCATCCACGGCTTCAACGAGCTTTCGGGGGAGGGCGTCGTCACCATCACCATGAGGGGCGACGGGAGCGACCTCAGGATCGAATTCGCCGACAACGGCTGCGGCTTTGACCCGGCCGGAGCCTTCGGTCCGGCCGGACCCTCCGGCCAGGACGCAACCTCCGGGCCCTCTGACGCCCACAACCACTCGGGGCTGAGGAACATCCGCGAGCGCCTCGAGCTCTACTACGGTTCCTCCTACCGGCTCGACGTTTCGAGCTCGCGGGGGAATGGCTGCACCGTGACCCTCGAGTTTCCCCGCATCGCGGAGCCCTTCGAGCTTTGACGGCTGGCGGCCCATCGCCGGGGGCGGAGCCGGAGGGGATCGGGGGGGCTTTCGCCGAGCGATGCGGCTACGAAAGAATGGCCGTGATCTCGTGCCGCCCCGATCCGAGCCTCTCGGGGTCGTCCCCGCCTTGGCCTTTCGAGGCGCCGCCCTTCGGAACACTGTCGCGGCTGTAGCCTTCGGGAAGGCGGAGAATTCCCGCACATCCAGGTGGGATGACCGCGACGATGGAAAGCCGCCCATCCTTCCGTTTCCAGGAAATGGAGGCGTGGCCGTAGGGCGTCTCGACGTCGGCGGCGGCGTAGGAGAGGGACGGGAATTCTCCGGGATGGAGGGCTATCGTCTTCCATCCCGCCTCCTCCGGCGCGATGCCGGCGACGTGGGCGTAGAACCAGACGTCGATGGAGCCGAGCATGATGTGGTTCTGGGAGTTCATCCCCACCGTTTCGATCTTTTCCCACCGCTCCCAGAGGGTCGTCGCGCCCTCCCTGATCATGTAGCCCCAGCCCGGGTAGCTTTCCTGGGAGGCGATGGCGAAGGCCTTGTCCGCGTAGCCGTTCTCGGTGAGGGCCTCGAGGATGTAGCGCGAGCCGTGGATGCCCGTCGCGACGTGGTCCCCGGATTCCGCCGTCGTCAGGCGGTCGAGGGTCGCCGCGACCGCGGAGCGCTTTTCATCGGGGACCAGGGTGGAAGAGAGGGCGAGGGCCTGGGAGGTCTGGTCCGGAAACTCCCAGGGGCTGATCTCCTGACTTTCATAGCGGGAGTCCTTGAGGAAGGCGTCGTTCATCGCCTCTTGGATCGATCGCTCGAGCGCCCGGTAGCGTTGTTCCGATTCGCCGTCCGAAAGGACCCCCGCGATTTTCGCGAGGAGGCCGACGTCGTGCTGGTAGTACCAGGTCGAGGTGAACACGAGGGAGGTCTTCCTCGGCACGACGAGGCCGGGCGCGCACCAGTCGCCGAAGGTGCCGAGGGTCCTGATGAGGCCGCCTTCGGCCTTTCCGGCGAGGAAGGAGACGTAGGCGCGGAAGTTGTCGTAGTGGCGTTCCAGGATCTGCCGGTCGCCCTTGTAGCGATAGAGGTACCAGGCGAGGCTGATGAAGGCCGAGCCCCAGGCGGGGTCGGCGGGCTTCTCCATCCAGAACCGGGGCGCGACGTCGGTGATGCTGCCGTCGGGCTTCTGGGTATCGGCGATGTCCCTGATGAACTTTTCGTAGAAGTTTACCGCCCCGAAATTGAGGAGGCATTCCTCGGCCGCGAGGACCGCGTCGCCGAGCCAACCGTGACGCTCGTCGCGCTGGGGGGAATCGGTGGGGATGCCCATGGTGTTCGAGAGCTGGCCCCAGAGTATGTTCCGGTGGATGCGGTTGAAAAGCTCGAGGGAGCAGCGAAAATCACCCTCGCGTCCGACGTCGGTGTGGAAGAAGACGCCGGTGAGCATGGCGCAGGAGGGAACCCCGGGATAGCCTGAGAGGAGCGCGTATCTGAAGCCGTGGTAGGTGAAGGTGGGACGCCAAGTTTCGGGCCCCGACCCCCTCGCGATGTAGACGTCGGTCGCCTTCGCCGCGCGGTTCGAGGCGGGGTTGAGGCTTCCGTCCGGATGGACGAGTTCTCCGTGGCTCAGGGCGAGCCTCGTCCCCCGCGGCACCGAAACCGAGATTTCCACGCAGCCCGAGAAGTTCTGGCCGAAATCGAACACATAGCCCTCGGGAGTTTCCGTCATCGAGACCGGGCGTATCCTCGCGTCGTCGCGGATCGGCTCGACGTAGGAGGGATGGAGGGCGGGCCCGTCGATGATCTCGGCGTCACGCTCGCCCTCGATCCTTCCGGTCCCGCTCTCACCGATTTCCCAGGGAGAAGCGATGCGCGCGTCGCAGGTCTCGCCGTTGAAGATGCTGTTGTTCCGGATCGGGCCGTGTCCGGCCTTCCACGAACCGTCGGTGACGACGAGGGCTCCCGTTCCGTCCTCGTAGTCGATCCTGAGCTGAAGGTAGCCCCTCGGCTTCCCGAAGCCATAGAGGGCGATGTGCCGGCCGTTCCCGAGGGCCAGGGTCACCCGATGCCTCGTCGATCCGCCCTTCTCCGCGCCGCTTGAGAGAAGGCCCGTCACGTCGAGCACCGAGTAGAGGGCGCGGACGTGGAAGTCGGTCTGGTCCGGGGCGAGGAGTCCGTCGCCGACGGGATTTCCGTCGATGAAAAGGCTGTAGAGCCCGATGCCGCAGACGAGGACGCGCGCGCGCCTGATCGGCTTCGCCTCGATCTCGACGTCGCGCCAGCAGTAGATCCCGAGGTAGTGCCTGGACTTTTCCTCGGCGGTTTTCTCCTGGGGGGTGCCGCTTTCCCAGGATCCCTCGAGGTAGCTCTCGGGGTCCGGGTGGCTGATCCAGGATCCGGCGAGATCCCCCGGGGAAAGGGCCGCCGTCTCGAAAACGGCCCATGCCGAAGCCGCGCTTTCGTCCCGCTTTTCATCGCGGAAAGAGACCCGCCACCGGTAGGCCTCGAAGGAGGCGAGCTTCTGTCCCGCGTACTCGACGCCGAAGGGCTCGGTACCCGGCGTCATCCCGGTGTCCCAGACCGGCCTGCCGGAGCCGTCCTCCACCTCGATCCGGTAGGCCCTCTGGGCGAAACCGGGCCGGTCGATCGGGGGAAGGCTCCAGCTGAACCGGGGCCTCGCTTTCGCGATCGTGAGGGGCGCCGTCAGGTTCTCGCAGCGCAGGTTGAAGGGGGCTGGATTCATCACTACTCCTTGACCGATCCGGCGGCGAGGCCGGCGATGATCTGTTCCGAAAAGAGGAAGAAGACGACGATGATCGGCACCAGGGCGAGGGTCGCCGCGGCGAACACGTAGTTCCAGTAGGCGAGGAAGTTCGCCAGGTACTGGTAGATGGCCAGGGGCAGGGTATGGAGGGCCCGCTTGGTCAGAAACACGAGGGGAAGGTAGAAGTCGTTCCAGATCTGCACGAAGCTGATGAGTCCGACGGTGAATATCACGGGCTTCGAGATCGGCATCATGATCTGGGCGAAGATCCTGAACTCGCTCGCCCCGTCGATCACCGCGCTTTCGTGCAGGGCCGAGGGGAGCTGGCGGAAGAACCGCGAGAAGATGAACAGGGAGAACGAGAGGTTCGCGGTGTAGAGGATCACCATGCCCAGGAAGGTGTTGGTCAGGTGGAGGCCCCTCATGATGACGAAGAGGGGAAGGATGGCGATCTGGATGGGAAACATGAGCCCGACCAGGAAGTACATCTCGAGGAATTTCTTCGCCCTGAACTCGTAGCGCGCGATGCCGTAGGCCGTCATCGCCGAGAAGAACAGGAGGGAGGCCACCGACACGAAGGTGAGGATGACGCTGTTCAGGAAGTTCCTGAGGAAGCCGTCGTCTATCACGACCTTGGCGTAGCTGTCGAAGACGAAGAGCTTCGGGAAGCCGAAGGTGTTGTAGATCAGGTCCGTCTTCGTCTTGAACGAGGAGAGGATCATGTTCCCGATCAGGATGACGGCTATCAGGCAGTAGAGGGCGAGGATGACCGTCGCCGCCCATCCCGCGATGCCCTGTTTTTTCTTGATCATGGGTTCCCGTCCTTTTCGACGAACCGTTTCATGACCAGGTTCTGCGCCATCGCGATGACGAAGATGATCAGGAACAGGACCACGCTGATGGAGGCGCCGAAGCCCATCGCGGTCTCGCCGTTGTAGGAATCGCCGAAGGTGTACCGGAAGAAGACGAGGTTGAGGAAATCGAGCCGCCCGTTGATGCCGCCGTTCAGGCCTCCCACGATGAAGGGGATGTCGAACTGGGTGAGCGCGAAGATCGAGCTCAGGACGATCACGTTGACGATGGAGGGCTTGAGGAAGGGCAGCTCGACGAACCAGAACCGCTTCCACAGGCCCGCCCCGTCGATGACGCTCGCCTCGATCACCTCGCCGGGGATGTCGGTCATGTTCGCGAGGATGATGACCATCCCGACCCCGATGCCCTGCCACCCGATGATGCCCACGAGGAGGGGGAAGGCCTTCCCGACGTCCCCGAACCAGGAGCCGGCGAACTGCGAGAGGTGGACCGACTGGAGGGTCGCGTTCAGGAGGCCGATGTTGGGGTTGAACACGAGGAGGGAGAAAAACCCGATGATCGACGGGCTGATGACGTAGGGGAGGAAGATGAAAAGCTTGAAGGCCCTGCCCCCGACGATCTTGATGTGGATCAGGTAGGCGAGGAGGATCTGCAGGGGGATGAAAACGAAGAGGGCAACGAGCATGTAGCTGAAGTTGTTGCCGAGGGCGTTCCGGAAGATCGAGGCCATGCGGGGATCGAGGAAGATCCTTCTGAAGTTGCCCAGGCCGATGAAGACCTTTTCTCCCATGCCCGACCAGGAGAAAAAGCTGTAGTAGACGGCCACGAAAAGCGGGACGATCATGAACAGGGTGTAGAGGCAAAAGCCCGGGGCTATGAAACCGATATAGGATTTTCTTTTTCTCATGCTGCCGCTCTCGGATGGGAAATGGGCCGGCGGGGGAATCCCCGCCGGCCCCTGAAACGAGGTGAACTCTACGCGACCGCCGGGGTTACTTGATTCCCGGGTAGGTCATCAGCGCGTCGATCGAGGACACGAGGCCCTTCGGATCGACGGCTCCCGAGAAGAGTTTGGTGTCGTCCTCCTCCCAGATCTTCGTCGGTGACTGGTCGGGGCTGTGGTACCTCACCATGATGTTGTAGAAGCTCTCGAGCTCGAGGTTCGCGTCCGCGATCTCGTTGGCCAGTTCGCTGCCGGACTTGACCTCCTTGAGGCCGGAGATGGCGCCGAGGCCGTTCACCCAGATCTGCTGGGATTCCACGGTCGTGAGGTACTTCGCGAGGCGGACGGCCTCCTTGGGATGGGCGGTCTTGGAATAAACCGAGAACCCCGCGGCGTAGGTCAGCACGATCGGCTTCCTTCCGTCGGCGGTCGGCATCTGGAAGGCGCCGATGCTCATCGAGGGATTGTTCTTGGAGAGGGTGTCCGCGGTCCACGAGCCAGCGACCGTCATCGCCGCCTGTTCCTTGGAGAAGGAAAGGTACTGGCCGGCTTCGTCGACACCCATGAACATCGAGCCGTAGTAGCCCTTCTTGCCCCAGTCGATCATCTTGTTCATCGCGTCGATCACGCGGGGATCGTCGATCTTCGCCTTGCCCTTGTCGGCCTCCTGGATCCAGTCCGGATGGGTCGCGGCGAGGATGGGCTCGAAGATGAAGAGGGTGTTCCATCCGTCCCGCCCGGCGAGGCTGATCGGGATGATGCCGGCGTTCTTGATGACGGGCAGGAGGGCCTCGAATTCCGCGAAGTTCTTGGGAACCTTCCAGCCCATCTTGGCGAACAGGTTCTTGTTGTAGTACACGGCCCTGGTGTCGATCGTCGCCGCCGGGGTCTGGTAGATCTTGCCGTTGTAGGTGACCTTGCCCATGGACATGGCGGAGTATTTCTTGACGTCGAGGTAGGACGTCAGGTCCATGAGGGCGCCCTGCTTCATGAGGTTTTCCATGTCGTTCGTCGCCGTGCCGTGCTGCCAGAAGAGGTCGGGAGCCTCTCCCGCCTGGATGGCCGTGGTCAGGAGCGACAGGTAGTTGTCCGGGGTCTTGATCTCGTACTCGACCTTGATGTCCGGGTTCAGGGCCATGAACCGATCGAGGGTCTTGACCAGCGGGGCCTCGAACTGGGGCGTATGCTCCCATATGGTCAGGACCACCTTCTTCTGCTCGGTGGTTTTGGCTTCGCTCGTTCCGTTCGCGGCCAGCTGCCCGAGAGCGAACAGGCACAAAACGACCAATACGATGTTTCGTTTCATCGCAATCCTCCTTTACGTTACCGTGATTGGAAAATCATAGGGTCGGATCGCCGGGCCGTCCATGTCGTATCTTCGCCACTTCATGTGGTTCCTTGGGATTGGGTCAGGTTTCCCTGGAGGAAGCTAGCCCGAAATTCAGGTTCCGGATCGTAAACTCAGGTCGTGCTTTCCGGCTGCCGGTGGTTTCCCGTCCGGTACTCGGTAATCGTCGACCCCGTCACCTTTTTGAATACCCGCGAGAAATGGCTCGGGTTGTGGAAGCCGACCCTGAAGCACACCTCCTCGGCGGTGAGCTCGCCGGAAAAGAGGAGATCGATGGCCCGCTCGACCCTCACCCTGTTCAGGTAGTCGATGAAATTGACGCCGGTGTCGCGCTTGAAAAGGTCGCAGATGTAGTTGGGATTCAGGTGGAAGGTCTTCGCGAGCGAGGCGAGGGTGAGCCGATCGCGGTAGCGTTCGTTGATCAGGTAGATGATCCTGCCGGAAATCCGGTCCGAGAGGTGGCGGGCCCGGGCTTCCCCGTTGACCGCCTCGAGCGCGGCGAGGAACCACCGGCCGAGCACGAGGGAATCGTCGATGGTGCGGAGGTTCTCGTAGACGCGGAAGGAATCCCCGATCGGGCCGAGGGCCCACTGGAAGGCCTTTTCGGCCCAGGACTCGAGATCCTCCCAATACCTCAGCAGGGCCATGGCGGCCTGGGTCGGCGCCGGCCTGTGCGCCTCGAGATCCTGGAAGAATCGCTCCCAGTCTTTCCTCCACGAGCCGTCGTGATCGGTGAGGAGGCTTTTCGGGTCGGGCACCTCGAGCCGGTCTCGGGCGGGATGGTCGGCGAAGCGTTCGTGGGCCAGGATCTGGGACCGATGGTAGTAGAAGCCGAAGTCCTTCAGGACGGAAGCCGCCTCCTCGTACGCGGCGCGGATCTCCGTGACGGGATGGACGGCGCTTTTGCAGATCAGGTAGGTCCGGTTGAAGTAGGTGTCGAGCTCCTGCTGGAGGGCGGAGAGGAAGGCCATCCGCTTTTCCCTGAATCCATCGTCCCCCTCGAGCACCACGAGGATGCGGTCCGGCGAATCCTGGAAGGCCGAACCGATCCGGTCCGGGGCAAGCTGCTGGTCGACCAGCGTGATGCACATATCCATGTCGACCGGCCATTCCTCGACGGAAAAATCCCCGGAGTAGACGTGCTTGAACGCCAGGATCGCCAGCATCAGGGTGCCGGACGCGAACCCGAGGTCTTCGAGCCGCTCCCGGACCCCCGCGTTTTCGACGCACGCCGCGTCGTTCCCTTCCCCGGCATGGAGGAGGTCCGCGAAATTCCTCTGCGGGGACCGCAATCCCTGGATAGGCGCAGGCCCCGCTCCCTCGGCCTCGGCGACCGAATCGAGGGCCGCGAGGAGGTTTTCCTTTTCGAGCTCGCTCTTGAGAATGTAGTCGTGGATGCCGAGCTTGAAGGCCTTCGAGACCGTATCGAACTCATCGAGGCAGCTCAGCACGAGTATCTTCGTGCCGGGGCTCGCCTTCTTGATCTCGGCG
>DBTK01000109.1:81569-83478 GCA_002307015.1 Spirochaetaceae bacterium UBA1318
GCCTTCTTGATCTCGGCGATCAGCGTGAGGCCGTCCATCTGGGGCATCCGGATGTCCGTCAGCACGATCTCGGGCTTCTCCCGCCCGATGCACTCGAGGGCGTCCTTCGGGGAGGAGAACGCGCCGACGACCCGGTAGCGGTCCTGGTCGGCGAACAGGGACCGGATGCCCAGCAGCACGAGCTTTTCGTCCTCGACGATGATGATGCGAGCCGTTTTCATGGCGCGGCTTTCCACGATTCCCGTCAACCCACCGTTATTTCGTAGACCGACCGGAATTCCCTGCCCGGCTCGAGGGCGATCACGCCTTCCTTGGCCTTCAGGTCCTGGGTGGAGCCCTCGAGGGGCATGACGCCGTGCCAGGGCTCGATGCAAACGAAGGGGGCTTCGCCCTTCGGCGACCAGATGCCCAGGTAGGGAAAGCCGGGAAAATCCACCGTGACGAACCGAGAGGAAACCGTGCTCCTCAGGGTGACCTTCCTCGAGCGATGGTCCTTGAGGACCACGGCCCCGCGCTCGAAGATATCCTCGGAGACCCTGATGCGGTCCTTCCCTTCCAGGAAGGGGCCCGTCTCGCCCGAGAGCACGTTGTCGGCGGTGAGGTAGTACCGCTTCGCGTCTTCCTTCTTCTCGAAAACAAGCTCGTAGTCCCCGCGCTTTTCCCCCGGCACGAGGGGAGCGCGGAAGCCCGGATGGGCGCCGATGGAAAAGTACATGGCCTTGTCGTCGGCGTTCCTGACGGTCCATTCGACCGAGAGGGTCGAGGCCTTCACCCGGAACCGGACGGCGAGGGAGAACCTGAAGGGATAGAGGGCGAGGGACTGCTCGTCGCTCGTGAACGCGAAGGTCATCGAATCGGTCCCCGCTTCCTCGAGGCTGAATTCCCGTTTCCGCAGGAAGCCGTGATTCTCCAGCCGGTAGGTCTTCCCTCCGTAGCCGTAGGTCTTCCCCGGAAGGTTCCCTACGCTGGGAAAGAGCAGGGGCGCCTGCCCCGTCCAGAACGCCGGGTCGGCCTGCCAGAGGTACTCGACGCCGTCGGTCGACCTGATGCTCGAGAGCTCGGCCCCCATCGCCTTGGCCGAGACTTCGATCCTGTCCGATTTAATCGTTGCCACAATTTCCTCCCGTCGAGGCATCCCGTCCTTCGAGGCGGCAGGTGCCCGATCGGGAAAGAATAGCAGAAATCGCCGCCCTTGCGCAAATGCCGGGGAAAAAAACGGCTGCGATTAGTCCCGTCGAGGCTCCGGCGGCCTTCTACCGGGTCTGCGCGTCCTCCGCGCTGCTGCTTCGTTCCCTGATGGAAAGGGCGCGCATTTCCCGAACGAAGAGGACCGCGGTGAGAGCGAAGGCCAGGACGTCGGCGACGGGCTGGGCGTTCCAGACCCCGTCGAGTCCCGCGAAGAGGGGCAGGATGTAGAGAAGCGGCACGAGGAGGATAAACTGCCTCGAAAGACCCAGGACAATGGCCTCGGCCGGCTTGCCCGCCGCCTGGAAGTAGCCCGAGCCGATCACCTGGAAGCCGACGAGGGGCAGAAAGAGGAAATAGTGCCGCAACGCGTAGATTCCGATGGCCCTGACGTCCAGCGACCTGCCCGCGAACAGGGCCACGAACGCGGAGGGAAAGATCTGGACGGCGAGGAAGCACAGGGTCGCGAATACCGTGGCCACGCCTATCGCGAGAACGGCCGCCCTGCGTACGCGGGCGTAGAGCCGGGCCCCGACGTTGTACCCGATGATGGGCTGGATCCCCATGCCGATCCCGAGGAGGGTGAGGTAGACCAGGTTGGAGAGGGCGAACACGATCCCCATCGCCGTGACCGCCGTATCGCCGCCGTATCGCTCGAGCTGGTTGTTCATGACGCCGTTCATGACGGCCGACGCGAATTCCGAGAAGAACACGGCCGCGCCGT
>DBTK01000109.1:83720-83960 GCA_002307015.1 Spirochaetaceae bacterium UBA1318
AATTCGGAGAAGACCCCGGCGGAGCCGATGGCGATGATGCCGGTTACGATCTCGCGGCGCGGCGCGAAATTTCTCACCCTGAGCTTCAGCAGGCTCTTGCCCGACAGATAGTAGCTCAATACCCACGCGGCGCCGACGGCCTGGGAGATGACCGTGGCGAGGGCCGAGCCCACGATTCCGAGCCTGAGGACGAAGATGAAAAAGGGACAGAGGAAGACGTTGAGGATGGGCCCGATGAGC
>DBTK01000060.1 GCA_002307015.1 Spirochaetaceae bacterium UBA1318
GCTTAATTCATAGCATCTTCGTGGTTAGTCTTTCCTTACCTGAGAGAAGAATTACCACGAAACCACAAAACCGCGAAACCGCGAAAAGAGAAGAAAATTATTGATTCGTCAGAGAAGCTCTTTTAGCCGGCAACGATGCGGTTCTTGCCCCTTTCCTTGGCTTCGTAGAGAGCTCGATCGGCGCGGGTGACGAGGCTCTCGGGCATCTCGCCCGGTTCCAGGGCCGCGACGCCGACGCTCACCGTCGCGCCGGTCTCCTCTCCCGACGAGTCGAGGAATTTTTCCCTCACAAAGCTTTCCCGTATCTTTTCGGCGACCGCGATCGCATCCTGTTTCCCCGCCCCCGGCAGAAGCACCGCGAACTCGTCTCCCCCGAAGCGACAGGGCACGTCGCTCTTGCGGACGTTCGCGAAAATTTTTTCCGCCAATTTGATGAGGACTCGATCGCCCATTTGGTGGCCGAATGAATCGTTGATGGTCTTGAGAAAATCCAGGTCGAGCATCAGGACCGAAAAGAACTGAAAGGCCGGCGTGCAGTTCCTGAGCTCGGCCATTTTCTCCGTGAAGTAGCGCTTATTGTAGAGACCGGTGAGGCTGTCGATATGGGCGAGGTTTCTGAAGATCCTCTCCTGTTCGGCGAGATGCTCCTTTTCCTCGACGAGCTGCCGTATGAGGCGACTGATCGCCACCGAGAAAAATATCGATTCCATCGCCGTCCCCAGCACGAGGAAATAGTTCCACGGCAGCGAACGGGTCGGAATGAACCCCGATATCGACCAGATGGATACCCCCATGAACAGCGCCATCCAGCCCAGAAGGAAGTAGCGCGCGGGGGCGAAACCGTCGTTGTACCGCACGACCGCGACGACGAGAATGGCCAGGGGCAGGAGAAGCCCCGAAACGTGGGCGAGGATATTCGCCACGTCCTCGTATCCCGCAATCCCGATCACCCCCTGAATGACGAAAACGACGATCAGGGTCTTCATCAGGAAATCGATAATGGGGACCCGGCTCTTCGTTTCGAAGAACGTCCGGGAGAACTGGATGGAAAAGAACCCGGCGCAGCTGAGCGAGACCCAGACCAGGATACGGGCCGCCTCGTACGGAATCCCCAGGTAGTAAAGGTAGCCGTGGATTTTCGCCTGGTAGACGAGCATGAAGACGAGGTAAAGGACATAGAAGATGTAGTTCGTATTCCTGACGATAAAGAACGAAAGGACGTTATAGAAGATCATCGCTAAAAGGATGCCGAGGAAGGCGCCGAACACGAGGTCCTGGGCGATCGTTTTGCGGACCACGTAGGCTGCATCGACGACGGCGAGGGGCAGCGAAACGATCGTTCCGCTCTTCACGCGAAGGTAAACCGGTTCGCCGTCGACAAGGTCGCGAGGCAACCGCACCGTCCAGTTTCTCGTCAGGAGCCCCTTGTCCCGGACGTCCGTCGTCTGGCCCATCCTGCGCAGTTCGTAGGTCGCGCCCCCGCCCGGAACGGCGACGGGAAGGTAGAGTTCGATTTCATACAGGTTCGGATTATCCATCTCGAGGAAGGAATCGGCGGCATCAACGAATCTGCCGCTCAGCTGGAACCTGATCCAGAACGCCGATTTCGTGATGCCGCGAAAAATCCGGGAGGACGACTGCGGAACGTAGCCCCTGGCCCGGGAAAAGGAACGGACCTGGTCGAAGCCCAGCTTTCCCGGACGGTCTTCCAGTACCGCGATCCGCGAGATGATGGGCCCCGATCCCGCCGGAGCGACCGCGGCCACCGAAGCCGAGGGAATGCGAGGCGTACCGGAATCGAAAAAAAAGGCCGCATAGAAGCAGGCCGCGACGAAAAGCGCCATGATGAGGAAGGAGGCTGAACCGCGGACTGTCGGTTTCATCATGCGTCGGGATTTCCTTCAAGCTCGCGAATTTCCTCCTCGTTCAATACGAGGGAGGAGGCGGACATGCTGTCGACAAGCTGCCCGACGGTCCGCGGGCCGATCACCGGGATGGTCGGGAAAGGCTGGGACGTGAGGTATGAAAGTGCGACCGCCGAGATCGAGGTTCGTCGATCCGATGCGATTTTAGATGCCGCGGCATACCGCTTCAGGTTGGCATCGTTCAGGTAGGTCTTTTCGGCGCCCCCGTCCAGACGGGATTCCGCGAGTTTCCTGAAAAAGCCGTTCGCCTGCGATGAATACGCGAAAACGGCCATGCCGGTTTTTGCATGGAATGCGCGAGCCGCCGAGTCGAAAACGACGAGGCTGGGGTCAGCTTGCGAATTCATGAAATCGCTCGCCAGGTTCCAGAGAACCTGATTCGCGACGAAGGACCTGAGGTCGTGGATCCGCGCGTATTCTTGGGCTTCCTCGATGCGGCCGACGTTCCAGTTCGAGCAGCCGAAATACCGTACCTTGCCGGAACCGACGAGATCGTTGAGCGTTCCCAGAATTTCCCCGACGGGAACCGTGGGGTCATCCCGATGCAGCCAGTAGAGATCTATTCGATCTATCCCGAGGCGCGAAAGGCTTCCCTCGCAATCGGCGACGATATCCTCCCGCTTCAACCGCCCGACACCCATCGTGGCCAGATCGGGGTGGGCTCCCTTGGTCGAAATGACGACGGAATCCCGGCGTCCGGAGGTTGCGAGCCATCGCCCGATAACCTTCTCGCTTCGGCTCTTCTCACCCTCGATCCAATCGGAATAAACCTTCGCCGTATCGATCAGGTTCCCCCCGAGCTCGATGTATCGATCGAGCAACTCGAATGATTCGTCCCGGGAAATGCCCGCGCCGAATTCGGCGGTACCGAGGGCGATGGCAGAGACGCTGAGGTCGGTCTTCGGAATCGTTTGATAGTGCATGAATCACTATACCATAATTCCCGGATTTCCGTCCTCCCGTTGAATCGCCAGGCTCCTCCTTCGTGTAGCTCGGATGTCGGCCGCACCGAACATCCAAACCACTGCAAGGAGGCAGCCCATGAAAAAACTTCTCCTCTTCGTCACCCTCGTGGTTTTCGCCTCCGCCGCATTCGCCGGCGGAAAAAGCGAAGGTTCGAGCAAGGGCGGAAGCTCAAGCTCCTCATCCGGCCAGAGCGCCCAGAACGTCCCCATCTCCTACCCACAATCGGTCCCCAAGACAGGCTCTTCGTGCGACATCAGGGCCAACAACAACGCCTACGCCGCCGGCTACAACATGGTCTCGCAAAGCGGCCAACTCATATCGTACAATACCATGACGGTGAACCAGATCTATTCGCAGTGTTTTTCCAGCGGGCGTTCCCAGACCCCGCTCCAGCCGGCAGGACTGGCGTTCTACGGCGTAACCCCTGGTTCATCCGCGACGAAAACCCATGTCGAATTCTATACTTATAGCGGGGGGCCAACGTATTCCTTGTTCTCAAACAATGGAACTATAGATAAAGGCGTTCTGCAATATAGCATTGTCAACAAGTCAGACAAATACACGTATGTAACGTTACCTTCGTTACCTAGAAAATAATCTATCGTTGCGGCCGACAAAGGAGATCGAGGAATCATGAAACAATTTTCATTTCTGATAATTCTACTTTTCCAATCATCCATTCTTGCTTTTTCTGATGAAAAAATCCTGCTTGAACTTACCGCCCACGACGGTTTTAAGAAGAAAATATTGGAGCCAAAATCATCAATCGAAATTTATTTTGAAAAAGAGGATATCGCAAGTATCACAGGAATTGAAAAACTAAATGAATTAAAAAAGGCAACCTTTATGTTCATGCAAAATATTGATAATTTCTATTATTTGGAAAAGAACACGAAAATGACAACAATTATTGTTGATACGAGTAGTAATGTTAAGCGACTACCAAATCTTTCAAAGTTCCCAAATCTCAAGGCCCTTATGCTAAGGGCCTGCGACGGTTTTAATCGGTCCGCGACAACCTACACCCTCGACCTCTGCCGCAACACCAAGCTTGAATACCTGCAGATCGCCGACTGCAACCTGACGAAATTTCCCAAGCTCACGAACATCCCGCCGAGCCTGAAGTACGTCAACTTCTCGGGCAACCTCATCGA
>DBTK01000012.1 GCA_002307015.1 Spirochaetaceae bacterium UBA1318
GCCCGGCCCTCATCCGATACGGGCAACTGACCAACGACGAGTTCTTCGTCAGCGAGGAAGCCGCGAAGAAGGGGGTCACGATCACGAATCCCTCCTCCTGCGACCCGATCGTCATGCTCAAGCACTTCGCCGCGGGGAACCCCGACCTGACAGGGTGTTGAAAAAGCCTATAGAGGCTTTTTCAGCACTACCGCAAATGTCGCAATTGCTCTGCATTTCGTAAGAAACGCGAGCAATTGCATGGCAGGCTGTTGAAATGCATCAAGTGTTTCAACAGCCTGCTAACGGTCTGACGGAACGACGACCCCTCGTGGTCGTCAGAAACCGAAAAAAAGAACGGGCCGCCCGGAAGAGATTCCGGACGGCCCGCTGTCGAATTGGAGGTCGGGGACTGCTAGAACGCGAAGTTCTTGGCGTTGTCCTTCGTGAAATCGCTCGGCGGCCCCATGATGACCGTCTTGCCGTCGGCCCAGACGCCGATCTTGCCGACATTGGCGACATCCTGTCCGTCGACGGGCTTCTTTCCCTTCAGGAGGTCGTTCGCGAGGACGACGGTGAGGTAGCCGAGCTTGCCCGGATCCCAGAGGGTCGCGACGCGGAGGGAGCCGTCCTCGAGGTAGGGACGGGAATCGGTCGGGAGGGCCGTGCCGACGACGGCGATCTTGGCCTTGAGGCCCTTTTCCTGCACGGCCTGTGCCGCGCCGAGGGGGGAGGGCGTGGAAACGCCGATGATGCCCTTGAGGTTCGGGTAGGCCTTGATCAGGTCGAGAGCCTTCTGGTAGGCGACCTGCTGCTTCTCGTCGGAGGGTACCTTGTCGGTGACGAGGTGGAGCTTGGGATATTTAACCTTCGCATAGGCGAGGCCGGCGTCGATCCAGCCGTTGAGGTTCGCGGCGGAGAGTCCGCCGGTGATGACGGCGTAATCGCCCGTATCGCCCATTTCCTTCACGAGCAGGTCCCAGTTGTGCTGTCCGTAGACCTTGTCGTCGATCTGGTGGATCGAGAGGTCGACGAGGCTCTTGTCGGCCGGGGTATCCCAGTCGAGAACCTTGATGCCGGCTGCCTTCGCTTTCTTCAGGACCGGGGAAAGGGCCGCGGGATCGTTCGGCGCGACGCAGATCGCGTCGACGCCCTTCGAGATCAGATCCTCGAGCATGCGGACCTGTTCGGCCGCATCCGCGGTGGTCGGACCGGTGTAGATGACGTTGATGCCGAGATCGACCCCGGCCTTCTTGGCGCCGACTTCGGATGCGTTGAAGTACGGGATGCCTACGAGCTTCGGCATGACGACGATCGTCACCTTTTTCGCCTGCCCGAAGACCATTCCGGTCGCCGCGGCGAGCACGACGAGCGCCAGCACGATTTTCTTTACTGAGTTCATCATTTCTCCTCCTTATCAATCTCACCCGGACATAGATCCGGATGTTTTCAACTTGTTACGCGTTCGCCTTTTTACCCGTGTTGATCAGGTTCAGGGCGAGCACCATGATCAGGATTCCCCCCATGATGACGTTGATCACGAAGCGGTTGACCCCGAAGATATTGAGTCCGCTCGAGATGACCTGGATGATCATGACGGCGAGCACCGTCCCCACGACCTTTCCGTAGCCCCCGTTGATGTCCGTGCCCCCGAGGACGGCGGCGGCCACGCTCTGCAGGAGGTAGGATGAGCCGTAGGATTCCTTCGCCGAGTTGTAGCGCGATGACATGAGGATTCCCGCCAGGGCGCAGAGGACCGCCGAGAAGAGGTAGACGCCGTAGAGGACCTTCTTCACGCTGACCCCGGAATAGGCGGTGACCGTCGGGTTGCAGCCGATCATGTAGGCCTTGAGCCCGAAGGAGCTCCTCTCCATCAGGTAGTAGGCGACGACGACCACCACGATGAACAGGATCATCGGGAAGGGGATGCCGAGGATGGCGGTGTTTCCGAACCAGAGGAAGGCGTCGGGAAAACCCGATATGGCCCCGCCCTTGGTGATGTTGAGGCAGACGCCCTCAAAGAGGGTGCTCGTGCCCAGGGTCGCGAGCATCGGCGTGATCCCGATGGTCGCGACGACGAAGCCGTTCACCATGCCGCAGGCCAGGGCGATGAGGATGAAGACCCCCAGTCCCGCAAGGATGGTGAGGGTGGGGGAGATTCCCGCCGTCGTCATCGTCGCCAGCACCAGGCCTCCCACGATGGAGGCGAGGGCCGAGGTGAAGGTGATGGAGAGGTTGATGCCTCCCGTCACGATGACGACCATCATGGCGATGGCGAAGATGCCGAACTCGGGCAGCTGGTAGGCCATCGACTGGAGGTTCCTCATCGTCAGGAAGGTCTGCGGGGACAGGATCGACATGAAGGCGAAGACCCCGATGAATATCAGGAACAGCACCGCTTCCTTGTTCCGGAAACGCTGGACGAATTTCACGGTCGCATTGTTTTTCACACTATCCTCCGGTGCTTCATGCTTCATGCTTCTTCGATATCGACTTTGGTCGTATGGCTGTCCCAGTACCGCTTCTGCACCACGTCGAAGCCGATCGACGCGATCAGGACGATGCCGACCACGATCTTCTGCCAGAAGGTCGGGATGTGCATCAGGATCAGGCCGTTGTTGATCACGGTGAACAGGGCCACGCCCAGGATGGTGCCGAGCACCGAACCGTAGCCGCCCAGGGTGCTCGCCCCGCCGAGAACGACGGCCGCGATGACCTGCATCTCGAATCCGTTGAAGGCGTTCGGGTCGACCTGCCTCATGATCGAGGTGTGGACGACGCCCGCCAGTCCGACGATGAAGCCCTCGTAGGCGTAGAGGAAGATCGTGATCCGGTCGAGGTTGTAGCCGACCCGCTCGGCCGATACCCGGTTGCCTCCCATCGCGTAGATGCCTCGGCCGACGAGGGTGTACTTCAGGATGAGCCAGGTGAGGATGGCGGCGAAGACCAGGAACAGGATCTGGACGGGAAAGCCGATCATCTCGTCGCCCTGCTGGTAGAAGGAGCCTATCGTCTGCCGGCCGAAATCGATGAAGTTCTTCGGGAGCCCGGTGATCCAGGTGCCGTTCGTCCAGTAGAGGGTGAGCCCGATGATGATGCTCATCGTGCCCAGGGTGACGACGATCGGCGGTATCCTGAGCTTCGCGATCAGCACGCCGTTGACGAGGCCCATGGCCGTTCCCGCGGCGCAGCCGACGAGGAGGGCCAGGAACACGTTTCCCGACACGTGCATCAGGAACTGGCCGACGATGACGGTCACCGCCGCGACCATGGACCCGACCGAGACGTCGATGCCTCCGGTCAGGAGGACGAGGAGCATGCCGAGCGACATGATGCCCAGGACCACGTTGCCCTTGAGCATGTCGAAGAGGTTTTCCACCGTCAGGAAGGCGCTCGAGTTCAGGGCGATGATGATCGAGACGAGGATCAGTATCCCCAAGATGCCGAATTCCCGGTTCTGTTTCAGTTTTGTTTTCAGTTTCATAGTGTTCGGTTCCTCGCGTTTTTCATCACGTTCACCTCGTCGCCTGCTGCTTGACGCCCAGGATGGCCTTGTTCATGATCTCCTCCTGCGTCACCGTTGCGCCGTCGAATTCCGCCGAGATCTTGCCGCGGCGCATGACGATCACGCGGTCGGCGATGGCGAGGATTTCGGGGAGCTCGGAGGATACCATGATGATGCTGATCCCGCTCGCGGCGAGGTCGCGCAGGAGCTTATGGATCTCGGCCTTGGCCCCGACGTCGATGCCGTTCGTCGGTTCGTCGACGAGGAGAACCTTGGGATCGACGGCGAGCCACTTGGCGAGCACGACCCGCTGCTGGTTTCCGCCTGAGAGCTTGGTCGCGAGCATTTCGGGGAAGGCCGGCTTGATGTTGAGGGTCTGGATCCACTTCCCGACGAGCTCCCGCCTCTTGTCGCGGTCGATGAGCCCGAGCCTGTCGGTCAGCCTGTCGGCGACGGTGACGGCGATGTTGTCGGCCATCGACTTGCGGAGCACCAGGCCCTCGCTCAGCCGGTTCTCCGGCAGGTAGGCGATTCCGTGGGCGACCGCGTCCTGGGCCGATGAAATCGAGATCTCCTTTCCCTCGAGGAGGAGCTGGCCCGAATCCTGGCGGTTGATGCCGAAGATGGCCTTCAGAATCTCGGTTCTTCCCGCCCCGACGAGGCCCGTGATGCCCAGGATCTCGCCCCGGTTCACGTGGAAGGATACGTTCTTGAAGTTTCCGGCCTTGTTGAAATCCCTCACCTCGAGGACCTTGTCCGTGAGCGGGGCCCGTTTGGGGTAGATCGTGTATTCGATCTTGCGTCCCACCATCAGCGAGATGAGGCGGTCGTCGTCCAGCTCGTCCTCGCCGAAGGTGCCGAGGTACTTGCCGTCGCGGAGGACGCTGAAGCGGTCGGAGATGGCGAAAAGCTCGTCGAGCTTGTGGCTGACGAACAGGATCGAGATGCCGCTTTCCTTCAGGTTCCTCATGATCTTGAACAGGAGCTCGACCTCGCCCTTGGAGAGGGCCGAGGTGGGTTCGTCCATGATGAGAAGCCTGGCGTTGTAGGTGAGGGCCCGGGCTATGGCCACCAGCTGCTGCTTGGCCACGGAGAGCGAGCCGAGGGGCAGGTCGATATCGATGTCGACGCCGAGGCGGTCGAGGGCGGCGTGGGAGGTCTTCCTGATCGTGCTCCAGTTGAGGAATTTCGTTCCCTTCCCGATGTCCGAGGTGATGGCGATGTTCTCGGCCACGCTCGTGTTGGGGAACAGGGAGAAGTCCTGGTAGATGACGACGATGCCCTTCTTGAGGGCCTCGAGGGGAGTCATAGCCTCGATCTTCTTTCCGTCGATGAAGATTTCGGCCCCTGCGTTGGGCTGGTATACCCCGGAAAGTATCTTTATCAGGGTGGACTTGCCGGCACCGT
>DBTK01000014.1:0-29020 GCA_002307015.1 Spirochaetaceae bacterium UBA1318
CGAGGTCCTCGTCGCCGGGCGGCTCCGGCTTCCTGGCTCCCGAGAAAATGCGCGACGGCCCGCTCACCCAAAGCAGGGTGGATGTGATACGATTGAACCTGGCGCTTGAAACCGGGTTTCCGAAGAGAAGCCTGAACGACACGAGGTCATCATGAGTGAACTGGGGAGGGCCGATCCCGACGAGCTTCTGAAGCGGGTCCCCAATGAGGGCAGGAAACGCGCGCGGTTCAAGATCTTCTTCGGCATGTCGGCCGGAGTCGGCAAGACCTACGCGATGCTCCGCGAGGCGAGGCTCCTTATCGAGCGGGGCGAGGACGTCGTCGTCGGCTGGGTCGAACCCCACGGCAGGGCCGAAACCGAAACCCTCGCCGACGGGATGGAGAGGATCCCGCCCCGGCTCGTCGACTACCGCGGGACAGTTCTCCGAGAATTCGACGCCGAGGCGGCGATCGCGAGGCGTCCCTCGATCCTGATCGTCGACGAGCTTGCCCACTCCAACGCGCCCGGAATGACCCACCCCAAACGCTACCAGGACATACTCGACGTGCTCGAGTCGGGGATTTCGGTCTACACGACGATGAACATCCAGCACCTCGAAAGCCTCGCCGATTCGGTCGAGCTCGTCACCCTCGTCCCGGTGAGGGAACGGGTTCCCGACGAGGTTTTCGACCGAGCCGACGAGATCCAGATGGTGGATATCCCGCCCGAGGAACTCATCAAGCGGCTTTCCGAGGGCAAGGTCTATTCAGGCGCCACCTCGAAGGAGGCGATGACCCACTTCTTCACCCGGGAGAACCTTTCGGTGCTCCGCGAGATCGCCCTCCGCGAGGCCGCCCAGCTCGCGAGCCACCAGACCCTGGACATCATGAGGGGAGACTCGCCCCCCAGGAACTCCGGTGCGCAGCGCATCCTCGTCGCGGTGAGCCGGAGCCCGAACAGCGAGCACCTCATCCGCTGGACGAGGAAGCTCGCCTACGCCCTCAAGGAGGAGTGGGACTGCATCACCGTCGATTCGGGCGACCCACTCACCGAGGAGGAAAAAACCAGGCTCGCGAACAACCTCGGGTTCGCCAAAAGCCTGGGGGCGAAAGTCTCGAACATCCCCGCGGACGACGTGGCCCGAGCCGTCCTCGATCACGCGCGCCGGTCCGGAGCCTCGATCATCGTCGTGGGGAAAAGCGGCTCCCCTTCGCCGCGTCATCCCTTCGCCCGACGTTCGATCACCGACAGGATCATGGCCGAGTCGGGAAACATCGCGGTGCTGGCCGTCCAGGAGAAGCCGCTTCACGATCCGAGGAAGCGGAGAACCGTCGCGGGGCTTCTTTCCTCCCCGCCCAGACAGTACGCGACGGCCGTCGCCGTCGTCGCCCTGACGACGGTCCTCAATTCCCTGATCACGCCCTTCGTCGGCTACTGGGGGGCCGCCGTCCCCTACCTCGCGACGATCAGCATCATCGCCCTCTTCATCGGCCGGGGACCGCTCTTCGTGTCCGCCCTGCTTTCCGCCCTGCTCTGGGACTACCTGTTCATCCCGCCCTACCACACCTTCTATATCTCCAAGCTCGAGGACGCCCTCATGCTGGTCCTCTACATCCTCCTGGCCGTGACCTCGGGATGGATGACGGGCAAGCTCAAGGCGAACGAAAGGCTGCTCTCGGTCCGCGAGCGCCGGCTCGAACTCCTGAACACCCTCGCGACCGAGCTCGCCGGAACCCCGGGGCTCGGGGAAACGGCGAGGAAGAGCGTCGCCTTCCTCGAGGACGCGTTCGACGCCAGGGTCTTCCTGCTCATGCGGGACAAGGCCGGCGATCTCGAGCCGGTGCCCCCCGGTCCCCTGCCTGCGGAACTCGGGGAGAGGGAATTGACCGCGGCGAGGCACTGCCTCCAGACGGGCCGCCGCTCGGGGCGCGGCACCGACGCGATGGGCTCGTCGACCTGCTATTTCGCGCCCCTCGGGAATCCGCCCGAAACGGTCGGCGTGGTCGGCCTTTCCCTCGCCCCCGGAAAGGCCTGGACGGGCGACACCGAACGCTTCCTGTCCATCGTTCTGCATACCGTTTCCCTCGCCATGGAACGCGAGCTGCTCACCGCCTCGGCCAGGGAGAGCGAGCTGGTCGAGGAATCCGAGCGCCTCGGCAAGCTCCTTCTCGATTCGGTATCCCACGAGCTCAAGACCCCGCTCACGATCATCCAGGGAAGCGCCTCGGCCCTGTCCGACGAGGATATCGCGAAGCACCCCCTGGCCAGGCGGGAGCTCGTCGGCGAGATGATGGCCGGAGCGGAGCGGCTCACCGGCATCGTCGACAACCTCCTCTCGATGAACCGGCTCGAGTCGGGCAAGATCAACCTGAGGCTTTCCGAAACCGATCCCGCCGACCTCGTCTCGGTCGCCCTCAAGACCCTCGAGAAGGGCCGGGGGAGCCGGGAAGTGGAGCTTGCCGCCGAGGGGCTTGAGGCCACGCTCTACTGCGACCAGGGCCTGATCACCCAGGTGCTCACGAACCTCGTCCAAAACGCCTACCGGTATTCCGGGGAGGCCTCGCGGATATGCATACGGGTTTCCCAGACGGCCGACAGGACAGGCTTTGAGGTCTCGGACGATGGCCCCGGCGTTCCGTCCGAGGACCTCGCCCACCTGTTCGAGAAATTCTACCGGGGCCGGGGGGCGAAGCCGGGGGGAACGGGGCTGGGTCTCTCGATCTGCAGGGGGATCGTCGAGGCGCACGGCGGCGAGATACGGGCCTGGAACGGGGCCCCGCCCGTGAGGGGGGGCGGAGGTCAGGAACCTCAGACGAAGGCGGGGGACGGCCGGAGGGGCTTCACGATCGCCTTTTCCCTGCCGAACGACCCGCGACCAAAGGAAGGCGCACGATGAAACGGGTACTGATTATCGACGACGAGCCCCAGATCCGAAGGCTTCTCCGAATCAGCCTCACCGGCAAGGACTATGACGTATTCGAGGCGCCAACAGGCTTCGAGGGACTCCAGGCCGTCCAGACCGCGAAGCCCGACATCGTGCTCCTCGACCTGAACCTTCCCGACATCGACGGCGGCGAGGTGCTCAGGCAGCTGAGGGAATGGTCGACCGTACCGGTCATCGTGCTTTCGGTCAGGAACCTGGAGGGCGACATCGTCGGGCTCCTGAACGCGGGCGCCGACGATTACCTCACCAAGCCCTTCAACCTCGAGGAGCTCTTCGCCCGCATGAGCGTGGCCCTGCGCCACCGGCTGCCTTCCCCGGGCCAGACGGAGATCGTCGTGGGTAGGCTCAGGATCGACCTCGACTCAAGGAGGGTTACGGTCGACGGGAAGGACGTCAGGCTCACCCCCACGGAATACTCGATCCTCTCCTACCTCGCCAGGAACCACGGGAAGATAGTCACCCAAAGCCAGCTCCTGAGGGAGTTCTGGGGGCCGATAGCCGAGGAGGAATACGGAAGCCTCCGCGTCCACATCGCCTCGCTGAGGAAAAAGATCGAGGCGGATTCGGCCCGGCCCGACTACATCATCACGGAACCCGGGATCGGCTACCGGCTCCAGGGTCCGCCGTCCGGCTGAAAAACGGGACGTCGCGGGAAACGAGGGAGGTGATCTCCCTGATCTCGCCCGACTCGCCCGATGCGATCTCGCTTCGGCCCGCCATCGGCGTGTCGGAAACCACGCGGGAGGCTGCCCTGAGCGGCGTGACCTTGATGCAGAGGGGACCTGAGGCGAGGGCCCGGCGGTGGCGGGTGAGCTCGATTTCCCAGGGCGCCCCGTTCGAGAAGTCGTCGGCGACCAGTTCATCCCCGATATAGGCGTTCCCGATATCGCCCGAGTAGTCCACGAGCAGGAAGGCCTGCTTCAGCCCCTCGAGGCTCCCGGGCTCCACGCTGACGAGGGCCACGCGGCTCGAGCGCCGTTCGATCCCGAGCGAAAGCGAGCGGGCCTCAGGCCTCACCCGGAAGGCCTCCCAGAGGCCTTCCCTGCCCGTTCGCGCGACGGCCTTTCCCAGCGCGGCTGAGGAGGGAAGCGGGGGAAACACCCTGGCTCCGACCTCCCCGTTCCCCTCGTGCTCGAAACGGACGTCAGGCCCGTCCTCGAGGACGACCGAACTCGAGATGACGAGCCTTCGATCCTTGCCGCTCCCGATCATCCAGAGCTCCAGCGCGTCCACCCGCGAGAGGACGAGGATGCCCCGGTGCCCTCTGTCGGCCCCTGTCGCCCGGAAGGCGGCGGTCCCGGCGCCGGGGAGCCTGACGACGCCCGCCCCGCCGGAGGAGGGATCGACGAGGCCTTCGAGGGTTTCAATCACCACGCGTTCCGCCGAAGCGAAGGCGAGTTCGGCTTCCACCCCCTCGGGCTTGAAGAAAACGAACCAGGGCTCGCCTTCGGCCTCGATCCGGGAGACGGGCTGGACCGTCGCGTACTCGAGCTCGAGGCCCTCCAGGTCGAAGCCGAAGGGCAGCATGAAGGAAACGTTCCGCCCGACGGAAAACCCGCCTTCCCGGGGAACGCGGAGGACGGCTCCGTCCACCTTCTCCAGGGATACGGAAACCCCCGCGTGGGGCCGGGCCTCGGCGTGGTCCTGGTAGTTGCAGACGAAAAGGAAGCCCGAGGCCCCGGATGAGCGGCAGGCGAACCTCAGGCGGGAAAAATCCGTCGGACCTCCGTCCTCCGCGCCTTCGGGAAGGGAGGTCGTCATCGGACAGAGTTTCTCGCCGAAGTCATGGAGGAAAAAATGGATGGGCTTGAGCATCGCGTACTGGCCACGGGGACGGCCGAACTCCCCGAGCGGTGCCTGGTAGCCGTAGGAAAGCCGCGGCACGGCGTGCTCGTTCAGGAAGGGGGTCAGGCGCCCCCGGGGATTCGTCCCGCCGTGGTACAGGTAGTAGCCGAGGAAGTTGCAGCCCCCCGCCGTCTTGACCAAGGCCATGGCCTCGACGCTTTCGGGCTCGAGGACGAAGCGGTAGCGGTAGAAGCACTCCATGCCGCCGCCCATCTCGCAGCAGGCGTAGGGATAGTCCTCCGGCTTGTAGCTCGGCTCGAAGTTGTAGGTTTTCGGAACGGCGTTCGAGCGGTAGTTCCGGAAAATGTACTCGGGGGTGGCGGGATGCTCGACGGCGTCGCCGTAGAAAATCCAGGGCTGGAAGGCGTAGCCACCCCAGAGGGGAAGAACCTCGGGCACGGGGGCCGACGCTCCGCCCCAGGCCGTCGCGGTGTAGAGGGGAACCTCGAGCCCGGCCGAACGTGCCAGTTCCTTCAGCTTCAGGATATGGGCCCCTCCGTCGCGGCCGCTCGTCTGCCATTCGTCGCTGATGCCGGTCGTCATCTCCCAGGGCGCGCCGGCGTGCATGTGCTCGTTTTCGAGCTGGACGCCGATCACCGGTCCCCCGTCCTTGAAGAGCAGGCCGGAAAGCTGCATGCCGATCTGGCCATAGAGGATGGCGACCCGCTCGAGGTAGCCCGGATCGTTGGAGCGGAGCTCCCATGGCTGGCCGTAGAGCCAGTCGGGAAAGCCGCCGTTCCTCACCTCCCCGTGGCACCAGGGACCGATCCGGGCGATGACGAAAAGCCCGAGGCTTCCGCAGAGCCCGACGAAGGCCCGCAGGTTCTTTCGGCCCGTCCAGTCGAACTCGCCCCGGATCTCCTCGTGGAAGTTCCAGAAGACGTAGGTCGAGACGACGTTCACCCCGCCCATCCGGATCTTGATCAGCTCGTCCCTCCAGTATCGCTCGTCGTAGCGGCTGAAATGGAACTCGCCGGAAATGCCGAACCAGGGCTTCCCGTTCCGTTCGAGGCTGGAGCGGGAAACCGAGATCCGATCGCCATTCGGGCTCGAAAGGCCGGGAAGGCTTGGGCCCTGACGGACATCCGTGTCCGGACGGACATCCGTGCCCTGACGGACATCCGTGTCCGTCGTTCCAATTCGAATCGAGTACGCTTCCATTCATCCACCTGTGTATCATGGGCTCGAGAAAAAACGTCCGTCGGTGCCCGTGAGGAACCGACGGACAACTACGCGACTATTTCTGCGCCGACGAGAAAGCCGAGATCTGGGCCTTCATCTCGGTCTCGACCTTGTCGATATTGGCAGCTTTCAGCTTCTGCGAATAGGTCGCGAAGGCCTTGTCGACGTCGGGCACGGCACCGATGTACAGGGGGTTCGCGTACTGGGTCATGACGTTCGTGAGATTCGCGACCTCGGTCTTCACCTTGTCTGGGGTAAACGCGAAACCGGTGAAGGTCGAGTTATAGAGGTAGCTCGGTATCATCTTCTTGAGGGCGAGGTACTTCTCGCTCCAGCTCGCGAGCGGCTTGAAAAGGTCCTTATTCGTGAACCAGAATCCTGCCGCATCGGGGGGATAGGTGTTCTGCTCGGCGCTCACGCCCTCGGGCAGCCCGACCTTGCCGTCCTTCGTGATCACGTAGTTCTTGCCCTCGATGCCGAAATAGACGAGATAGTCGTAGGCCGGGTCTTCCATGATGAGGTCCAGTGCCTGCATCGTCTTCTCCGGGGCCTTGGACGAGGCCGCGATGGCCACGCCGTTGTTCGTGAAGGCATCGGCCGGGTAGTGGCCGGTCGAGCAGACGGCAGGAATGATCTCGGGGTCGAAGCCGGAGTCCTGCATCTGCTTGAGGTTCGCCTGGACGTTCACCGAGTTCGTGAACGCGACGCCCGACTTGCCCTGAGTGAAGGAATCGAGGCTTCGCACGGTGTTCGCGAAGGGGTTCTTGTTCACGTAGCCGAGATCGTACCACTTTTTCATGAGCTTCGACGCCTTGACGAAGGCTGCCTTGTACGGCTCCTCGAGGATCGAATAGGAGGAGCGGGCGGGATCCTCAAAGTTTCCGACGAGGAGGAACCCCGAGGTCGATGGGCTGATCTGGAGGCTCCAATAGGGAGGCGCGAAATCGTTCATCGCGTAGCCGAAGGGCGAGCTCACGTCGAAGCCCGAGTCGAGGTTCATCGGGACCATCGAGGGCTCATTCTTCTTGACGGCCGCGAGGTAGGGGCCGAGGTCCGAGAATTTGGTTACCGGCGGGATGCCGTATTTTTTGCGAAGGTCGCCCCGGATGACGAATACGGTTACCTTGCGGTCGGGCGTTGCGGTCGTAATCATGTAGCCCTTGCCGTCGACCTTGGTCTGGCCCCAGGACTGTTTCGGCGTGGCAGCCCAATGCTTGGGCATGTACTTCTGCACGTCGGCCACGGTGATTTCCTTGAACGCCCCACGCGCGGCCTGGGTCATGTACTGGCACCAGTCGGCGGTGAAGATCCAATCGATGTTCTCGCCCGCGGCGAGAACGAGGGGATACTTCGAGCTCAGCTCGTTCCAGCCGATGTAGTTGATATCCATCGTCGCGTTGAGGTCGGCCTTCAGCTTTTGGTTCAGGGCGGCGACCACATCGTTCAGGCCCGAAGGCGCCGAGCCGAGCAGGTAGCCGGTCAGGTGGGTCTCGTTCTCGGCCCAGAGACCGGAGACACCCATGGTACAGACAAGGGCGACGACTGCCACGGTCGACAGTAGCTTCTTTTTCATCATTTCCTCCTTATGGAAATTGCGAAATCGGGGGCGTACCCCCGCGATTGCCGATGCGAACCCCGAAAAACGAGAAACCCCGTGCTTTCCGAGGCCACGTTAGCCCTTTACCGCGCCCATGGTGATGCCCTTTACGAAGTAGCGCTGCACGAAGGGGTACACGAGGATGATGGGACCCGTCGCGACCACGGTCATCGCGAGCTTGAGGGTTTCCTTGGGCAAGTTCACCGTCGGGGCGTTGTTCACCATCTGTGCGCTGAAGTTGACGCTCGCGAGCAGCTGGTAGAGGGTGTACTGCAGTGGATAGAGCGCCTCCTTCTGGATGAACATCATAGGCGTCCACCAGTCGTTCCAATAGCCGAGGGCGGTAAACAGTCCGATCGAGGCGAGGACCGGCGTGGAAAGCGGCAGCACGATCCTCGCGTAGCAACCGGGCTCAGTGAGACCGTCGATCGTGGCCGACTCGAGGATGGCGGCCGGGATCGAGTTCGCCATATAGTTCCGCATGATGAGGATATTCATCACGCTGAACATCGGCACCAGAAGCAGCACGAGGATGCTGTTCGAAAGGTGGAGGTTGCGGGACAGGAGCAGGTAGTAGGGCACGAGGCCGCCGTTGAAAAGCTGGGTGAAGTACAGGAAAAACGCGAGCGCGTTCCGGTACCTGAGCTCCTTCCTCGAAAGCACGAAGGCGGCCATGGATGACAGGAAAAGCGAGACCGCCGTTCCGACGACCGTGATGAAGATCGTGAGCTCGTAGACCCGGATTATCCGCTGGGGATTCTTGAATATCATGTCGTAGGCCCCGGATGAAAACTCCTTCGGCCAGAACTTGTAGCCTTCATTGATGATCTCGTGCTCTGACGCGAAGGAATTGACGGTCAGCACCAGGAAGGGAAAAACGGCGAGGACGGCGAGGATGCCGACGACGAGGTAGGCTATCGCGTTCAGGGCGTAGAAATCGCTCGTTCGTTTGATCATGTTCCCCCCGATGCTAAAACAAGGCCTGGGATTCGTCGTACCTGCGAACGAACGCGTTGACGACCATCAGAATGACGAAGCACAGCACCGACTGGTAAAGCCCCGCGGCCGAGGCCATGCCGAAGTCCTGGCTTCCCACGAGCGAACGGAACACCAGGGTGTCGATGATATCCGTCGCGTCCATGAGGAAGCCGTTGTTGCCGATCAGCTGGTAGAACATGTCGAACTCTCCGCGCATGATTCGCCCGACGCCGAGCAAGACCAGGATGACGATGGTCGGCCGGATCAGGGGCAGGGTCACGTACCAAATCTTCTGGAACGCGTTCGCCCCGTCTATCGTCGCCGCCTCGTAGCACTCCTGGTCTATCCCCGAAATGGTCGCAAGATAGAGGACGCTCCCGAACCCGACCCACTTCCAGATATAGAACAGGGGAAGGATGAAGTACCACCAGGACGGGTTACTGTAGATGTTGATCGGTTCGGAGCCGATCGATTTCAGGAAGGTATTGACGAGGCCGTACTCGAAATTGAAGATGTTGTAGACGAAAGCCGACACGGTAACCCATGAGATGAAATAGGGAAGGAAGAGGATCGTCTGCGATACCTTCTTGAACCACCGTCCCGTCATTTCCGATATCAGGATCGCGACGAGAATCGAGAAAAAGCTATAGGCCGCGAGAAACACCACGTTGTAGAGGAGGGTGTTGACGGTCACCTGGACGGCCTTTCCCGAGCCGAAAAAAAACTTGAAATTCTCGAACCCGATCCAGGGGCTGCCGAAGATGCCGCCGCGATAGTTGTACTCTTTGAACGCGACCACGATGCCGGCCATCGGCACGTAGGCGAAGATGATAAAGTAGAGCGCCACCGGCGCGAACATCAGGTAGAGACGCCAGTTTTGCGATACATCATGAAGGATGCGATGTCTCGATAGTGCCATGCCTTATTACAAACCCGCATCGTGAACCTGTACACCCCGACAATTTTTCGATCGTCTTCGTTTTCTTTCGGTCGATACACGGTGCCCCGCGAAAACCGAGGTTTTCGCGGTCCTTATCGTTTGACTGCCGTCAAGGACCGGGGTAGAGTTGGGCATGGTGATGGCACTCATTGTCGAAGATGAAAAGCATTCCCGCGAAGTCCTGCGTGATTTCATCCCCTGGAGAGAGCTTGGCGTCGACTCCGTCCGCGTCGCGGGAAACGGGATCGAGGCCCTGGCCGGCCTCGGCGGCTTCCCTCCAGACATCATGATCTGCGATATTCGCATGCCCCGAATGAACGGGATCGAACTCGCCCTCGCGGTCCGCGACCGATACCCGGACTGCGGCATCATCTTCCTGAGCGGATACTCGGATAAGGAGTACCTGCGCGCGGCGATCAGGGTACACGCCGCCGACTATATCGAAAAGCCCATCGACATCGCCCAGGTCTCGGCGTCGGTAAAGGCGGCCGTCGGCGCGGTGCTGGAACGCGCCGAATCGCGCCACGAAACGGACACCGCCCTGCAACGGCTTTCGGAGACGGCGCCACTCCTGCGCCAGGACTTCGCGGCCGAGCTGCTGCTTCCCGGGGCCGATATCGGCCGGCTTACCGGGCGCTACGGGGAAACGCTCATTCGCGCGTTTCTGTCGGACACCGTCGCCGCGGCCATCATCGAGCTCGACTGGAGGGCGACGGAGAACGACGACTACCAGAGGCCGGCGATAACCCACTCGTTCCTGCGCTTTTTGAACGGCGACGAAAACTACGCGATTGGCTTCGTCGCGGCCCCCTTCGGGCCAAACCGCGTGGCCCTGTTCGCGGACGGGCGCCATGCGGGTGGGGCCATCGAGACCGAGTTGCGGGATCTTGCATCCAGAATCGATATCGTCTGGGGCGAAGCCTTCGGCATCGCCATCGGGCTCGCTACGGCCCCCGGCTCGGCGACGGCCGACGGTCGCATCGCCGCGTTATTGAAGGCCGCGGAACGCGCGCTTGACGGACGGTTTTTTCACCCGTCGGAGCAGGTATTCGCCGTTTTTCCCGACTCGCCCGGAATCGAGGGGCTGCCGCCTAGCCTCCGCGAGACGATTCGCCTCCACGCGGCAGCGAGAAGCGCAAAATCCATCGAGGGAGAGCTCGGGGATTTCGCCACCGCCATCCTCGATTCAGGAAGCCGCGACATCGCCGGCGCGCGAAGGGCCTTCGAGGAGGCGGGAAGGACGATCTTCGAGGCCTTTCCCTGCAACAATCCGGCCGATTCGGAAAGCGAGTGGGGAAGCTACGAACGCGCCGTGCAGAACGCCGCGAGCCTTTCAGACCTCGTCGACATTGTCGGTAAAATGGCGGAGGATAGGCTCGATGTGGACGCAGGCCACGGAGAGCTTCAGCGCCGAATAGACGCCATCAGGCTCTTTATCCGGGAGCGGTTCGCCGACCCCGACCTCAGCGTCGGCATGATAGCCTCGCAGGTCGGATTGAGCGAGGCTTACCTCTGCACGATCTTCAAGCAGGTCTGCGGCACGACCGTGAACGGCTTCATCACCGAGTTCAGGATCGAAAAAGCGAGGGAGACCCTGCGAGCGAGCGTGGAAAAGCTTCAGACCATCGCACTTCAGGTCGGCTTCAGGGACGTCAATTATTTTTCGTTCATCTTCAAGAAGCGGACGGGAATAACCCCATCCGAATACCGGGAGCGGTTCCGCCGATGAAAGTCCCAGCGATTTCCTATTTTTCCATCAAATACAAGCTCTTTTTCCTCTTCCTCGCGCTGATCCTTGTGCCGTTCGTCGTCTACACGGGGGTCGTTCTCCATCAGACCGCGAGGGAAGCCGAGGACTTCGGAACCCACACCGCCGACCAGGTCCTCATGCAAACCGATTTCTTCATAGAGTCGCGCATCGACGCTCTCAAGCGTACCCTCGACTTCGCCGCCGAACGGACCGAGCTCCAGGCGGTTTTCACGCGCGATGCGGAACCCTACCGTGAAAACCTCGGAGACTGGTGCATGGACGCCACGAGACTCAGAACCGCGCGTCTCGCCATGTACCAGGACGACCCGGACATCGCCTCGATCGCGATGTACATGACGCGCGGCATCGCCGCGTTCACGGAAACCGGCGAGTTCATGAGGCTTGATTCGGCTCACGGCGAGGACTGGTATCGAACGACGATCGGGGAGCGAATCGCGCTCACCTGGCTTCCCCCCGGATCATTCACGAAACGGGGAATCGCCCAAGACCTCTCCGATCCCCTGTTCTACTGCATGAGACGGATACCGGACGAGCAGGACCTGAGGACGACGATCGGGGCCATCAGGGCCGACATACCGCGGAGGATACTCGAAGACATACTGGACAAGGCCGAGTTCACGCCGGCGGCCTTCGCCTTCATCGTGAACTCAAAGGGTTCCGTCATCGCCCTCTCGGGGCGAGCCGCAAAGCCGAACCCATCGCCCAATGAAATCTCGTCCCTCTGTCCCCCCACGCCGGGCTGGAAAAAAATGACAGCCGGAAAGGTCGACTACCTCGCGGGTCAGGTGCCGATCAGGAACACCGACTGGAGGCTTGCCCTGCTCGTGCCCTACCGCGACATAACGGCCTTCGGCGACAGGACGAGGCGGCAAATGTCCCTCGTTCTCCTCTGTATGCTCCCGCTTCTCCTGCCACTCGCCCTCCTTGTCGCGAACACGAGCACCTCTCGCCTGAGGCGGCTCACCTCCGGCGTCCGTCGCATAAGCAAGGGAAAGTTCGACATTCACCTTGAGGCGAAGGGACGGGACGAGATCGGCGAACTCACCGTAAATTTCAACAGCATGGTTTCGAGGATCCAGGACCTCATGAGCGAACGCTACCAGTTCGGACAGGAGATCAAGAACCTTGAAATGAAGGCCCTTCAGGCGCAGATCAACCCGCACTTCCTCTACAACACCCTGGACCTCGTGAACTGCCTTTCGTTGCGGTATGGCGCGCCGCGGATCACCGAGGCCGTCACCGCGCTCTCGCGCTTCTACAGGCTCTCCCTAAGCGGCGGTGCCGAAACGGTAACGATTGCCCAGGAGCTTGAGCACGTCGAAACCTACCTCCTCATCCAGAACATCCGGTTCGAAAACTGCATAGAGCTTCGCGTCGAGGCGGACGAGGCTGCCCTCCCCTGCTCCATCCCCAAGATAACCCTGCAACCCCTCGTCGAGAACGCCATCGTTCACGGCATCCTCGAGAAACCCGAGGGCCGCGGTCGGATAACGATCCGAGTGGGGCGAAGCGAGAATCCCCCGACCATCGAGATCGTGGTTGAGGACGATGGGGTCGGTATCGATGCGCAGGTCCTGGCCAACCTGCTTCGCAAGCCGAACGCCCCGATCGGCACGAAAGCCGGCTACGGGGCGAGGAACATCGACACGAGGATAAAGCTAACCTTCGGTGAAAACTACGGCCTGACCTATAGGAGCGAACGGGGCAGAGGCACGACGGCCGTCCTCCGCTTCCCCGCTCGGGGATAGCGAAGGAGCCGTCTACCTGTCTCCCATCGGCACAAAGGTTCGGCGGCTCATCACGTGCTTGTAGGCGGGACGGATGATCCGGTCGCCGGAGACGATCTCCTCCATCCGGTGGGCGCACCAGCCGACGACGCGGGAGATCGCGAAAAGCGGGGTGAAGAGCTCGGGGGGGATGTTCAGCATCCGGTAGACGAAGCCCGAATAGAAGTCGACGTTGGGGGCGATCTGTTTGTCGCTCTTCATCTTGAGGACCTGGGGCGCGAGGCGCTCGACGAGGCTGTAGAGGTTGAACTCGTCGGATATCCCCTTCACCGCCGCGAGCTCCTTCGCCTTCTCCCTGAGGACGACGGCGCGGGGATCCGAGATCGTGTAGACCGCGTGTCCCATGCCGTAGATGAGGCCGCTCTTGTCGAAGGCATCCTTCGCCAGGATGCGGAGGAGATAGGCCTTCACCTCCTCCTCGTCCGCCCAATCCTTCACGTTCGCCTTCATGTCGTCGATCATCTGGATGACCTTGATGTTGGCGCCGCCGTGCTTGGAGCCCTTGAGCGAGCCGATCGCCGCGGCGATGGAGCTGTAGGTGTCGGTATCCGAGGATGAAACCACGTGGATGGCGAAGGTGGAATTGTTTCCGCCGCCGTGCTCCATGTGCAGGACGAGGGAAAGGTCGAGAAGCTCCGCCTCGAGCTTCGAGTAGGCCTTGTCGGGCCTGATCATGTAGAGGAGATTCTCGGCCGTCTGGAGGTTCGCGCAGGGCGAATGGATGTAGAGGCTTTCCTTGTCATAGTAGTGACGCTTGGTCTGGAAGGCGTAGGCGGCCATCGTCGGGAAGCGGGCGATGAGCTCGATGCTCTGCCTGAGCACGTTCCGTATGGAGTTGTCCTCCGGATTCTCGTCGTAGGAGTAGGAGGCCAGGGTGGCCCGCGCGAGCTTGTTCATGATGTTCTGGGACGGGGCCTTGAAGATCATGTCCTCGGTGAAATTGTCGGGCAGCTCGCGGTTCTCGCCGAGTATCTTGGTGAAGGTGTCCAGTTCCGGTTTAGACGGGAGGTTTCCGAAGAGGATCAGGTAGGCCGTTTCCTCGAATCCGAACCGCCCCTCGGCCTGGAAGGACTTGACCATGTCCTCGACGTCGATGCCTCGATAGAAAAGCTTTCCGGGCACGGCGATTTTCTCGCCCTCGTCGATGATGTAGCCGTGGACGTCGCCGATTTCGGTCAGGCCGACCAGGACTCCGGTGCCGTCCGCATTCCTCAGTCCGCGTTTTACATTGAAGCGTTCGTAGAGCTCGGGGTCAATGCGGTCGGCCGCTACCGTCTTCTCCGCCATTGAATCGATAAAGGCCCGTTCCAGTTCGGATTCCATATATTCCCCCTGCTCATGTATAATTATGCATTAATATGACGGTCTATTGCATAATAATCAAGTAGGCAGGGAACAAAATACCCCGTAGCAAGAGCTAAGGGGCATGTTGTCGCGTATAGGTATTCTGCTTCGCGATAAATATTCATGTCGGCGGCGGACGACCGAGGAACACCGGTTCGGCGAAACGATCCTCATCGCCCCGAAGGGCCGGCGGCGGAATCCGACCTGACGAAGTAGAGCTCGAAGGAAGGCCTTCCCTGCGCGGCTCCCTTCTTCTCGAACTTGGTCAGCGGCCTCCAGTCGCGGTGGGGGGCATAGCCCGGGAATTCATTCCGGAGCGCGGGAACGGCGGAAAGGGCCTTGAGGCTCCACTCGGCATACTCCTCCCAATCGGTCACGAAGTAGAGGTAGCCGCCCGGAATGAGCTTTTGGGCGAGCAGCGTGGCGAAGGGCGTCTGGATGAGACGGCGCTTGTGGTGCCTGGCCTTGGGCCAGGGATCGGGAAAGAAGACATGGATGCCCGCGAGGGAGGAGTCCGCGAAGGCTACCGGGAACGCGACCGCGGCGTCGCCTTCGATGATGCGCATGTTGGCGATCCCTGACTTCCCTATCCCTCCGAGCAGCTTCCCGATTCCGGGGCGATGGACCTCGATGCCGATGTAGTTCGTCTCCTGGTTCGCGACCGCGATCTCGAGGCTCGCATCCCCCATCCCGAATCCGATCTCGGCGACGAGGGGCTTTCCGTTTCCGAACACCGAAGGGGAGGAAAACGGCGCCTTGCCAAGGCTGAGGAGAAAATCCCCGCCGAACTCCTGATAGGCAAGTTTCTGCGAATCGCGCATACGGCTCGAGCGGATGGCGAAGCTCTTGATGTGGTATTCTGTTTCGTCCGAAGAATTCATGGGGCCATTGTAGGGGAAACGGCGCCCGATGGCAATCGAGGGAAAAGCCCGCTCGGCGTCGTTTCCCGAGCGCGGTTCACGGGGGCGCTTTTCCGGGGAACCGGTGAGGCGGTGCGCCAGCCTCGGGGACCTGAGCCCCGTCCTGCCCGCTTGCCGGGGCCACATTCGCCGTCAACCCGCTGCCCGCCGCGCCGCTTCCGGCCGTTCCTCTGCCCGCCGATGCGTTTTCAGGCGTGCCGCCTGCCGCACTCCCCTGAGACCGGACGGGGAGCCGTTTCTCGATCAGGAGCCCCACGTTTCCCTTGGCATCGAAGGCGGCGAGCAGGAAGGCGTAGGCGCGGTTCAGCTCCTCCCCCTGGATGACCGAGGAAAGGGGAAAGCTGCCCGAAAGGACGGGAACGGTCTTGATGGGATTCTCCGCTCGGTCAAGGACGTAGAGCACGGTCCTTTCGTAGGGCGACCTGATGGTGATCGACTCGCCCGAGAGGACGAAACCCGGCATCGCGGCGGTGATCGGCGAGCCGGCGGCGAGCTTGAATTCCCTCTCGTCGCGCTGGCCCCCCTTGTCCAGGATGAGGAAGCGGTAGCCGCCCCGAGGCAGGGGAGAGAAATCCGCCATGCGAATGCCGTTCGTCCCGATCCAGGTATCCCCGCTCTGCTCTTTCTCGATCCATGTCGCCGGCGTGAGTTTCCAGTAGAGCCCCGCGCCGTCGTTGATGATGTACAGCGAATCCAGATTCTTGAGGCCGTCCTCATCCGTCGTCTGCGCGAAAACGGACAGCTTTTCGTAGGGCGGAGACGACCCCTTCCCGTCGGTTCCGACATCGGAGGAGAACAGGCTGAGCTGGAAGGAAATGGCATGTACCTGGGGCGGTTTACCCGAGCAGGAAAAAAGGAACGGGAGCGCGAGGAGGGCGATCGACAGAAAGACACGATAAAAGCGCGGAACCGTCGGCATGGGAACGAGTGTACATGAAAAAGCGGGGGAATGCAAAGCTTTTCAAGCCTCTCCGACCGACTTCCCGTTGAATACGGCACCGCGATGTCCTATAATCATCCTCGCAACGAGGAGGGATCCCGATGTTTGATTATCTTGAATACACACATGAAGAGGGAACCGTACACGACAGAAACGTGACGGTCTACGCCCTGTCGACCTGCGGATTTTGTCGTCGCGGACTCCAGTTCCTGCGCGACCATTCCATCGATTTCTCGTTCGTCTACGTCGACGATCTCCCCATCGAGGTCAAGACCAAGGTCAAGAAAGAACTCCACAGCCAGTACAAGAAAGACGTGTCCTTTCCCTTCGTGGTGATCGACGACCAGGACACCCTGGTGGGATTCATTGAGCCGGACTGGAAACAGACGTTCAAGGTCGGGTGACATGAGACCGAAGAAGGACTTCGAGAACACCGACCTTTTCGCCCGGATGGTAGCCCAGAAACAGGGATGGGAGCTGAACCCGGACAATGAATTCTACGGAATGCTCATAGAAGGACTGGCGAAAAACTATAACCGCTACGGATATTTCCTCTGCCCCTGCCGGGATACGGAGGGTTCCAGGGAGGAAGACGATGACGTCATCTGCCCCTGCGCCTACGCCAGACCCGATATCGCGGAACACGGTCACTGCTATTGCTCCCTCTTCCTCTCTCCCGAATTCAGCGCCTCGGGACAGGCGACGAGAGCCATCCCCGAGCGGCGATATGGAGACCACAAGGACTAACGACGGTCCCCCGGTCGTGAACGACCCGGACTTTCGGGGTCGTTCACGATGTATCGCGGCCCTCGCCGGCTTTCGGTTGATGGATTTTTTCCGCGTTGTTTTTCTGCAATACTGGGGGCATACTGGTAGTATGCTTCCTTCCAGGGCCCGCTCGATCATGATACCTGCCTTTCTCACCATACCGGTTGCGCTCGTGCAGGCGGGTTCGTCATCGGGGAACTCCGTCCTTCGGTTCGGGGGATGCTTCCTCGCGGGCTTCGCGTCGGCATGCCTGCTCTTCGGCGTCTCGAGGCTCGTTCGAGGCAGAAACCGGAAAGGGTGCGTTCCGGCGCAGGAGAAATCCGCCATGATGAATTCGGGTCCGCCGCCACCGGGAAGCGACCTGCCTCCCGTACCCGGCACGAAAAACGGGGACGCCGATCGGCCGGCGGACTTGCTTCCCGTTCTCGCATCCGCCGATTCCTCTGACCGATCCGGAAGGCCTGAAGCCGGGGAATCCCGTGGATCGTCGAACCCCGGGCGGATCCTTATCGCGGAGGACAGCGAAATCACCCGCGAATACCTCGTCATGGTCCTCAGGGGCAAGGGCTACGATACCGTTTCCGTCCAGAACGGAAAGCTCGCCCTCGACCTTCTCCTCGACCCGGAGGCCGACGCCAGGCTTCTCGTCACGGACATCCAGATGCCCGAACTGGACGGCTACACCCTCATCAAGACGGTGAGAAACGCCGATGGCATAGCGCTCGACCCGAGAATCCCGATCATAGCGCTGACCGCCTATTCCCTCGATGAGGACACGGACTCCATCATCGAAATGGGGGCGGATAGGATCGTGAAGAAGCCGGTCAAGAACGAGAGCCTGCTGACGGCCGTCAGGGAGCTCGTCGCGGCTCACCCCCGTTTCCTCCCCTCCTCCTACCTGCCCCGTTCCGACGATCCCCTCGACGTGGAGGAGGTCGTCAGGAATTTCAACGGGAACGACGAATTCCTGCTGAAATCGATCAGGCTTTTCCTGAAGAACATCCCGGACAAGATATCCCGCCTCAACAAGGCCGTCGAGTCCGGCAATCTCGAGGAGGTCGGCAACGCCGCGCATACCATCGCGGGAAGCCTCGGCATCCTGTGCGCGAGGGACTGCGAGAAGGCCGCACGGAACCTGATGGCCGCCTGCAGGGAAGGCCGTTCGGCGGATATAACCGGGCTGAATACGCTGTTTATGCATAAAATCGTAATATTTATACAATTTCTCCGAATTTTTGCATAATCCTACTAGAACTTGTTACCTTTGCGGCGTATAGTGGTTTATCAATCAGAGCGACATCAGCTTAAGCCGTCGGGGTTTTCCTCCTTTTTCCCCGGCGGCTCTTTTTTATCCCATCCCGGCCGAATCGAAACGAGGAACCCTCGATCAACGACCTCGTAGCAAGCTACGAGGTCTGAGCCCCCCTGCGAATCAACAATTTTTCTTGACTTTTTTATCGATATCATTATATCGTAGATACCGTCACCCCGCAGACGCCGCTTAAGGAGCCTTAATGGTTAAGCAGAAACTAAATGCAACCCCCTCGATCAGACGACTGCCCTCGTACCTGCACATCATACGGGAAGCCCAGAAAACGGGCGACCGCTTCATATCGGGTACGGTTATCGCGCAGGAACTCAACCTCGAGCCCATTCAGGTCAGGAAAGATCTGGCCATCACGGGAATCGTCGGCAAACCGAAAAAAGGCTACCCCATCGGCGATCTTGTGCTGGCAATCGAGCACTTCCTCGGCTGGGATCTTTCGCGGGACGCCGTTCTCGTCGGGGCGGGAAACCTCGGCAGCGCCCTCATCGGGCACCAGGAATTCAAGGTTCACGGACTTCATGTCGTGGCAGCCTTCGATACCGATTCCGCGAAGGTCGGAAGGGTCGTCCACGGAGTACCGATACTGCCCATCGAATCGATCTCGAAGGAACTCTCCAAGACCAAGGCGAGATCCGCCATATTGACGGTCCCCTCTACCTACGCCCAATCGGTCGCCGACGCGATTATCGCGGCCGGCATCACCGTCATATGGAACTTCACCAACGTGAGGCTCAAGGTGGCGGACGGCATCATCGTGCAGAACGAGGACCTTTCCTCGGGCTATGCCCTGCTCTGCGTCATGGCCCAGAACCGTGAAAAACACGCCCAGGGAGCGGCGACGGCGATCTGACCGAGAATCGAGAGCCCCTCCCTACACTTCATAACACGGACACCGTCATCGGGTCGGGAACGAGGCCTCGAGTTCGGCGAGGATGGCCTCGAAACGGGAGGGAAGAGGCGCGGTGAAGGTCGAGCGTTCGGCGTGGCCAGGCAGGGTTATCCTGAGACGGTAGGCGTGGAGCATCAGCGTCGCGCCAGGGAAAAGCCGATCGGGCTTCGAGTAGATCGGATCGCCCAGGATGGGACAGCCGAGCCACTGAAGATGGACGCGAAGCTGGTGGGTCCTCCCCGTTTTCGGGTGGAGGAGCATCAGCGAATAATCACCGTATCGCCTGATAACCCGGTAGCCGGTAACCGCGTACTTTCCATGCCCCGCCGAAACGGCGAAGCGTTTGCGCTGCCTTGGATCCCGGGTAAGCCAGGTCTTGACGGTGCCGCGAGTCTCCTCGGGGGCCCCCTTCACGATGGCGAGGTAGGCTTTCGTCGTCTGCCGCTCGCGGAACTGGCTCGAAAGGAATTCCTGGGCCTCCGGGGATTTCGCGGCGACGATGACCCCCGAGGTATCCTTGTCCAGGCGATGTACGATCCCGGGCCTCACCCCGGAGGATTCCCCCGCTCCGAGAAAACCCTTTCCGACGTGGTGGAGAAGGGCGTTCACGAGGGTTCCCGTCGGATTTCCCGCGGCGGGGTGGACGACGAGGCCTTGGGGTTTGTCGATGACGATCGCGTTTTCATCTTCGTACAGTATGGAGAGCGGGATGTCTTCGGGCTCGAGCCAGGTCGGGGCGACGTCGTCGAAACTGATCTCGAGGCGGTCGCCGGTCTTGAGGACATGGGAGAGCTTTCCCGCCTTACCGTTGACGAGAATGACCGCGTTCCTGGCCTTGAGCTGGGAGCGGGTCAGGATCTTCAAACGCTCAGCGATATAGCGGTCAGCCCTCATCCCCGCCGCATCTTCCTCATTTACCAGCTGTACCAGAGTCGACACTCTGAGCCCCCTGCATTTTCTGGATATCCTGGATCGTGACGCTGTCGCCCTTCGGCTTCGGTTTTCGGTTCTTCAGGATGAAGTAATCGATCGAGGCGCATGCGATCGAGAAGACCGCCGCGGCGAGGAGAACCCCTCCCGCCTGCCTGAGCGTGGGGGAGTAGGAGCCCTCGTTCTTGAACGGCCAGGGGGCGTATTCGGAGGCCTGGCTGTGGGAGTAGTACATGTAGGTATCGAAACCGAATCGAGTCGCGAACAGCGTGAAGGGCAGGGAACCGAAGGCGATGATCTCCCCCCGCCTGAGGTCGAGGGCCCAGGGGGGGAATTCTTCCTTCTGATAGGGCTCGGGCTGGGCCACGGTCGAAACGGCTGTCGCCGAGGAACCGGTCGCCGCAGACTGGGTCGTGGTCGTGCCCGTGCCCGTCGTCGTGCCTGTGGTCGAGGTGCCCGTCGTTGTAGAGCCTGTGGTCGTCGTCGAACCGGTGGTGGCCGTATCGTCCGCGTACAGGGCCGAGCCTGCGGATAAGGCCAGGACAAAGGCGAGGAGGAGTGCCGTTCTCGAGCCGAAGGGCCCTGACGAGGCGGGATGACGGATTGCGGAGAACAATCCGCCCGGGGACAGAGCCGCCCTCATTCGGAATAATCCCGCTCGCCGAAAAGGACGGTACCGAGCCTGAGAATGGTCGCGCCCTCCTCGACGGCGAACTCGAAGTCGTTGCTCATCCCCATCGAAAGGACGGACGAATCGAGGAACGGAAACCGCGACCTGACCCGGTCCCGGAGGTTTCGAAGGCGGCTGAAGGATTCCCTGAGCCTCGCCTCGTCCCTGACGAAAGGGGCTATGGTCATGAGGCCCCTGAACCTGAGGTGGGGAAAGTTCCCGAGGGTCTCGACGGCGCCCCAGAATCCGTCCTCGGTCCTGAAACCGCTTTTCGTATCCTCGTCGGCGGTGAAGAATTCGAAGAGGACGTCGAGGGTGGTTCCGGCCAGGGCGGTCCGCCTTTCCAGGGATGCGAGGGTTTCGATCGAGTCGACGGATTCGATGCAGGAAAAGAGGGACGCGGCGTCCCTCGCCTTGTTCGACTGGAGGTGGCCGATCATGTGGAAGGAGGCCTGGGCGTCGGGATGGCCATCGTGAAACGCCTGAATCTTCGAAGCCGCTTCCTGCACGCGGTTTTCGCCGAAAATCCTGATCCCGGCGGAGTAGGCGGCCTCGACGGCCGAAAGCGGGTGGGTTTTCGTCACCGCCATGATCTCCACCTCGCCCTCGTTCCGTCCGCTCCGGAGGCATGATGAGGAGATTCGCTCGCGGACCCGGTCGATCCGGTCGGTTAGGGTTTCCATTTCGCCTGTAGTATACGGCGTACGGGGGCAGGCCGTAAAGTGCGAGCGATCGGCCCCCACCTTGCGTCCCGGTCGGGGCCGATCCTCCGGCCCTGGCGGCAGCCAGGAGCGGGATTCCCGTTGATAAACGGAGATTCCCCTCGTATACTGAAAGCCATGATAAGCCTCGAAACGATACGATCGCTCCCCAAGGTGGAGCTTCACGACCATCTCGACGGGGGCCTGAGACCCTCGACCATCATCGAACTCGCCGGCGAGTACGGGGTCGCCCTCCCCGTGAAGGAACCCGCGGCGCTCGCCTCCTGGTTCCACCGGGGAGCCGACCGCAAGAACCTCGCCCTCTACCTGGAGGGGTTCGACGTGACGATCGCCGTGATGCAAACCATGGAGGCGATCGAGCGGGTCGCCTACGAGGCGATCGGCGACCTCGCCGGGGAGAATGTCGCCTACGCCGAGCTCCGCTTCGCCCCCGTCCTTTTCACGGGGAAGGGGCTCACCCTCGAAGCCGTAATCGAGTCGGCCATCAAGGGTTTCGAGCGGGGAGCGCGCGATTTCGGGACGAAATACGGGATCATCCTCTGCGCGATGAGGGACCAGGACGCGGCCGTATCCCTCGAGACGGCCGAGCTCGCCGTGGCCTTCCGCGACCGCGGGGTCGTCGGGTTCGACATCGCCGGCGACGAATTCGGCCATCCGCCCAAACGCCACCTCGAGGCCTTCAAGTACATCCTGAGCAAGAATTTCAACATCACGATCCATGCCGGCGAGGCCTTCGGGGTCGAGTCGATCTGGCAGGCCGTGCAGATCTGCGGGGCCCACCGGATCGGCCACGCGACCAGGCTCGTCGAGGACATGACGGTCTCGGGTTCCCGCATCGAAAAGATGGGGAGCCTCGCCAATTTCATCCGCGACCGCCGCATACCCCTGGAGTGCTGCCTCTCCTCCAACATCCAGACCGGCGCCGCGAGGTCATTCGACGAACATCCCTTCGAGGCCTACTACCGGAACAACTTCCGCGTCGCCCTCGGCGTCGACAACCGTCTCATGAGCGACACGAACCTGACGAAGGAAATGGGGATAGCCGTCGAACACTACCATCTGACCTTGCGGGACCTCGAGAAGCTCACGATCAACGCGATGAAGTCGGCCTTTCTCAACTACAACGATCGGGTCCGCCTCATCTACGACGTGCTGAAGCCCGGCTACGCGAGGATCCTGGAAGCCCACCCGAACGACTAGCGGGGCGCGGAAAGGCGGGGACCCCCAGCGGCGCTACGGAGAGCCCGCTATCCTCGCCGTGCCGTCGCCGAGGGCGACGAGGCCCTCCGCCTCGAGGCCGGAGATCGCCTTGGCCAGCCGCTCGGGGGAAAAGCCCAGGCGCGACTCGAGCTCCGCGATGCCGAGAACCCGTGAAGCGGAAAGTTCGCGAAGCACGGCTCCCCTCGCCTGCCTGAGCGAGCCCTCGAACCGGGACTGCCTGACGTAGAGCGAGCTTCTCCTCGACGGATTGGGGAAGAGCCCCTTCAGCCAGGCCCCGTAGTCCATCAGGGCCCAGTGCCAGGTCCGCGGATCCTCCCGATCGAGGGCCTTCCTCGCGAGGGTCAGGATCTCGGGGTCTCCCACCCCTTCGATGCCGGGGAAAAAGAAGTGGATGAACACGGTCCTGATGTTCGTCTCGACGAAGGCGACCGGGTGTCCGAAGGCGAAGGCGGCAACCGCGCCGGCCGTGTAGGTGCCGATGCCGGGCAGCTCCTTGAGCTCCTCGGGGGTCCGTGGGAAGGTCCCGCCTCGCTCGTTCACGATTACCTCGGCACAGTCCTTCAGGTACTTCGCACGGCGGTTGTAGCCGAGCCCCTGCCAGGCCAGGAGCACTTCGCGGAGAGGAGCCGCGGCCAAGGCGCCGGCCGTCGGAAAGAGTTCGAGGAAGGACGAGTATTTCGGGAGAACCCGATGGGTTTGGGTTTGCTGGAGCATGATCTCGGAAACGAGGATGCGGTAGGGATCGTCCGTCTCCCGCCAGGGAAAACGCCGGCCGCAGGAATCGTAGTAGGCAAGGACGACGGAACGGAAGCGCTCGACCTCGGCGCCCTCGAAGTCCTCGGGAGAAAAACGGGAATCGGCTCCGAAGCCATGGCCCGGCCAGGCCGCCTCGGCCTCGAGCACGAAGCCTTCCCCTTCCCCCCTAGCCATTCGGCGTTCGCGAGGCGAGGGCCGCCATGATGAGGTCGACGATATCGTCGGGCGTCTTCCTCTCGACGTCGATGACGATGTCGGCGAAACCGTAGTCGTCGTTGTCGATGCCGTAGAGCTTGCGGTAGCGTTCGTGATCCTGCTCGTCCCGGTTCTTGGTGAAATCGACGATCTCTTCCAGGCTTCCTCCCTCCCGCTTCTGGATCCGCTGGGCCCGGACCTGGATGGCCGCATCGAGGTAGACCTTGAGGTCGGCGTCCTCGAGAAGCCAGATCGCGAGCCGGGAACCCAGGACGCAGCTCCCTTTTCGGGCGAGCTCGACCTGCTTGGTATCCACCTCGGTATCGTACTGGGGATCGTCCCTGGCGCGATCGAGGACCTCGGCGAGGGAAATCCCGTACTCGTCGGCCAGGGTATGGAAGGTGTAGTTGATGAGGGGAACCCCGAGCCTCCCGGCGAGGAGGCCCGAGACCGTGGAATTCCCGCAGCCGCTCTTGCCGGAAATGGCGATGCGGATCGTTTTCCTCGCCGTCATTCGACGTTCCTGAGCTGCTCGCGGATGTTTTCGATGGCGTCCTTCGCCTCGATGACGGCCCTCGCCACCTCGAGCTGGACGCTCTTCGAGCCGATGGTGTTCACCTCGCGGTTCATCTCCTGGCAGACGAAATCGAGCTTCTTTCCCGGCGCGGGATCCTGGGTGACCGTTTTCCTGAAGGCGGAACAGTGGGCCTTGAGCCTGACGATCTCCTCGTTGATCGTGTATTTCATGAGGAGGACGGCGACCTCGGCGAGCACGCGGTTCTCGTCGACGAGATTGCCCATGACGTCGAGGAAGCGCTTCCGGAGCTCATCCTTGATGTAGCCCTCGAGCTCGGGTGCGGCGGTTTCGAAGACCGCGACGGCGGCATCGACCCGGGCGAGCTGGGCGAGCACGTCGGTCTCGGCCGAATGCCCCTCCTCCTTCCGGGTCGCCTCGTACTGGGCGAATGCCTGCTCGAGCACCGGCTGGATGGCGGTCCAGTAGCCCTCGACGTCGCTCTCCCGATCAGCGGAAAGCACGCCCTCCAGGGAGGCGAGGTCGGAAAGCCTGACCGGATCGTCTATCCCGGCAACCTCCCGGAGTTCGGCGAAGGCCTCGAGGTAGGCGGCCGCGGCCTTGCGGTCGACGGCTATCGTCACCCCGCGATCGAGCTCCTTGACCTTCACGGAAAGCTCGGCCGAACCCCGCGCGATGCGGTCCGAGAGCCAGGCCCTGAGCCTGGTTTCGAGCCTGCCCAGGTAGGAGGGAAGGTAGATCGAGACATCGAGGTAGCGGTTGTTGTAGGACTTGAGCTCGCAGGATACGGCGAAGCGCCCGTCCTGCCGCTCGGAAAAACCGTAGCCGGTCATGCTCTTCATTTCGGATCCTTTCCCGAGAGGCGCGCGTAGAGCGCCGCGCCGAGTTTCCAGTTGTCCCCGGCTCCCATCGTGATGAACAGGTCGCCGGGCTTGAGGATTTCCAGGCAGGAATCGAAGGCATCCATCGGTTCCTCGAAATAGGAAACCCCGGGATGGAAGATCCTGGCCCTTTCGTACAGGGACTTCCCCGTCACGCCGCCCGAATAGGACTCGCGCGCGCTTGGGTAGATCTTGTGGAGGATGACGAGGTCGGCGTCGCCGAAGCAACGGGCGAATTCCTCGAACAGGGCCTCGGTCCTCGAGTAGGTGTGGGACATGAAGTCGATCACGATCCGGCGGTCGGGATGGAACTCCCGGAGCCCTTGCAGGGTCTTCGCCACCGCGGTCGGATGGTGGCCGTAGTCGTCCATGAACAGGATCCCCCCGGCCTCGCCCAGGATCTCGCTCCGGCGCTTGGAGCCCTTGAAACCGGAGAGGGCGGCGCGGAAGCTTGCGATGTCGGCGTCGGAGAGGATCCCGCGATCCTTGCGGACGAGGGAGGAGACGAGGGCGATGGCGGCGATCGCGTCGAGGACCAGGTGCTCGCCGGGAACCTTCAGCTCGAAGTCGGTCCTGAATCCCTCGAGGCGGAATACGGACCGCCCGCCCTCGACGGCGAGGGATTTGAGCCGGTAGTCGCCCGAGGCCGTCCTTCCGTAGGGGCTGAAGACGATGTCGGGCCTCTGGATGCTGACCATTTTGGCGGCCTCGGCAGCGCCAGGATCGTCGGCACAGTAGATCAGCTCGCCGAATTCGGGGAGCTTCATCGCATACTGCACGAAGGCGGAAAGTATGTCAGGATAGGTCGGATAGTAATCCTGGTGGTCGCTCTCGATCGCGGTGATGACGATGCGGTTCGGGCTGAAGGCGAGGAAATTCCTCTGGTACTCGCAGGTCTCGGCGACGAAAAATCTGTTTCCCAGGGAAAGGGTGCATCGCCCGTCGAAATTCGATACCGCGGAGCCGACAAGGACCGAGGCCTCGAGCCCGACGGCCTTGATCAGGGTGCCGGCGAGGGCCGTCGTCGTCGTCTTGCCGTGGACCCCGGAAATCCCCGAGGAGTCGGAAAGCCGCGAGAAGGCGCCGAGCGCCTCGGTGTAGAGGACGGTCGGGATTCCGCGGCGGACGGCCTCGGCCAGCTCGGGATTGGTTTCGGAACGATAGGCGGCCGAGTGGATGACGAGGGCGGCGTCGGCCGGGATGTTTCCCGGATCGAAGGTTTCGACATAGCTCAGGGGAAGCTGTTTCAGGACATCATCGGTATAGAAATGGTCGGGAACGTCGCTCCCCGTCACGACGGCACCCCGTTTTACGAGAAGCTCGGCGAGAGCGGTCATTCCCGTGCCCTTGATGCCCACCATATGGATTGGATACCCGGTAAGGTCATACGGAAGCTCAAAATTCTCCATGAGGCCACTCTAACGATTTCTCCGGGGTTTTTCAACCGGAGCCCGTTCCCCCCCCCGGTCCGAGGAAACCTGCTGGATACTCGAATTGAAATCGGCCATACTCAGGGACATGGAACGGTATCTCGAGCTTTTCATTCTCCTTTTCCTCATCCTGCTCAACGGCTTCTTCTCGCTCTCGGAGATGGCCCTGATGTCGAGCCGCCGGGTCCGGCTCCACCAGAGGGCCGAGGCGGGCAAGAAGGGCTACAAGGCGGCGCTCAAGACCAGGGAAAACCCCGGGGTCTTTCTCTCGACCATCCAGGTCGGCATCACCCTCATCGGGATCCTGGCGGGGGCCTTCTCGGGTTCCTCCATCGCCGCCCTCCTCGAACCGGCGCTTTCGGGCGTTCCCTTCATCGGGAAATCGGCCGAAACCGTCTCGTTCATCGTGGTCGTCCTCCTGACAACCCTCCTTTCCGTCGTTTTCGGGGAACTGATACCCAAACGCATCGCCATCGCCAACCCCGAACGCATAGCGGCGGCGACGGTGAGGCCGATGAACCTCATCTCCCTCATTTTCGCGCCGATCGTCCATGGTCTCGACGCCTTTTCCGCCTTCTTCATCAAGGCGATCAGGCTCGAACGAAAAAACGAGGCGGCCATCACCGTGGACGAGCTCCGCGCCGTCCTCGCCCAGGCGACCGAGAGCGGGGTTTTCGGCGAGGAGGAGCAGGACATGCTGGAGGGGGTGCTCGACCTCGGCACGAGGAGGGTCTCGGCCTACATGACCCCCCGCACCGAGATCGAGGCACTCGAGATCACCGACAGCGCCGAGACGGTCAGGGAATTCATCCTCAGGAGGGCCCACCTGCTTTCGGTTCCCGTGTGCAGGGGGGGGCTCGACCACCCGGCGGGCGTCCTGCCGGTACCGACCATCCTCGTCGCGATCACCCGCCGGCAGTTCCATGGCGTCAGGCAGTTCCTGGAGAAACCGATTCTCGTGCCCGAGAGCCTCAACTCCCTGAAGGCGCTGAGAATGCTCAAGTCGAGCGCCGTGAAGACGGCCTTCGTCGTGGACGAGTTCGGCGGCATCAAGCCCACCGTCGACTTCACGAGCCTCGCCGAGGGGATACTCGGCAAGATCGCCGTTTCGGGGGTCAACGACCAGCCGGAAATCATCATGAGGGAGGACGGATCCTACCTCGCCGACGGGTCCACCCCGGTCTTCGACCTCTTCGAAACCCTGGATATCCGGTTCGAACCCGGCATCGGCTACCACACGGCTGCCGGCTTCGTCCTCAACGCGCTCGGGGTCATTCCCCAGGCGGGGGATCACTTCGAGTTCATCGGGTGGAGGTTCGAGGTGGTCGACATGGACGGCAACCGCATCGACAAGATCCTGGTCGAGCGGATCACGGCGAAGCATGGGGATGAAACAGCCGATACCCTCGAGCCCCTTTGACACGATCGGCCACTTTACGGCATGATGGATCATGGAGCCTCTGAAAGACTTCCCTCGCACATCGCCCGCATCGCGGGCTTTTCCTGACCGGCCCACGGGCCGGACGAAACCTTCCCGTCCCAATTCCGTCATGCCCCTTCCCTCCCCCCACCCACTCAAGGAGTTCCCATGCAGATAGAAGAAACATTCTCCTATGACGACATTCTTCTCGTTCCGGCGTATTCGGAGATCCTTCCGAAGGAAACCGACGTAAAGACCCGGCTCGCCGCGGGCATCAGCCTGAACGTACCGATCATATCGGCCGCCATGGACACCGTGACCGAGGAAAGGCTCGCGATCGCCCTCGCGCTTTCCGGCGGGTCCGGCGTTATCCACCGCAACCTTCCCCCCGAGGAACAGGCCCGCCAGGTCGGCGCGGTGAAGCGATACCTCAACTGGATCATCGAGAACCCGGTCACGATCATCGAGGACCAGACCATCGGCGACGTCAGGACCATAATGGAAGAACACGACGTGTCGGGCCTGCCGGTCATCGATGCCGACGGGGTCCTCGTCGGCATCATCACCAGCCGCGACCTCCGCTTCTGCCACGACGACGCGAAAAAGGTCACCGACGTGATGACCCGGGACCTCGTGGTGGAAAAGGGCATCCCCTCCCCCGACAGCGCCAAGAAAAAATTCGACGCCCACCGGATCGAGAAGCTCCCCGTCGTCGACCACGCCGGAAGGCTCACCGGCCTCATCACCGTCAAGGACATGGAAAAGCACCAACACAACCCCCACGCCGCCCTGGACAAGTCGGGGCGCCTGGTCGTCGGCGCCGCCGTCTCGCCCCGGGACTGGGAGGTGAGGATGCCCCTCCTCGCCCACAACAAGGTCGACTTCGTCGTCTTCGACACGGCCCACGGGGATTCCCGCGACGTTATCGAGGGACTCAAGGCCCTCAAAAAGGCCTACGACGTTCCGGTCATCGCCGGCAACGTGGCGACGAAGGAGGGCACGAAGCGCCTCGTCGAGGCGGGGGCCGACGAGATCGTCCTCGCCTGCAC
>DBTK01000014.1:29307-38508 GCA_002307015.1 Spirochaetaceae bacterium UBA1318
CCACCCGCATCGTCGCCGGCATCGGGGTGCCCCAGTTCACGGCAGTCCTCTGGTGCGCGGAGGAGGCGGCGAAAAAGGGAATCCCGGTCATCGCCGACGGCGGCATCAAGTTCTCGGGGGACATCACCAAGGCCATCGCCGCTGGAGCAAGCGCCGTCATGATCGGCAACCTCTTCGCGGGCCTCAAGGAAGCCCCCGGAAGGGAGATCATCTACGACGGCCGCATGTTCAAGGAGTACCGGGGAATGGGAAGCCTCGCCGCCATCAAGGCGGGTTCGGGCGACCGCTACCAGATCGGGAAGGACGAAAGCCCGGTGCCCGAGGGGATCGAGGGCCGGGTTCCCTACAAGGGAGAGCTCGCCGACTTCCTCTTCCAGCTCGTCGCCGGGCTGCGCAAGGGGATGGGCTACTGCGGCTGCAAGACCATCGACGAGCTGAAAGCCTACAGGAATTTCGTGAAAATCACCCAGGCGGGGCTGCGCGAAAGCCACGCACACGATATAACGATAACGCAGGAAGCGCCGAATTATTCGAGGCAGTAGAAGAAGTGAGCGGTGAGGGGTGAACGGTGAACGGTTTCTAGGCGATTGATCGGGAGGCTCCCGAGCCATTAAGGCTCGCTTCGCTCTTCCCGTTCACCCTTCACCGCTCACCGTTCACCCCACTTAATTCACCGCTCACCCTATCTTAAGGAGATTTTCATGAACGTCGTCGTTATTGGCGCCCAGTGGGGCGATGAGGGAAAGGGAAAGATCGTCGACTACCTGGCCGACACGGCCCAGATCATCGTGAGGTTTTCAGGCGGAGCGAACGCCGGACACACGATCGTCGCCGAGGGGGAGCAGTACGCCCTCCACCTGGTGCCGTCGGGCATCCTCTATCCGGACAAGGTCGTCATCCTGGGCCTCGGCATGGTCATCGACCCCGAGGCCCTGTTCGCCGAGCTCGCCATGCTCCAGGAGCGCGGCGTGAACTGGGAAGGCCGGGTCCTCATCTCGGACCGAGCCCACATCGTCCTGCCCCGCTACCGCAAGATCGACAAGGAACGGGATTCGGCGAGGAAGAACCCGATCGGCACGACGGGCCGGGGCATCGGCATCACCTACTCGATGAAGTCCGACCGCGAGGGAATCAGGCTCTGCGACCTCTTCGACGAAAGCAGGCTCACCGAACTGACCGACGAGGACAGGGACTTCCTCGCCCCCTTCGTCGAGAGGCTTAGGGTGATGTCCGTCGACCAGACCCACTACATGTACCAGCACCAGACGAGCCAGGTCCTCCTCGAGGGAGCCCAGGGCGCCCTGCTCGATCTCGACCTCGGCACCTACCCCTACGTCTCCTCCGGCATGAGCTGCGCGGCAGGGGCGGCCATCGGCGGGGGCATCGGACCGCGGAAGCTCGACAGGATCCTCGGCGTTTTCAAGGCCTACTCGACGAGGGTCGGCAACGGCCCCTTCCCGACCGAGTTCAACGACACCGACGAGGACGAGCTGTGCAAGTTCGTCCGCGACACGGGCAGGGAGTACGGCGTCACGACGGGCCGGCCCCGGCGCTGCGGCTATCTCGATCTCGTCGCCCTCAAGTACACCTCCTTCGTCAATTCGATCGATTCCCTGGTCATGACCCACCTCGACGTCTACGACACCCTGGAGGAGATCAAGGCCTGCGTCGCCTACCAGTACGAGGGAAAAATCCTCGAGAACTTCCCCTCGTCTATCGAGGTCCTCGAAAACTGCACCCCGGTCCTCAGGAGCTTCAAGGGATGGAAACGCCCCCTGGGCGGATGCCGGACCTACGCGTCCCTCCCCGAGGAGGCCAAGGACTACATACGGTTCATCGAGCAGTTCGTCGAGACCGACGTCGGCATGATCTCCGTCGGTTACGACCGGAGCGATACCATCGTGAGGAAGAACCCGTGGACAAAGTACTGATCCTGGATTTCGGCAGCCAGTTCACCCAGCTTATCGCCAGGCGCATCAGGGACGTCGGCATCTACACCGAGATCCTCCCGGGGGACGCTCCCTTCCCCCCGGACGGGAAGGCCCTCGACGGCGTCCGCGGCATCATCCTCTCCGGCTCCCCCCACTCGGCCTACGAGGAGGGGGCGCCCGTTCCTGACCGGGCCTGGTACGACTGCGGCCTTCCTCTCCTGGGCATCTGCTACGGCCTTCAGCGCATCACGATGGACTTCGGCGGCAAGGTCGGGGTCCTCTCCTCACGCGAATACGGGAAGATGAACGTCAGGCTCGACCGGGCTTCGAAGAACCTCGCCGGTCCGGCGCGAAGGGGCTTCGAGGCGCTTTTCGACGGGGTTCCGGACAGCATCGTCGGCTGGATGAGCCACGGCGATTCGATCGAAAAGCCGGCGCCCGGCTTCCAGGTCGTGGCCTCCTCCGACAACGGCATCCCGGCGGCCTTCGTCCACGAATCGAAACCGATCTTCGGCCTCCAGTTCCATCCCGAGGTCACCCACACCGAGCACGGGTTCCGGATCCTCGAGAACTTCGCCGCCGGCATCTGCGGTGCCAAGCGCGAGTGGACCATGACCCGCTTCCTGGAGGAGGCCAAGGCGACCCTCGTCGCCCGGGCGGCCGACAGGGACGTCCTCCTCCTCATATCGGGGGGGGTCGATTCCACCGTCGTCGCCGCCCTCCTCCTCTCCTGCCTCGACCCCGAGCGCGTCCACCTCATGTACGTCGACACCGGCCTGATGCGCGAGGGAGAGACCGACGAGGTCCGCATCACCCTCGACGCCCTCGGGGCCCGTCACCTCCACGTCATCGACGCGAAGGCCCGTTTCCTCTCGGCTCTCGCGGGACTTTCCGACCCCGAGGCCAAGCGCCGTGCGATCGGCGACCTCTTCATCACCGTGCAGAAGGACGAGACGGTCAGGATCTGGGATTCGCCGGATCGGGAGGCCGAGGCCTTCCTCGCCCAAGGGACCCTCTACACCGACCTGATCGAGAGCGGCAAGGGCGTCGGCAAGAAGGCCCAGACGATCAAGAGCCACCACAACGTGCGCTCCCCCCTCGTCGAAAAGAAGCGGGCCGAAGGGAAGATCATCGAGCCCCTCGACCGGCTCTACAAGGACGAGGTCCGGGCCCTGGGCAGGCTCCTGGGCGTGCCCGACCGCGTCCTTTCCCGCCACCCCTTCCCCGGACCCGGCCTCGCCGTGAGAATGCCGGGAGAGGTGACCGAGGAAAAGCTCGCCGTCCTCCGCCGCGCCGACACCATATTCCTCGCCGAGCTCAAATCGCGCGGGCTCTACGACAGGATCTGGCAGGCCTTCTGCGTCCTCCTTCCGGTGCGCGCCGTCGGGGTCGCCGGGGACGCCAGAAAGTACGGCTGGGTCTGCGCCCTCCGCGCCATCACAAGCGCCGACGGCATGACGGCCGACGTCTTCCCCTTCGAGATGAAGGATCTCCTCGAGATCTCCGCCCTGATCACGAACCGGGTACCCGAGGTGGGCCGGGTCGTCTACGATGTTTCGAGCAAGCCTCCCGCCACGATCGAGTGGGAGTAAAAGACAGAATTTCCTTCGAAGTTGGCACGCCGTCATTCGAAAATTCGGATGACGGTTTCAACAAGCTTCGGGACAGAGATTCCCGAAGCGCCTTTAGCTAGCTTCGGAACAAAACGCCATCCTCATCAATTTTTAATTGAACGCTTGAACCGGGCAATCCTTTCCGATACCCTCGAACCCATGACTGAAAAATCCAACAGATGGGCTTCCGGAGCCAGCCGGGTTTCATCGGCCCTGGGCTTCAAATCGGGCCTCGACCGCAACTTCACCCTTTTCCTGCTCGCGAACCTCTTTCTCGGGATCGGAGCCTGCGTCGACGGCTCAACCCTGAACAATTACCTGAAAGACGTCTTCAACCTCGATATCGGACAGAGGACCTTCCTCGAGTTTCCGCGCGAACTGCCCGGTTTCCTCGTGGCCCTGTTCATCGGCCTGATGTCCTCCCTCGGCGACATCCGGATCGCGGCCATCGCAAACCTCCTGTCGGCCATCGGCATGTTCGCGCTCGGCATCATCCCCGCGAAATACGGCATCATGCTGATGTGCATTTTCGTCTACTCGGCGGGAAACCACATCATGATGCCGCTTTCGAACACGATCGGGATGAGCTTCGCGAAGGACGGCAAGTTCGGCAAGAAACTCGGCGAGATCAGCGCTGCCAACACGGCGGCCCTCGTCGCCGGGAGCGTCGTCCTGATCCTGCTGTTCCACTTCATCCATCTGCCCTACGTCGCGGTCTTCTCGATCGGCGCGGCTTCCTTCGTGGTTTCCGCCGCCTGCATCTTCCTCATGGATCGCACCGTCGTCGCACCCATGAAAACGAGGCTCGTGTTCAAGCGGGAATACGGGCTCTACTACTGGCTCAGCATCCTCTACGGCGCGAGGAAGCAGCTTTTCGTGACCTTCGGTCCCTGGGTCATCGTCGATATCTTCCACCAGCCGGTCACCACGATGACCCTCCTCTTTTTCATCATTTCCGTCCTCGGCATCGCGCTCAAACCCCTCATCGGCCACGCCATCGATCGGATAGGCGAACGGGAGGTGCTCGGAGCCGAGGCCATCATCATTTTCTTCACCTGCGTCGTCTATTCGGCGGCGCCGGCCTTCCTGCCGGCCAACCTCGCCCTCATCGTCGTCTGCGGCTGCTACGTCGTCGACCAGGCCTCGAGTTCGGTCAGCATGGCGAGGGCCACCTACCTCAGGAGGATCGCGAAGGCCCCCGAGGACATCTCGCCCACCCTCTCACTCGGGACGAGTATCGACCACATCGTGTCGATGTCCCTGCCGATGCTCGGCGCCATCGTCTGGCAGCTTTCGGGAGGGACGGGATACCGCTGGGTATTCGCCGGCGGCGCCGCGATCGCCCTGCTCAATTTCATCTCGACCCGGTACATTTCGCGAATCTCCGCGGAGTCTCCGAAGTCCTGACCTCGATCGAATCGCCGAGGGCGGGCTCGTAGCCCTCGGCGACCGCGCAGGCGGCATGGGTTTGCGCGGTGATTTCCATACGCCCAAGCCTCGGAAAGCCCCATTTCCCCGACGAAAAAAAGCCCTTTTCCCTTCTGTCCGGCCCCAGCCTTCCTAACCCCATTTTCACACTTCTCTCCCATTCTCGTTAGGAATCCGTTACGCAGGTTAGTTGTTCGTCAAACAGGTCCGGATCAACGGCTTTTCGATTGCACAATAAAATGCGATCGGGTACACAACCGCTATGAGATTTTTATCCAGACAAGGAGTGAAATGATGAAAAGGATTTGTTTGACTTTGGCAGCGCTTGCGCTCATCGCGGGAATCGCATCTGCCCAGGCGGCGGCACCCGCGGCCCCTGCGGTGCCGGTACAGAACACGGAAATCTACGGAGCCGCCTTCTTCGATTATTACCAGACCCAGAACAAGACCGACAAGGGTTACCTCGGGAATTGGTACTTCAACAAGGCCCGCATCGGACTCAAGACCAACGTCGCGGACAACGTTAAGTTCTCGACCGAACTCGAACTCGCCACCTTCGACCTTCGTCTCGCCTACCTCGACTGGATGCCCACGAAGGACATCACGGTCACCGGCGGTAAGGTATTCAAGAACTACGCCCCCCTGAGCCAGTTCTACGGTTCCCGTTTCATGGCCGCCGGCGTCAAGTACAACTACGGCGCGGGCCTCGTGGGATTCCAGCTGGGCAACCCGGCCGACGAATCGAATGCGACCTACAAGACCTCGACCTACGGCAACGTTTCCGCCACGACCTCGACGGCGGGCAGCCAGACCGTCGGAAACTCCGGCCTCGTCGTGTGGGCTCCCCAGAAGGACGTGATGTTCGACCCGATGGTCTCCTTCAACGCGATCGCGACCGACGACATGAAACTCACCCTCAGTGCGAACGGCGAGTTTGATTACTTTCAGACGAAGACCCTCGCCAAGACCAAGCTCGCGACCGCCAAGAGCAACCTGTTCAAGAGCGTCGACGGTTCCGCCGTCCTCACGACCCAGGGCTTCACCGTCAGCACCGAGCTCACCGACCAGTATCTCGGCGAGGACAAGAACGACGTGACCCTCTGGGCCAAGGTAGCCTACGCCGCCGGCGCCTTCAATCCCTGCGCCTACGTGCTCGTCGACAACCTCGCCGCCAACAAGAAGTACGCAACCCAGGACGGCAAGACGACCGGCAGGACGGACGCGACGCTCACCGTCGAACTCCCCTACACCGTCGCCAAGAACTTCCAGGTCAACCCGATGTTCTCCAAGGCCCTCGTCGGCCACAGCTACTACGACGGCATCGACAAGGACTGGACGATCGGCCTCCGCATGCAGTACGCCTTCAGCTCCAAGTTCTAGTGATCCGCGGCGGAACGGCCCCAAGGCCCTTCCGACGCATTCTTCCAAGAGCCCCCGTCACCGGGGGCTCTTTCATTTGGGGAAGAAGAGAGCGCGTGAGACCCTCCTGCGAATCACCATACCTCGCGGCTGCGAGGTATGGTGGAACTGCAAGGAATGGATCGTACGAGGGTCTCACACCCCTTGCTACACAAGTTCAGAGACGCAGCCGGTTGCGGGGTATGGACCCTCCTGCGAATCACTCGGAATCGAGCCGGAACTGCGAGAGGAGAACCTGCTGGGCACTGGCCATCTCCGACAGTGCCCGGGCGGCCTTCGCGACCTCGACGGTCTGGCTCGCCATTTCCCTGGTCGATATCGTGATCTCGTCGGCGGCGCCCGCCGAACCCCGATTCGCGACGGTCAGGGCCTTCACGGTTTCCTCCACCTTTTTCGAGAAGGTCTGCATCTGCTCGACGGCCTCGAAAATCACTTCCATCCGGCGCTCGTTTTCCCGGGCGAGGGAATCGATCTCGGTCAGGGATTTTTCCGTCCGCTCCGAAACCTCGACGTTCCGGCGGGCTTCCTCGACGCCGCGGCCGGTTTCCGCCGCCGCTTTCGAAACATGGCGCCTGATATCGGTGATGAGTCCGCCTATTTCGTCGGCCGACTTGGTCGACTGCTCGGCGAGCTTCCTCACCTCGCCTGCGATGACCGAGAAGCCCTTGCCCTGGAGCCCGGCGCGGGCCGCCTCGATCGACGCGTTGATGGCGAGGATGTTCGTCTGGTTCGCGATGTCGCCGATGGTGGCCGTAATCGACTCGATCCGCTCGACCGCCTCCCGCAGCGCCGAAATGGAGGAGTCGGTGACGGCCGCCGAGCTCTCGAGGGATTTCACCATCTCCCGGGTCGCGGCCATCGTCTGGAAACCCTCGCGGGAGGCCTTCGCCACCTGTCTGGCCGTCTGGGCGCTCTCGCCGGCGGATTGGTTCACCCTGCCGATGTTGGCGATCAGGGTCCCGAGGTCCTCCCCCGTCTTCGAAACGTCACCCATCTCGAGCCTGAGGGCCGACGAGATCCTCTCCATCGTCGCGCTGATGCGCTCGGTCGATTGCCCGGACTCTGTCGCGGAAGCGGCGAGTTCCTGGCTCAGGGCGATGAGCCTCGCCGCCTGGACCGAAACCGAGGAAACCATCTCCCTGAGGCTCGTCGGCTCCGAATTGAAGGCGACGACGGCGATCCCCGAAGCGACGATCTCGTTGACGACGGGGACGAGGGCCCGGTCGAAGAGCGGAAGGGCGATGCCGTCGTATTTCCTGGCGGCGAGGTCCCGCAGGGCCGTTGAAAAGACCTCGATCTCGCTTGTCCCATCCGGTGGGGCCTTCGGCATCATCCATTCGACGAGGACATTCCGCTTTTCGAGAAGGGCCCCCGCGTCCCGGGCACCAGCCCTCACCGGGGCCCAGAATCCTTCCCCGCCGAGACAGAGGACGGCGATCTTGATCCCCCGCCCCGGGCTCTTCGCCGAGGGAACGGCGAGTCCGGTCCGGCCCGAGGCCCGCCCGGACCCGGAGGACGCGGCGGCATTCAGGTCACGCCGGTACCTCTCGGGGTCCACCGTCTCCAGGGTCGTGAGGAGTCGGGGTGCGACCGGCTCCCAGCCCTCGACGAGGTGGTTGTAGAGGTGAACGACGGGATCGAAGCCCTGGGCGTAGGGATCCTGGGATACCGTCGCGGCGACTATCCCCCGTTTCAGGTATTCGAGCGTCGAGTCGGTCAGGTCGTGGCAGACCACGACGGTCCTTCCCTCCCGCTTCGAATCGACGACGGCCTTGGCGGCGAAGGAGGGGGTCTCACCCTCGGCCACGTAGATCGCCTTGAGGTCGGGAATCCGCTTCAGGATGTCCAGGCACCGTGTATAGGTCTCCGTTCCCGACTCTCGCGTCTCCACCGTTTCGGCGACCTGGACGCCGGGAAAGCGTTCCATGAGGACGCTCAGAAGCCCTTTCCGTCGAAGCGCGAAGTGGACCTTGCGGAAATCCCCGACGATGACGGCGATTTTCCCCTGGCCCTGGGTGAGCCTGCCGACGGCCTCCCCGCAGGCCACGCCCTCGGCGAAGCTGTCGCTGCCGACATAGCAGAGCCGTCGGCAGGGCTCGTCGGTGATGGAATCGAAACCGGCCGTGCCGTCCCGGGCCGCGTCCCCGATGAGGCGAAGGATCTCGGCGACCCGCCCGAGTTCGCCCGCCTTGCCTACGCCGTTCCGCTCGGGCGAGGTGGGAACCCGGGCGGCGAGATCTCCCGTGGACATCTTCGCCAGTCCGTTCGTCAGCGCGGACAAGTCGCCGAGGATGGCCTCTCCCTCCTCCCTCAGCTTGAGCGCGGGGTTGCGGACGGACCGCCGGTACGCGATCCAGGAAACCGCGGAGACCGCGGCGCCGAAGGCCGAGATCAGCTGCGTGGCAAGGGAGGACGGAAGCCCCGTCGTGGGAATGACGAAAAGTATCCATGAACCGCAAAAAAGGACGGTCGATAGCGGCAAAAGAATTTCCAGCGGGCCGCGAGCGGATTTTTCTTCACTCATGAGCACCTCCGATGAGTCCTCATTTTCCTATGAGTGTACCACCAATCGAAATCGTTTTATTCGGAATCGTTTAGGACTTGACATTTTTTCGAGATTCGGGCACATTAGCTTCACCACTGAAACGGTGGGTGTAGCTCAATTGGTAGAGCACCAGACTGTGGATCTGGGTGTCGCGGGTTCAAGACCCGTCACCCACCCGAAATGCGCCGGCTGGTGGGTTCTGACAGCGAGCGGAAATGCGTTCGTAGCTCAGCTGGATAGAGCGACGGACTTCGAATCCGTAGGT
>DBTK01000014.1:38852-38989 GCA_002307015.1 Spirochaetaceae bacterium UBA1318
CAGCAGACTCTTAATCTGCGGGTCACAGGTTCGAAGCCTGTGCGGCTCAATCGGTAACGGGACTACTTGACCTTGGTTCCGCTACTTTGTTAGGATGCCCTCGCATGAAAATGCGAGAGTGGTGAAATTGGCAGACA
>DBTK01000132.1 GCA_002307015.1 Spirochaetaceae bacterium UBA1318
TTCCGGTCAAGTTCGGCGAGAAGATCTTTTTTTTCCCGCTCGGCGTCGATTCCCAGAAGACGGCCCCCCAGATCGAGGTCGAGATTACCATCGTGCCCTACGCCCAGGCCGACCAGTTGGCCCAACCCGATAAGTCTCAGGACTCTTCGGGCGGGAAGGGCGCGAAGCCCGAAGTCGCCTCCCCCGTGGTGCCCGCCGTGCCCTTGGTCGGGGGCGAGGTGAAGTCGCCCAAACAGGACACAGCCCAGGATTCTCCTTCGGCCGCCCAGAAAAAGAGCGGCCAATGATAGCTACGAAATGACCGAAGATGTCCATGGCCGGCTTTCGGCCCCTTGGGTGTTTTTCGGGTAAAAAGGTATGGCCGAATTTCATGAACCTTACTGCTTTTTCCGCTTCCGTTTCGAAGGCGCTCGCCGATAAGAACCATCGCCTCATCCTCTTTTTCTGCCTCTTCGTCCTCCTGCTCGGGGGGCTTTTCCTCGTGACCGAGCGAGCCCCGGTCATCGCCTCGATCGATCCCCAGATCGGATCCCCGGGGGACGAACTGACCATCGTCGGCCGCCATTTCGGGAGGGCCCAGAGCGAGGGTCGCATCGAGATAGCGGGCACCTTCCCGACCTCGGGCGCCTATGTCTTCTGGTCCGACACCGAGATACGGGTGAGGATTCCCGAGACGGTGGAATCGGGGCTTGTCAGGGTCTATACGAAGCGCGGGAGGAGCAACAGTTTCCTTTTTACCGACAAGTCCCAGATCCCGCTTTCCCTCGAGGCGCCAGGCAGCAGCAGCCAGCCCTACGTTCAGCAGGTATCGCCGCAGTCCGTGGTGCCGGGGCAAGAACTGGCGATTACCGGGTCGAATTTCGGCCAGACAAGGGGGACGGGAACGGTCTATTTCAGCTGGCAGTCCGCCGATCTCCCCGATGCCACCGTCCCGGCGGGCACCGAGGACAACAGCGCCGGCCTGACCCTCCTTCCCGTATCGGACCTCGAGAGAGGCTACAGCTACTGGTCGGACCGCGAGATTCGCGTACGGGTTCCCGACGGCGCCTCGACCGGGACCCTCACCGTGAAGACCGACACCGGGACGACCAATTCGGCCTATGTCGAGGTGAAGCTTTCCGGCGGCTCGAAGGTCTACCGCGACCGCAAGTCCTACGCGATCACCTACCGGACCGAGGTGTCGGGAGTGAAATCCCAGGGGCCGAACGACCTCTATATCTGGATCCCGAAGCCCCTCGAATCCTCCACCCAGCGCGCGGTCAAGCTCCTCTCGCAGACGGTGAAGCCCGACGTGAACGATCCGCGCGGCCTGATGGTTTTCCACCTCCAGAACATGGAGAACGGCCAGAAGACCGTGCTCGAGCAATCCTTCCTGGTCAACGTCTTCTCCGTCCGTTCCTCGGTCGATCCGGACGGGATCAGGCCGATCGGCTCCCTCAACCCGAAGCTCGATGATGCCCTCATCGCGCCGGACGGGCTGGTGCCCTCCGATTCGGCCGCGATCATGGCCGCTTCGAGGAAGGTGGTTCAAACCGAAAAGAACCCCTATCGGGTCGCCCGACTCCTCTACGACTACCTCCTCGATACGGTCGCCCTCGCTCCCGCCGACGACCGGGATCCCGTGGATTCCTTCGCCTCCAATTCGGCCGATCCCTACGCCTACGCGGTGATCTACTGCGCCCTCCTCAGAGCCTCCCGTGTCCCCGCCCAGCCGGTCTCGGGCTATATCATCGACAACCAGCAGAAACCCCATCGGCACTACTGGGTCGAGGCGTACTTCGACGGTTTCGGGTGGTTCCCAATTGACCCGACGCTGGGAAAAGGGTATAAGATCGATACGTTCCCGGGCCGCGCCGATTCGCGAGAGTTCTATTTCGGCAATCTCGACGATCAACACCTAGCCTTCTCCCGCGGCTTTATCCAGCTCAAGCAGATGAACTCCGACGGTCGGCCGATCAGGAAATTGCGCATGTATTCCCTGCAGTCGGAATTCGAGGAATCTTCGGGAGGGCTGACCTCCTATGCTTCATATTGGCCCGACATGACGATCACCGGCGTCTACTGATGCATGGCGGGCGTCTCGTAAAGGAGTAGTCCATGTCCGTACTTTCCTCCCTCGATCCGGAAATCTCCGAAGCGATCGGACTCGAACTCGGCCGCCAGCGGGAAAAGCTCGAACTCATCGCGAGCGAAAACATCACGAGTCCCGCCGTCCTCGAGGCGGTCGGATCGATCCTGACGAACAAGTATGCCGAAGGTTACCCCGGTCACCGCCACTACGGCGGATGCGAATTCGTCGATCAGGTCGAGAACCTCGCCCGGGATCGGGCAAAGAAACTTTTCGGCTGCGAATGGGCGAACGTTCAGCCCCATGCGGGGAGCCAGGCGAACATGGCCGTCCTTTTCACCATCCTGAAACCGGGCGAGAAACTGCTCGGCATGGACCTGGCCCACGGCGGTCACCTGACCCACGGCGCCTCCGCGAGTTTTTCCGGCAAGTTCTTCGACGTCAGCCACTACGGCGTTTCCCGGGAAACCGAGATGCTCGATTACGATGAGATCGCCCGGATCGCGCGCGAGACGAAACCGAAGCTCATCATCGCGGGTGCCTCCGCTTATTCCCGCATCATCGACTTCAAGGCCTTCCGCCGGATAGCCGACGAGGTCGGCGCCCTCCTCATGGTGGACATGGCACACATCGCCGGTCTCGTCGCGACGGGTCTCCATCCGACCCCGGTCTACGAGGCCGATTTCGTCACCTCTACGACGCACAAGACCCTCCGCGGCCCGAGGGGGGGACTCATCCTCATCGGCAAGGAAAAGGAAAACACCCTCGGAATAAAGGCGGCCAAGTCCGGCCGCACGAGGACCTTCGGGGAGCTCATCGACTCGATGGTCATGCCTGGCATCCAGGGCGGTCCCCTCATGCACGTCATAGCGGGAAAGGCCGTCGCCTTCAAGGAAGCCATGACCCCCGAATTCGCCGAATACCAGGCCAGGGTGCTGAAGAACGCGAAGCGGCTCTGCGCCGCGCTCAAGACCGGCGGGGCTCGCATCGTGTCCGGAGGGACGGACAACCACATGATGCTCGTCGACGTAACCCCCTTCGGCCTCACCGGGAAGGAAGCCGAACTCGCCCTCGACGCGGCGAACATCACGGCGAACAAGAACGGCATCCCGTTCGACACGAAGGGTCCCCTCGTCACCTCGGGCATCAGGCTCGGCAGCCCCGCGCTCACCACCAGGGGAATGGGAGAGGCCGAGATGGACGAGGTCGGCGCCCTGATTTTGGAAGTCCTTCGGTCCAAGGGAGATGCCGCGGTTGCGACGCGAGTCAAGGGCGAGGTCTTGAAGCTCTGTTCCCGCTTCCCCATTTACAATTGACAAAGAATGTTTTTGACTTATACTGTATTTACAGTGGGCTCGAACGCTTTCGGAGTGAATAATTAGGGAGAAGGATGGATAACCCGCTTCAACTGACCCTGGTCAATTTCAAGAAGGACTCATATATAACCGTCGAAGGCAAGCCCGACGCGGACCGTTTTTATATCGTCCGACAGGGCAAGGTGCGCATCAGCAAGGAAGCCGAGGTTGTTGAAGAGGAGGGCGGAAACGTCATGGGGCCGGGGGATTTCTTCGGCGTCGTTTCCACCATGGCCGGTCACAGCCACATCGAGACGGCCCAGGCCCTGACCGATGTCACGCTGATTTCGGTCCAGAAGGAGCAGTACAGCCTCCTGATCGAGAAGAACTCCCCCGTGGCGATGAAGATCATCATGCAGTTCTCACGGAAGATGCGTTACCTCGACGAGGCCCTGACCAGGATTTCCCTCAAGAATACGGCGGACAACGACGCCTCTCACCTGTTTGCGGTCGCCGAGCACTACCTGCGCCAGAGCCAGTACAATCACGCCTTCTACGCCTATTACCAGTACCTCAAGTACTGCCCCAACGGCAGGAACGTCGCCCTCGCGCGCGAGCACATGGAAAAGATCAGGCCCTACGCGAAGGCCGTCTACCTCGAGCAGCGGACCGACGACTTCAACCGTTTCTACCCCAAGGACACGATGATCTTCTCGGAAGGCCAGCCGGGCCAGGAACTCTACATCATCCAGAAGGGTTCGGTCCAGATCACGAAGATCGTCGACAACAACGAGGTTCTGCTCGCCGTGCTCAAGCAGGGCGACATCTTCGGCGAGATGGCCCTTCTCGAGGACAAGCCCCGCTCGGCTTCGGCCATCGCCCATGAGGACGCCTACCTCCTCGCCGTGAACAAGGAAAACTTCGAGCGGATGGTCACGACCCAAACCCAGATCGTCACGCGACTCACCCAGCTCCTTTCGGAGCGGATATGGTTCATCTACAAGCAGCTGGGGAATACCCAGATGACCGATCCCCTCGGACGGCTCTACGACTCGCTTTCCATACAGCTGGAGAGGAACCACGTCCCGTTCAACTCCAACGGAGCCTACACCTTCGAATTCGGCCCGAAGGAGCTGATCAACATGGTCGGCCTCTCGGTCGCCGACGGAGCGGTGGTCATCCGCCAGCTCCTCGAAAACTCGAGGGTCAAGGTGATCGAGAACAAGTTGACGGTCGATATCCAGGATATCATGAAACAGACCGAGTACTACCGCAAGATGCAGAAGATCAAGCGCGCCCAGCGCGAGACCCATGAGGCAGCCGTATCCAACCGGTAGTCCGCTGAAAGCCCTTCACCGTCCCCCGTTTCTTTCCGAGAATAGAAGGGTGAAACCGATGAAAACTCCCAGAACGTCCCGCCCCGTCGCATCGAACCTTGGCCTTGCCGTCTTCCTGACCTTCACCCTCGTTCTTTCGGGAGCGGCGGCCCAGGCCGCGGCAGCCCAGGCTGCGGGGGGAAAGCCGGCGGGGGGATCGTCCACCGCCGGGACCGCGGCCGCGCCGGGTACCGTCGCCTCGCCCCAGGCGGCGACCGGTGCCGTCCCGGCAGCCGCGGCCTCGGGTGCCGATGCGACGGCCATCCAGGGCGGCGGGATGCCGACCTCCTTCAGGGGAATCACCCTCGGCATGTCCATGGAACGGGTGAAGCAGGTCCTCGAGGCCGATACCGATTACTTCGCCTATCAGGGAGACGCCGACGTGTCCCTCCTCCCCTCCAAGAACCAGACGCTGATCGAGGTCGTCGGGCTTTCCTACGTGAAGCGGGCCTTCTTCCAGTTCTACAAGAACAGGCTTTTCACCATCATCCTCTCTCTCAATCCGGACCGGATGGACTACTACTCGATGTACCGCCAGCTCGTCGCGAAGTACGGAGAGCCGCCCGTCCTCAATCCCCAGGCGATGTCCTGGACGAGCGAGACGGTTCAGCTCTCGCTCGAGAGGCCTCTTTCGGTAAAGTACATCGACCTTACGACCTTCAACACGATCCAGAACGCGAGCACGGCGGCTAAGGCCGCGGACGACATCAGGCGGCAGGATTTCCTGAACGAGTTTTGACGGGCTGAGGAAAGGTTCGGCCGGGTTTCGCGGAAACTGACCTGAATCGTGGCTCGACGATCCGAGAGACAGTTTGGGAGACTTTCTGCCCCGCCGAAATGGCTTGGCAAGCTCCGCGCTTCGGTGTAGGTTGGTTCCCATGAAACGAAGCCTTCAGATTGCAGCCGCCCTTCTCGTCTCGATCGCGGCGGTTTCCTGTTCCTCCCCCGCGAAGCCCAAGGCCGGCATCACCCTGAACCTCGGCGGGAAGCCCCTTCTCGTCGAGCTCGCCCTCAACGACGCGGACCGCGAGCGCGGCCTCATGTTCAGGGATTCCCTCGAGGACGGGAAGGGGATGCTGTTCGTCTTTCCGTCGGACCAGCGGCTCAATTTCTGGATGAAGAACACGAAGGTCCCGCTCTCGATCGCCTACGTCTCCCACGATGGGACGATCAGGGAGATCTACGACATGAAGCCCTATTCCCTCGATTCGACGGCATCCTCGTCTTCGGTCCGGTACGCCCTCGAAGTGCCCCAGGGCTACTTCTCGAGGATCGGGGTGAAACCCGGCGACCGGATCGAGCTGCCCGAATCCGTGAGGTAGGACCCGCCGATCCGATCAGCGCCGAAAGGGCGGGGCGGCTTGCCTCCCGTTACCGCGCCCTCTCCATCAGGGCGCTCACCGGCACGATGTCGTAGCCCTTGGCCATCAGCGAGTTGATCAGCAGGCCGAGCTCGTTGAAGAGGTAGGAATCCCTCCCGCCCGCCGGCACGCCGATCCTGATCGGTATGATGGAACCGGGCTTTTTCTGCTCCATGATCCTCTCGATGATCTTGTGGGCTGAAAAATACATGCCGACCGATTTCGAATCCCTCGACGACATCCAGTCGAGCGGGTCGACGTCCGAGCCGATGTAGGCGTAGTTCATTTCCCTCGCCGCGGAAACCATGTCCGAGCTCGTGACGTAGAAGGGGGCATGCCAGAGCAGAGCGAGCTCCTTTCCCGTGAGCGCGAAGTAATCGTCCTCGTTTCTCGCCAGGCCCCGTTTGACGAATTCCGAATCGATGCGGTACCGGGCGTCCGTCAGGTTGAAGTCGGCGAAAAACATCGACGCGACCTCCTGTCCCGAGGTCGATATCTCCTTCACCGCGCCGGGATTGCGTCTCATGAACTCCCCGTTCAGGAAAAAGGTCGTTTTCAGCCCATAATCGGAAAGGACCGAGAGAACCTTCCTCAGGCCCTCGACGGAATCGACCGCGTCGAAGGAGAGGGCGACCTCGCGGCGCCTGATGCGGGAGCCGTGGTAGAAGACGCCTCCCTCGTTCGGTTCCTCGGCGACGGGGAATTTGTCGTAATCGAGCTTGGGCTTGTCGAAGAGGCTTTCCGTATCGAGGTTCTTGAGACGCCTGATCATGACGATGTTCCGGTAGGGACCGGAGGCGAGATCCTCGAGGTAGACGCGGAAGGAATCGTTGAACGAGGAGGGGGCGTGGGCCTCGAAGGGCGATCCGGCCATCCAGGAATGGGCGAGGGGGTTCCACTCGTAGGGACGGCCGTCGGAAAGGGCCCGGACGATCTGCACCGAGGCCGGCGGGAGAGCGGGCTTGGCCGTTCCCGTCGTCGCAGCCGCCGGGGAGGGAAGGGCCGCGGGTCCGGCCTTGGCGGCTCCGGCGGCCAGCGGCGGGGCCGAAGCTCCCGCGCCCGAAGCGGCTCCGGCCGTCGCGGCTGCGCCCGAGGTTCCCGCGGCCTTTTCGACGTCGGGCGCGGCCTGATCGAACCAGCCGAAGCGGTCGGCCGCGGCGAGGGCGACGAGGCTCCTCGTCTTCCTCGAGAGCGAGTAGATCTCGATCGTGCGGCCGCCGGCGATCAGGATCTCGTCGTTCGATTTCCAAAGCACCCAGCGGGGATCGGCGAAATCTATCTTGTCCGTTTCCCGCCACGAGGAGTAGGACCTGATGCGGACGCTCCCCGGGCCAGGAAGGGCGATGAGGCTTTCATCGGGCGAGAGGGCGCCGCGTTCGGCGCCGGTCGCGTCCAGTTTCACGAATTTCTGTTCGAGCGAAGCCGCCTCGGAATCGTTCAGGCGGTAGGCCGACACGACCACGCTTCCCGAGGCGAGGCTTCTGGTCACGATCGTGAGCGGGGCGGTCTCGGGCCAGAATATCCGCTGGACCTCGGTATCCCGGGGCAGGTAGAGGTAGGGAAGGCTCGAGGATGAGGTCCCCGAGTAGTCGTCGGCCGAAAGCCTGAACAGGAAAAGGTTCCTGCCTTCCCGGCTCAGGAGGAGGGAACTCGAATCGGGCGATACGGTGAAGGAATCGAAATTGGGATCGAAGGGGAAGGGAATCTTGCCGACCACGGTTCCGATGCTGATGAGGCCCGCGTAGAGCGAACGCGGGAAGAACTCCCGGGGCATGATGCGGTAGACCAGGTAATCCGAGGCGTAGAAAAGGTCACCGGCCCTGCTCCACTGGACCGAGGATATGGAGCCTTGTCCGATGAGCCTCAGGCCCTCGTCGATCACCCGGTCCGAGCGGTACTGGTCGATCGAATAGTAGTAGATCGAGTCGCCCTTCCGGTAGATGAAGAATTTGCCGTCGGGAGACCAGGCGGCGGGAGGGGCCTGGAGGCTGACCTCGATGCCGTCGGCGACGACGGACCGCTTGTCCGACTCGAGGTCGTAGAGTTCGAGTTTCCCGAAGGCGAAGCTGTCGGGGGCATAGGCCGCGATGAACCGCCCGTCGGGCGAGGAGGAAACGGGAGAAAGCTTGCCCGTCTGGATTGAGGCGCCCCGGGCGAACGACGGGAAGCCCTTGACGGCCGAGATTGTCGCGAAGGAGGTGTCCGACCGGAAGACCCCGAAACGGTTGCGGAGCTGGAGCTGGCGGCCGTCGTTCACGAGCATAGCCTCCTCGGGATAGAAGGTGAGGGGGGCTATCGTGCCGTCGGCGACATTGGCGGTGAAAAGGGCCGAGTAGGAACCATCGCCCGGGACGAGGGTCTTGGCCGAGAAAAGCAGCTGGCCCGAGGCGGAAAGGTCCAGTCCCGCGAAGCTCGTGTCGGCCCCGAGGGCCGGAGCCGCAAGGAGGATGGCGGCGCCCAACAGCGAAGCTCCGATCGTTCGAGCGCGGTTCCCGATGGTGATGGTCATTGTTCCGTCCTTTTTGTTCATACGGGGCTAAGAAGAGCCCTTCCGTCCTCCGAAAGCCCTATCCGTTCTTTTCATTTTCGGCATTCCCTCCATCGATACTTGAATCGATGATGGTGTCCAGATCGCGTTCGAGGGCGTCGAGGTCCCTCTCCATCCGCGCGAAGCGTTCCTCGAGGCCCGTACCGTTTTTTTTCTCGAGCTCGGCGAAGGGCTCCTCGACCGCAGCCTCGAAACTGCCTCCCTTCCACACGGGAGAGCCGCAGAAGGGGCAATAGAGCCAGAGGGCGTTTATCAGTTTGCCGCAGCCGCGGCAAAAAACTACCCGTTCCATGGGGGCTCCTTATAGCAATTCGGTCGCGAGTTCCGCCAGCGTCGAGCGTTCGCTCTTCTGGAGGATGACATGGCCGAACACGGTCTGGCCCTTGAAGGCGTCGACGAGATAGGTGAGGCCGTTGGAGTTCGCGTCGAGGTACATGTTGTCGATCTGGTAGGGATCGCCGGT
>DBTK01000123.1:0-1885 GCA_002307015.1 Spirochaetaceae bacterium UBA1318
GGCAGCGTCCCCGGCAGGGGGCTTCGCGCGGACTCGGGTACCGGCACGCCGAACGAGGGCCTTATTCGGGCGGGGTTCGAGCCGGTCGGCGACTTCACCTGGAAGCGGACCTCGGTCTCCCCATCGCCCCTTCCCGCCGTCCTCTCCTCCCGTGAGCTCTTCCCCCCCGAGGGCGGCAGGGACCGCGGGAGCCTCCTCTTCCTCGACCTCGAGACGACGGGGCTTTCGGGCGGGGCGGGAACCGTCGCCTTCCTCTGCGGTCTCGGCTACACGATGAACGACGGCTTCGTGTTCGATCAGTACTTCCTCGCCGACTACCCCGGGGAGGGCGAATACCTCTCTCTGATCTCGGACGCCCTCCGGGAGAAATCCGGGGCCGTCGTCGTGACCTACAACGGCCGGTCCTTCGATGTCCCCCTTCTCAGGACCCGGTTCCTGATGAACGGGACGAGGCTTCCCGACTTTCCCCAGGCCGACCTGCTCTTTCCCTCGCGGCGGCTGTTTTCCCGGGCCCTCGGCGGGGCGAGGCTCTCGGACGTCGGCGAGGCACTGCTCGGCGTGGGGCGGGAAGGCGACGTTCCCGGCTCCGAGGTTCCGGACCGCTATTTCGATTTCCTCCGCTCGGGGGATCCGGGGCCCCTCCTCGACGTGTTCTCCCACAACGAGCTCGACGTCGTCGGCCTCGCCAGGCTCTGCGGCCTCATCGACCGCATCCTCGCCTCACCACTCGAACCGGGCTCGTGGCCCGAGGCGACGGCTTTCGTCGACCGGGCGGCCCTGGGACGGCTTCTCCTGAGGTCGGGCCGCCCCGAAGCGGAGCGGGTGCTGGAGGCGGCCTTCGCCTCCGGCGACGGCAGGGCGGGAGAGGTCCTCGGCTTCCATTACAAGGCCTCGGGCCGGTACGAGGAGGCCGCCGCCGTCTGGAGGACGCTCGCGGAGGGAAACCTCCATGCCTGCGTCGAGCTCGCCAAGCTTCACGAGCACCGGCTCCGCGACCCGGAGGGCGCCCTCGCCTGGACCCATAGGGCCCGAGGCCTCGCAACCGACGAAGCGGCAAGGCTCGCCCTCGATCACCGGCTTGAGAGGCTCGAGAGGAAATCCCGGCCCTGACCGTCACGGCCCGTCGCGCTTTCCGCAATCGTACGGCCCGCCTTGCCTGATGCGGCCGGAAATGGTAGTATCGACGACGGCGCCCCAGGCGGGTCCCCGCGGGCACCCGGGCTCGTACCGGACGGAAAGCCCAGGGTCGGCGCCAATCCTCGCGGACATTGGAGCGGTTGCATGGAAAACGTGGATCCAGTTGAGAACAGCGTTCATATCGTCAAATACGGCAAGGATATCACGATCGTCGGCACCGCCCACGTCCTCAAGGAAAGCCGGAACGAGGTCGAGGCCCTGATCGACAGCCTGAATCCGGACACCGTCTGCGTCGAGCTCGACGAGTCGCGGTACCAGTCCCTCAAGGACAAGAGCCGCTGGCAGAGCCTGGACATCATCAAGGTGATCAGGGACGGCAAAGGCTTCCTCCTCTTCGCCAACATGGTCCTCTCGTCCTTCCAGAAACGGGTCGGGCTCAACCTCGAATCCTCCCCCGGCGACGAGATGATCGCCGCCTTTACCATCGCCGAGGATCGGGGCAAGAAGGTCGTCCTCGCCGACCGCGACATCAACGTGACCCTGCGCCGAGCCTGGAGGCTCTCCTCCTTCATGGGCAAGGCCCAGGTTTTCGAGCTCCTCATCGAGTCCCTGTTCTCGAAGGAAGAGATATCCCAGGAGGACATGAAGGAGCTGATGCAGGGCCAGGACCTGATGAACGAGATGATGGAGAGCTTCGCCGAGAAGCTCCCGAAGGTGAAGCAGGTGCTCATCGACGAACGGGACCGCT
>DBTK01000123.1:2123-13685 GCA_002307015.1 Spirochaetaceae bacterium UBA1318
GTGCTCATCGACGAACGGGACCGCTTCCTCGTCGAAAAGATCATCCATGCCGAGGGGGACAAGATCCTGGCCGTAGTCGGGAAGGGCCACCTGAAGGGGATCGTCAGGACGATCGAGAACGACACCCCCTACGACGCCGAGATGGAGAAGGTGCCGGGACCCGGGATGCTCTCGAAGGCCTTTCCCTGGCTCCTCGGCGTGGGCATCATCGCTCTCTTCGTCTGGGGGTTCCTTCGCGGCAGCCAGATAGGGCTTTCCATGCTCTGGGCCTGGATCATCGCCTCGGGCACCATCACCGCGATCTTCGCCGCCGCGGTCCTCGCCCATCCGCTCACCGTCCTCGCCGCCTTCGTCGCCGCGCCGCTCAAGCTCCTCGTGCCGACCGTCAGCGCCGGCATGATCATGGCGCCCCTCGAGGCCCTGCTCAGGAAACCCCAGGTACGGGATTTCGAGAGCCTGAACGAGAGCATCCTGACCTTCCGCGGCTTTCTCAAGAACCGCGTCACCAAGATCCTCGTCGTTTTCGTCGCCGCGACGATAGGCGCCATCATCGGCCACACGGTCGCCATCATCTGGATAGCCAAGATCCTCGCGACCCACTAGCCTGTTTGAGGGCGGCCCCTCGGCCGCCCCGTGATTTCAACAAGCTTCGGGACAGAGCCTTCGAGGAGCAGCCGTGGGTCGTTCCTCAAAGCTCCCGGAAGCGGCCGCTATGAAAGCCTCCTGATCCTGACCTCGATGCCGGTCTCACCCTTCAGAAGCTCGGCGAGCTTCTTCGGATCGGTGTCCCCGAAATGGTAGGGGTAGAGGATCGCGGGCCTGAAGGCCTTGGCGGCCGAGGCGACCTGGGCCGGGGTCATGGTGTAGGGAAGGTTCATCGGCAGGAAGGCGATGTCGATGCCGGTGAGGGCCCTCATCTCCGGGGTGTCCTCGGTATCGCCGGCGATATAGATCCGCTTGTTCCCGATCGCGAGGATGTAGCCGTTGTCCCTTCCCTTGGGGTGGAACTGGAGGCGGTCGGGGCTCAGGTTGTAGGCGGGCATGGCCGTAACGGTCAGGGAGCCGAGGCTGAGGCTCTCGCCGTAGCCAAGGGCCTTCCCCTCGCCGAGCTTCGAGCGGGATGCCGCGTTCAGGACGATCCTGGTGTCGGCCTTTTTCACCTGGGCGATGGCGGCCGGATCCAGGTGGTCGCCGTGCTCGTGGGTGACGAGGATCAGGTCGGCCTTCGGCAGGGCCGAAAAATCGGCGTACTGCCTGACCGGATCGACGTAGATGACGGCGTCTCCCGTTTCCAGCATCAACGAGGCATGGCCGAAGAAGGATATCCTGAGATTCCTCCCCCCGCCGACGTCGAAGCTGTCGGATTCGTATTTCTTCGTTTCCTGTGCGTGGGCCGGAATGATGGCGGCGGCCGCGAGCATCAGGATGGGAACGAGTCGCATGATTGCCTCCCGTTTTAGAGCCGGTTTTTCTGATGGCCGGTTCTCGGATTCTAACCTTAATAGTATACTCCCTCCGCTAAACCAATGGCAAACGGAGGAATCATGGGCGATCGAAATGGAAAAACCGCGCCGTTCGGCGGCTTTCATCATGTCTCCCTCAAGGTGGGGGATTTCAGGAAGAGTCTTGAGTTCTACATCGACGGGCTCGGCCTGACGGAGAAGATCCGGTGGGGCGAGGGGGAAAAGGAGGCCGTCATGCTCGACGCCGGCAACGGCAACTACGTCGAGATCTTCGCCGGCGGATCGAAGACGGAGAAGCCGGCAGGAGCCATCATCCACTTCGCCCTGAGGACGGCATCCTGCGACGCCTCTCTCGAGCGGGCCAGGAAGGCCGGCGGCGTGGTGACGGTCGAGCCGAACGACGTCGTGATCGAGGGGAGGCAGTTCAAGGCCCCCGTGCGGATCGCCTTCTGCAAGGGGCCCGACGGCGAGGAGATCGAATTCTTCCAGGGCGAGGATCTATGACAGGGAGTCGAGGAGGACGGCGGACTGGTCCCGGAGATCCTCGATCTCCTTTTCCCAGAAGGCCTTTCCTCCCCAGTCGGGATAATCGATCCTGAACCTGCGGTCGTCGCGCTGCCTCGCCTGCCAGGCGAGGTAGTAGACCATGCGCATGAACCGCAGGGGCTCGATCAGGCGGATCGTGCGGCGGTCGAAGGGCCTGAAGGCCTCGTAGCCGTCGATGAGCATCTCGAGCTCCCTCGAGCACTCGTCGGCCCTGCCCGGCAGGAGGAGCCAGAGGTCCTGGACGGCCGGGGCCGTCATCATGTCGTCGAAGTCGATCAGAAGGAGGCCCTCCCCCGGGCGGTCCAGGATGTTTCCCCGGTGCAGGTCGCCGTGGGCCCGGACGAGGGGGACGTCCCGGAAGAGCGGGTCGACGAGGGCGAGGGCCGCCCCGCAGACCTCCCTGAACTCTTCGAGGCATTCCGGATGGATCACCCCCCCGGAGACGAGCTCCTCCACGAAAACCGCCGTAAGCCGGTCGGGAAGGCAGACGGGCCGGGAAGGCGAGGGCCGCTTCGAACCGGCAGCGTGGAGCCTCCCCGCGATGGACCCGAGCCTCGTCCAGTCCTCGTCGCTTTCGGCGTCGAAGTTCCTGCCGCCTCGCTTCGGGAAGAGGGCGAAGAGGAAATCGTGTTCCTCCCCCGATTCCACGAGGGTCGTCTCGGCGAGGGTGTCGCCGTCGAGGTCGTCCATCGGCGAGACGACGGGGATCTCTTCCTCCGCGCAATCGAGGATGAAGCGGTGCTCCTCCTGGATCGCGGAGGCTTCCCATCGGCCCGGCCGGTAGAACTTGGCGACGAGCTCCCGGCCATCGTCGGTCCTGAGGCCATAGACGCGGTTGATGTAGCTTGGGTAGGGGACGAGGGTCCCGTCCAGGGTGAGGCCGAAGGCCGCTTCGACGGACCTGATGACGGCGTCTGGGGAAAGAAGCTCGAAAGAACCTGGGGCCATCGTCTCTCCTCGTGGCGGCCTGAGAACGGCCAATCGTCGAACCAGCATAGTAGCATCGACCGGGCCGGCTGTTAAGCGCCCCTTCCCGTCCCGTCAGCCAGCCAGACGGCGTCCCGCGTCCGCCGGCTCGATCTCGGGCCGCGCATCGGCTTCCCCTGTCCCGTCGGGGTCGAAGGCGAGGCCTTCCCTCCTGCAGAGCCTTTTCGCGAGGTTCCTCCCGTCTATGCCGCAGGGGGGGAGTCCACCGCCCGGATTGACCCACTGGCCGAGCTGGTAGAAGTTGGAAAGTCCCGGAAAGGTCTTCGCCATGGATTTCCCCAGGGTGCCGACCGAGGGGAGCCACCCCTCGTAGCTTCCGTGCCAATTGTTGGTGTACCTGATGAAGGTGTTGGGCGTCGCGACGTCGAAGGTCTCGACGGCCGCCCCGAGCCCCGGGAACCGGGAGTCGAGGGCTTCGATGACCCGCTTCGCCGTCGACTCCTTCTCGGCCTCGTAGGCCTCGGGATCGCGCCGTTTCAGTTCGGTCCAGAAGGCGTCGTTCGTGGTTTCGATCATGACGGCGGCCGCCGTTTTTCCCTCGGGGGCCGAGGTGGGGTCGAAGGAGAAGAACCTGACGCCCAGGGTGTCCTTCGTGAGCGCCCCGTTCTCGAGGACGAGGGGCTTCTCGAGCCTGAAGACCTGGGAGTGGGGAAGAGCTGAGCAGTCTTTCGCGAGTCCGAGGGACACGTAGATGAGGGAGGGGTAGCGTTTCCCCGACTCGAAGGCCCTCTGGAGGTCCCGGCTCACGTACCATCCCCCGAGCATGCGGTGGACGGTATCGTAGGCGTCCGCGGCTGAGATGACGATGTCGCCGCGGACCTCGGCGCCGTTTCCCCTCAGTCCCACGGCCGTGCCGTTCTCGACGACGATCTGGTCGACTCTGAAGCCGTACCGGATGCGTCCGCCGAGTTCCAGGTACTTCCGCTCGATGGCTCGGGCGAAGGCGTCGGACCCGCCGATCGGGTAGCCGCTCGAGCCCTTGGCCATGAAGCCGAGCATCACGAAAAAGGCGCCGGCGGGAAGCTCCCTGAGGGAATCGCCGAAGAGGATCCCGAAGCCTTCCCTCAGGCGGTCGCTCTTCATGCCGTCGACGAGGGTGGAAAGCGGCTTTTTCATCCATTTCGTCAGGATGGGCAGGGCCCGAGGCAGCCGGGAGAGGAGGCTCATCCCTTCGGCGAGGCTGAGCCGGTCGAAGGCGGCGGGAAGGTCGAAGTCCCTCATCGCGCGGACGCCGTCGGCGATTTTTTTGATCAGCGTGCCGTCCTCGGGACCGAGCCGGAGCATCTCGCCCTCGAATTGATCCGGATCGGTGTGGACGGTGAAAAGGTCGCCGTCGGAGAGGAGGATCGAGGCGTAGGTTTTCCATTCGACATAGTCGAGGTCCCCGGCGCCGAGTTCCTTCCAGATCCAGTTGAGGTTGCTGGAGGGACTCGAGCCCATGAGCCAGTGGATACATCCGTCGAAGTTGTAGCCGTCACGCCTCCAGGACGTGCAAAGGCCACCCGGCCGTGAGTTTGATTCGAAAATTTCCGTCTGGAAACCGTTACGTTGAAGGTAGCTGGCCGCGGACAATCCCGCGATGCCGGCCCCGATGACGAGGACATGCTTTCCCATTTTGTTTCCCTCCCATGGTTCCGTCACAGGCAACCCAGGGCGATGATCCGGCCGTTTCGGCGCCGGGCGAGGCGAACGCCTCGCGTTGTCCCCCCGAAGGCGGGACATGTGAAGAAAATACGATGGGAAAATCCCCGCGGCAAGCTTTTTCAATAAGCTTCGGGACAACGTGCTTGACAGTTTCCGGTATGCGGGTTATCTTCTTGAAAATGGAAACGAAATACACGATAAACGTTTCCGGGGTATCCTGGACGTGAAGCAAAGCGAAGAAGAAAAGCGTAGAATCCTCGTCGAGCAATCCTCCATCCTCTTTTTCAGGTACGGCATGTCGAAATTGACGATGGAGGATTTCGCCTCCCGTCAGGGGATCAGCAAAAAAACCCTGTACAAGTACTTTCCCAACAAGTACGCCCTGGTCGACGAGATCATCAGGCACCAGATGGTAACGATAGCGGGGAAAATCGCCGCGGCCAGGGCCGACGAAAGTCTCGAATTCCCCGCCAAGTTCAGCTCCGTCCTGGGCGTCATCGTCGAACAGGTGGGGAAACTCGGGGAGCAGCTCGTGAGGGACATGTACTACACCTCGCCCGAACACTGGGCCAAGATCGAGAAATTCAGGAGCGACTACGTTTTCAAGGCTATCGGCGAGCTTCTCGTCGACGGGATGAAAACCGGCTATGTCAGGGACGATATCAATCCGCAAATCGTCATCCCCCTGCTCCTGAATACGATTCAGTCGATGATGACCCCGGAGCAAATGATTAAGATTCCGTTTCCCGTGGTCGAGGTCTTTTCGACGTTCGTCAGGGTGATATTCGGCGGGATTCTGACCGATTCCGCTCGGAAGGACATTTTCAGGAATCTCGGACTGAGCGAATCCCCGAAGGAGAAATCATGAAACACGGTAGCTGTCCAATGGTACGAAGCGCACTGATCCTGTCGGCGGCCTGCCTGCTCTTCGCCTCCTGCGCGAAGGAATCGGGCTTGATCGAGGCCTCGGGAACCATCGAGACGACCGACGTCAGGGTCTCCTCCCGGACCTCGGGCGAGGTCGTGAGGCTCGAGGGGGACGAGGGGCTGGCCGTCAGGGCAGGCGACCTTCTCGCCGAGATCGACCACGAGGCCCTGGATCTCCAGCTCGGCCAGGCCCGAAGCGGCGTCGATTTCGCCAAGGCCCAGCTCCAGCTCCTCGTGAAGGGGGCGAGGGCCGAGGACATCGTCCAGACCCAGGAGCAGCTGAACCAGGCGAACGAGAACCTCAAGACGGCCCAGGACGACGATGAGCGCATGGAAAGCCTCCTCGCCTCGGGAAGCGCCACGAAGAAGCAGCGGGATGACGCGGCGACCCGGCTCACCGTCGCCAAGGCCCAGGTCAACGCGGCGAAGCAGGCCCTCTTGAAGCTCGAGAACCTCGCGAGGCCCGAAGAGGTGAAGTCCGCCGAAGCGAAGGTGGAACAGGCAGAGTTTTCGGTGAAGCTCCTCGAAAAATCGATAGCCGACTGCAGCGTCACGTCTCCCATCGACGGGGTCGTCACGAGGAAGCTCGTCGAGAAAGGCGAGCTCGCCGCGCCGAACACGGGGCTTTTCATCGTCACCGACCTTCGCGAGGCGACCCTCACGATCTACGTGCCGGAAACCGACCTCGGCAGGGTCAGGGTCGGCCAGGAGGCGAGGATCTCGGTGGATTCCTTCCCCGGGAAGGGCTTTCCAGGCCGGGTGACCTTCATCTCCCCGACGGCCGAGTTTACGCCCAAGACCATCCAGACGAAGGACGAACGGGTGAAGCTCGTGTACGGGGTCAAGATCTCGATCGCGAACCCCGACGGGATCTTCAAGCCGGGAATGCCGGCCGACGCCCGGCTCGTCCCGACCTCCGGGTCCCGGGATTCCGGCGACCCGAAATGACCGATGCTCAGGCAAGCAGGGAACAGGAATGGAAAACCAGGCTATCGAAATCGAGGCCCTGAGCAAAAGCTACGGGGAAATCAAGGCCGTCCGGGGATTGAGCCTTTCGGTCGGAAGGGCCGAGATGTTCGCCCTCGTCGGTCCCGACGGGGCGGGCAAGACGACGACCATCCGGACCCTCTGCGGGATCCTGAAGCCGGATTCGGGGAAGGCGAGGGTCCTCGGCTTCGACCTTTCCACCGAGCTTGACCAGATCAAGCGGAGGATAGGCTATCTGTCGCAGCGGTTCAGCCTCTACGGGGACCTGACCGTCGACGAGAACATCGAGTTCTTCGCAGACATCCACGGGGTCCGCGACTATTCGGAACGCCGGAACGAGCTCCTCGCCTTCACGAGGCTCGAGCCGTTCCGGGGCCGCCTGGCCGAGCGGCTTTCGGGCGGCATGAAGCAGAAGCTCGCCCTGGCCTGCACCCTGATCCATCGGCCCGACATCATCTTTCTCGATGAGCCGACGACCGGGGTCGACCCGGTGTCGAGGCGGGAGTTCTGGATCATCCTGTCGGACCTGCTCCGGTCGGGGCTGACGATCGTCATGTCCACCCCCTATCTCGACGAGGCCGAGCGGGCGACCAGGGTCGGCCTCATGGACGGCGGGGAACTCCTGATGGCCGACCGGCCCTCCGTGCTCAAGGCCACGATGACCGGGATCAGCTTCGAGGTCGTCTGTCCCGAGGTGAGGAAGGCGGGAGCCCTGCTCAGGGCCTCGAAAGTCCTCCGCGACGTCCAGCTCTTCGGCGACAGGCTCACCGTCGCGGCCGACGAGACCGCCGGGGGAGAGGCCGAGATCCGGTCCCTGCTCGGCGCCGGGGGACTCGTCCCCGAAGCCCTCAGGGTCGTGCCGGTGAGCCTCGAGAACGTGTTCATTTCGCTGATGAAGATGAGGAAAGGAGGCGCTTCATGAAATCCCGATCGCTCCGTACGATGCTGATGGCCTCCGCGTTCGCCCTGGCCCTTTCCCCCGCGACCGGCGCCCAGGTCCAGCCGGCCCAGGCGGCCGTACCGGCCGCCACCGTGATGAGCCTCGAGCGCTGCCTCGAACTCGCCGCGGCCAACAATTCATCCCTCCGGATCGAGGAACTCAAGTCCGGCCTCGGCCGGACGAGGCTCACCGAGGCCCGCGAGCAGTACCTCCCCTCGGTCCAGGTCCAGGCCGGGGCATCCCTGCTCTCGCCGCTGGACGCGAGCAGCGTCACCGTGAATCTCGGTACCCTTGGAACGAAAACAATAAGCTTCGGGACACCGCTCTCGGATGCCATCAATTTAAAGCTCGCCGTCGCCCAGCCCCTGTTCACCGGCTTCCGGATAGAAAGCGGCATCGCCCAGGCGGACGCCCTCTACGAGGCGGGGCTTTCCGACCTCGAGAAATCGAGGCTCGACCTCCGCTTGGGGGTGGAAAGGGCCTACTGGTCCCTCGCCAGGGTCGCCGAGGTCGCCCGGGTGATGGCCGAAAACGTCGGCCAGGTGGAGGCCCACCTCGCCGACGCCAGGAACCTCGCCGCCCAGGGCCTTCTCACCGCCAACGAGGTGCTCAAGATCGACATCCAGCTGACAGACGCCCGCCTCGCCCTTCTCGACGCGGAGAACGCCGTGGAGAGCGCCAGGGTCCAGCTCAACACCCTCGTCGGGCTTCCCTGGGACGCCGCGACGACGGCCGAGAGGATCGACCCCGACGAGGCGGTCGTTCCCCCCGCGTCGGCGGCCGGCCTGATCGAGGAGGCCCTCGCGAAACGGCCCGAGCTTTCCTCGGCGCGCAGCCGGGTCAAGGCGGCCGAGGCTGCCGTCGCGGCCGCGAAATCCTCCCTCTACCCGTCGCTCTCCCTCACCGGGGACTACACCTACGCCGATCCCAACCAGCGGGTCTTTCCCCAGAAGGACGCGTTCATCGGCACCTGGTCGATCGGCCTCATGGCCTCGGTGGACGTCGGCCGCTACCCGCTCTCCCTCGAGCAGGCAAAGGACGCCGGGAACCAGGCCGACCAGGGGAGGCTTGCCCTCGTCCAGCTCAGGGACGCGATCGTGTCTGAGGTCGTCCAGGCGAGGCTCGCCCTCATCCTCGCGATCGAGGAATCGGCCTCGGCGAAAAAGGTCGTGGCCCAGGCTGAGGAGAACGACCGCATCTCGGGGGAGCGGTTCCGCGAGGGCCTCGCCCTGTCCTCCGAACGCATCGATTCCCAGACGACCCTTGTCCGGGCGCGCATCCAGTACGCCCAGTCTGCCATAGGCCGGCGCGCCGCGACGGCCGCCCTGAACCGGGCGGTGGGACGATGAACGCGATCAGCGTGCGGGGCCTCGCGAAATCCTTCGGCAGCTTCAAGGCCGTCGACGGGATCAGCTTCGAGGTGGAAGCGGGCTCGATCTTCGGCCTCCTGGGGGCGAACGGGGCGGGAAAGTCGACCACCATCCGGATGCTCTGCGGCCTCCTCGCCCCGACCTCGGGGATAGCCGAGGTGGCCGGCTTCGACATCGGGAAGGATCCCGATTCGGTCAAGCGGAACATCGGCTACATGTCCCAGCGATTCTCCCTCTACGAGGACCTTACCGTCGTCGAGAACATCAGGTTCTTCGCCGGGGTCTACGGGCTTTCCGACAGGAAGATAGCCGAGAGGACGGACTGGGCCGTGGCCCTCGCCGGACTCGCCGGAAGGGAATCGAGCCTGACCCGGGAGCTCTCCGGGGGATGGAAGCAGAGGCTCGCCCTCGGCTGCTCCGTGATCCACGAGCCGAGGATCGTCTTCCTCGATGAACCCACCGGCGGGGTCGACCCGGTCTCGAGGAGGGTCTTCTGGGACCTGATCAACGACCTGGTCCAGGGAGGCTCGACCGTCCTCGTCACCACCCACTACCTGGACGAGGCCGAGTACTGCAACCGCATCGTGCTCATGCACGCGGGGCGGATCGTCGCGGAGGGGAGCCCCCGGGAGCTCAAGCGCGAGCACATCACGACGACGATGCTCGAGGTCGAGTGCCCGAGCCCGATCGCGGCGATGGAGGCACTGAAGGGGGAGGACTGGATAGCCGGGACCTCGGCCTTCGGCGCCTACCTCCACGTGAACCTCGTGGAAAACGGGGATTCGGGACGGGTCGCCTCGGCCCTCGCGTCGAAGGGGATCCGGGCGAGCCGCGTCGAGGCGATCATGCCCTCCCTGGAGGACGTGTTCATCCGCCTCATCGAGCGGGAGTCGGGGAGGGCCGGATGAGCGGAGATCGGATCAGGTCCATCGTCAAGAAGGAATTCCGCCAGGTGTTCCGCGACCGGGGCTCCCTCGCGGTGCTCACGATCGTGCCCCTCTTCCTCCTCGCGATGTTCGGCTACGCGATCAGCATGGACATCAAGCACGTTCCCCTCGCCGTCCTCGACCGGGACCGCTCGGCCCAGAGCCGCGAATTCCTCGGAAGCTTCCTCCGTTCGGATTATTTCAACCTTGTCGCCCGGCTTTCGGACGAGGGCGAGATCGACGGGGTGCTGGACGGGGGCGAGGCCCTCGTCGTCCTCGTCATTCCGCGGGGTTTCGCCGCGGACGTCCTGTCGGGCACCGCCGCCCAGGTCCAGGTCGTCGTCGACGGGGCGAACGGGAACACCGCCTCGACGGCCATCGGCTACGTCCAGGGCATAACCGCCGAGTACTCGGGGACCCTCCTCCTCAGGACCCTGGAGAGGACGGGGGCGTCGGGACCGGGCGGGCTCGTGGACTTCAGACCCCGAATCCTTTTCAACCCCGAGCTCCGGAGCGCGAACTTCCTCGTGCCGGGCCTCATCGTGCTGATCCTGGTGATGTCGTCGGTGATGTCGACCTCGCTCTCCATCGTCCGGGAAAAGGAGAGGGGGACGATGGAGCAGCTCCTCGTCTCGCCGATCCGCCCGATCGAGCTCATCATCGGGAAGACGATACCCTACATCCTCATTGCCCTGGTCTCGGCGACCGCCATCCTGTTCGCGAGCGGGATCTTCTTCGGGGTCACGGTGCGCGGCAGCTGGCTGAACCTGTTCCTGGTGACCCTCCTTTTTCTCGGGGGATGCCTGGGTCTCGGGGTCCTCATCTCGAGCATCGCCGAGAGCCAGCAGGTCGCCTTCCTGGTTTCAGTCCTGCTGACCCTGCTGCCCTCATACCTCCTTTCCGGCTTCGTGTTCCCGATCCGGAACATGCCGGTTCCCGTCCAGTTCGTCACCTACCTCCTGCCGACGAGGTATTACCTGGCCGCTCTGCGGGCCATCATGCTCAAGGGGGCGGGAGTCTCGGCCTACTGGGACCAGATCCTGGGCCTCGCCGGTTTCGCGGCGGTCACCATCGCCTTAAGCGTCGCGCGGCTCAAGGGGGACAAGCTATGAGGACGATCGGTTTCATGATCAGGAAGGAATTCCAGCAGACCTTCCGCGACCGGAAGATGATCGCGATGATGTTCGTCGCCCCGGTGATGCAGCTCCTGATCCTGGGCTACGCGGCCAACCTCGACGTGACCGACATCCCGATCGCCGTCTACGACCAGGACAAGACCGAGACGAGCAGGAACCTGATCGACGGCTTCCTCAACTCGGGCTACTTCAGGCTCGAGCGCTACGCCTCGACGATGGGGGAGCTCGACGCCCGAATCATGGACGGAAAGGCCTCGGCGGGCCTGGTGATTCCGCGGGGCTTCGGACGGGCGGTCGAATCGGCCGGAAGCCCGAAGCTCCAGTACCTGGTGGACGGTTCGGAGTCGAACGCGGCGATGATCGGGCTCAACTACGCGACCCTCGTCGTGAACCGCTTCTCGAGCGCCCAAGCCAGGGGAGCCCTCGAGCGCCTGGGACCAAAGGCGCTTGCCCTTTTCGAGGGCTCCTCGGTCGACGCCAAGGTCAGGATCTGGTACAACCCGAACCTGAAGAGCCGCAACTTCATGGTTCCCGGCGTCCTCGCCCTGGTGCTCACGGTGATCACGATCCTCCTGACCTCCCTTTCCATCGTCAAGGAGAAGGAGCTCGGGACCCTCGAGCAGCTCATCGTCACGC
>DBTK01000123.1:13931-14233 GCA_002307015.1 Spirochaetaceae bacterium UBA1318
CTCGAGCAGCTCATCGTCACGCCGATCACCCCGGTCGAGCTCGTCGTCGGGAAGCTCGTGCCCTTCGCCGTCATCAGTCTCGTGATCGTCACCCTGGTACTCGTCTCGAGCTGGCTCCTCTTCGGCCTCTGGGTGAAGGGATCCATCCTCACCCTCTACGTTCTCTCCGTGCTCTACCTGCTCACGACCCTCGGCCTGGGCCTCTTCGTATCGACGATGGCCAGGACCCAGCAGCAGGCGATGATGATCACGGTATTCTTCTTCGTGTTCCCGATGATCATGCTCTCGGGCTTCGTGTTCCC
>DBTK01000117.1:0-13038 GCA_002307015.1 Spirochaetaceae bacterium UBA1318
AAACCAACAAGCTTCGAGGAACTTATCTTGACTTTAATCTCTTTCCATGACAAAATTTTTCTATGGTACAGAACTTGGCTATTGCCTCCCGCGCGGCCTGACGGGCTCCGCAAAACCTTTCCGTCGTTAACGGACCCCCTCGCCGCAATCCCCGACGCCGATAACCCCGCGCAAGAGCTATGTTCCGGATGGAACGAAAGCCGCACGGGCCCGGACGGCGGTCCCCATCCGGTTCGAAGGGAGACAACGTGAACGATTCCACGATCATCATCGCGCGGGGACTCGCGCGCACCTATACCAGAACGATCAGGCTGGGCGGGTTTCGGGGAAGCCTCGGAAACCTGTTCCACCACAGGACGGAACGGCTGGAGGCCGTGAAAGGCCTCGACCTCGAGGTCGAGCGCGGCGAGATCCTCGGCCTCATCGGGCCGAACGGCGCGGGAAAGACCACCCTGGTGAAAATGCTCACCGGCATCCTCGAGCCGACGGCAGGCTCGGTTTCCGTCCTCGGCTTCAGGCCAAGCGAGAGAAAGGAGGCCTTCCTTTCGCGAATCGCCCTCGTGATGGGGCAGAAGAGCCAACTCTGGCCCGACCTGCCGGCAAGGGACGGCTTCACCCTGAACAAGGCCATCTACGCGATTCCCCGACAGCGCTTCGACGGGACCCTCGCCCGGCTCGCCGCGGCCGTCGGCGCGGAAAGCCTCCTCGACGCCCCGGTGAGGACCCTCTCCCTGGGCGAAAGGATGAAGGTCGAATTCATCGCTGCCATGCTTCATGAGCCCGAGGTCGTCTTCCTCGACGAACCGACGATCGGCCTCGACGCCCCGTCGCAGCGCTGCATCAGGGAATTTCTCCTCCGCGAGAACCGGGAGCGCGGCGTCACCATCCTCCTCACGAGCCATTATATGGAGGACATCAGGAAACTCTGCGGCCGAACCGTCGTCATCTCGAGCGGTGTGAAGACCTGGGACGGCAGGACGGAGGAGATGCTCGATTCGGTCAGAGAGGGGCAGGACGAGGACATGGCCGATCTCGTGGAAAGGCTCTATTCGAAGGGGGGCCGCGATGAATAAGTACCGAGCCGTCGCGTCCCTCGCCTTCATGGACCGGATAGCCTGGAGGGCGGACTCCTTCATGGGTGTTCTCGCGGGAGGCGCCCGCATCCTCATGGCCTGGATCATGTGGAAAAGCGTCTTCGGTGCCCGGCCCGAGGTGGCGGGCTTCAGCCTCGGGGCGATGACGACCTACTACCTGATCGGGGCCTTTATCGGCCAGATCGACCAGTCCGCCGCCTATGTCTGGGAGTTCTCGGGCGAGATCAGAGGCGGCATGTTCGCCAAGTACCTCGTCAGGCCGATCAAGCCCCTCTTCTCCTTCCTCGCCCTGTGCGCGGGGCGGTCGGGATTCAGGGCCTGCGTATCCTTAGCCGCCGTCCTCCTGTGGGCCATCCCCTTCTCCGGCGTCCTCGTCGCCCCCGATCCGGTCGGCGTCCTCGAGTCGATCCCCCTGTTCGCGATGGGGCTCTGCTGCCTGGCCCTCGTCAACTTCATGGTTTCCATGCTCGCCTTCGTTGTCCAGGACATCCTGCCGATCCACCTGATCAAGAACATCCTGATCGACCTCCTTTCGGGCACCCTCATCCCGCTCGCCGTCCTTCCCGGCTGGGCAAGGTCGGCCGTGGGCCTCACGCCCTTCCCCTCCCTCGTTTCCACCCCGGCCATGCTCTGGCTGGGACGAGGCTCGGAGGGCCTCGCGTCAGCCTACCTCGTCACCTTCGCCTGGATGGCCGTCCTCTTCCTTTCGGCATCTGCCCTCTGCGAGCGGACCCTCGCCCGCCACGGGGAGGTGGGGGTATGAGCCTCGAAAAGAACCTCGCCGTCATCGGAACTCTCGTCCGCCTCCGGGTCTCAAGAAGCCTGGCCGACGCGCCCTCGTTCTGGAGCGCGTTCTTCGTCGACACCACCGTCTTCCTGGTCCAGGCCGTCGTGTTCTGGTTCGTCTACCTCGCCGCCGACGATCCGAACGGATGGTACCGGTGGAGGAGCGTATTCTTCGTCGGGACCTTCACCCTCGTCGACGGGCTCTACATGACGACCTACTTCTTCGGCCTGATAAAGCTACCGGAGCTCGTCAGGACGGGCGAGCTCGACGTCTCTCTCGTCCAGCCTGTCGATCCCCTCGTCCGGATCGGGTTCGGGAGTTTCGATCCGGGATCCATCCTGCTCGCCCTCCCCGCCCTCGCCCTGATCGTGGTCGCGGCATCGAATCTCGGCCTCCCGATCACCCCGGGAGGAATCGCGGCCTACCTCGCCGCCGTGGTCCTGATGCTCGTCCTGATGTTCGACCTGATGCTGCTCATGAGGATACCGGCCTTCTTCGCCGGCAGGATCGATTCTCTCCAGGCGGTCGAGAACGTCCTCGTCGGGTTCTCCTACCAGGTTCCGGGATGGAGCTACCGGGGAGCGGCGCGGATGGTGTTCAGGGTTTTCCTGCCCTACGGCCTCATCGCGAGCTTTCCTGCCGAGAGCTTCTTCGGCGACTCCGGCCCCTGGCTCTGGCCCGAAGCCGCCGTGGTGACCGCGGCCTTTACCGCGGCGGCCATCATCGCCTGGAGAAAGGGACTCCGGTACTACGGAAGCACCGGAACGTGATACTTTGAATGTGCTTTTTTTTCCGAGAGAAGATCTGCCACGAAATCACGAAGCCACGAAAAGGGAGCCTCTTTATGGTCTTTTTCGTGGTTTCGTGGCTAATTGCATGACGCGTTTTTAAATTGCGTCACGTATCTCAAAAACGCGCTACACGATCTCGAAGAGCCTCGATGCGTGGGGTGCCAGACCCTTGATCTCGAGCACGGGGTTGTCGGGGAGGGCGAGGCTCTCCCCACTCCAGACGTCCCGGATCGCGCAGGCGTCGGCGCGGCAGGAGGCGACGAGGAGGGTCTTGAGCTCCACCGTGCGGTCGACGACCTGGTTCGAAAAGTTGAACACCCCGATGAAGCCCGCCGTGTTGAGGTAGAATTCCGGTATCTCGCGCTCCATGAGGTCGAGCGGAACGGCTTCCCCCTTCGAGCAGCGGCCGGCCAGCTCCAGTACCTTGGCCATCAGGGCGAAGCCGCTTTCGGGCAGCTCGCTCAGGCGATCGCTGAAAAAAAGGAGTCCGCCCGAAAGGATGATGGTGTTCGTCACCGTCCGCCTCTCTGAGAGGCTCAGCTTGGTCTTGGTCTCCCGCACCGAGAGGCAGTCAGGGTCGTTGATCCAGAGCCGGCGGTTCATCGGGCTCCTCGCGATCGCGTTCCGGAGGGAGTTCCTCGCGTCGCTCATCGCGCCCGTCCTCAGGATCGAGCCGACGGGGGAATACCAGTAGGCCGCCGTATCCGTTCCGACCCGCATCGCATCGACGGCGCCGATGGCCGGGCTCAGGGGCATGCCGCAACCGATGAGGAAGGTCTTCTCGCCGGCGGCCTCGCGGATCGTCCTCATGCCGAGCTTCAGGGCCTGGGCGCGGGAAACGCCGGGATCGGCGTAGATGCCGCCGCGGAGCGAGGCGCCGAAGAGGAAGTCGAGCTTGAGGAGGCCGAAGCCCCACTCGTTGACGATGGTCCCGATGACCTCCCTGAGGTAGTCGCGAACCTCGGGCTTCGTCACGTCGAGCCCGTAGTACACGAGGCCCGGCCAGAAGCTGTTGAACCCGGCCCTGAGCGGCCTGCCGAAGGAGTCGCGGAGCAGGAAATCGGGATGCTCGCGCGCGAGACGGGACCTGGCTGAGGCGACGAAGGGTGCGAGCCAGATGCCGGGAAGCATGCCGGCATCCCGCGTCGACTTCGCGAGCTCGGCCATCCTGCCTTCGAAGGAGACAGCCGGGATGAGCCAGTCGCCGACGGAAGCCTGCCAGCCGTCGTCGATCTGGATGCAGTCGAGGCCGAGCTTCCGGTCCCGGATGACCCCAATATTCTCGAGGATGTCCTCGGGCGAGATATGGTTGTAGTAGTAGTACCAGGAGGACCAGCCTCGGGGCTCGGGCTGGAAGGAGCGCAAGCCAGACTGCTCTTTCAGAAAATCGAAGTAGCGCCCGGGAAGCTCCGCGGTCGGGCCGCGGGCCATCAGGATCCCGTCGAGCTTCACCGTCTCGCCGGGGGAGACGAGCTTCCTCCCGAAATCGTAGGTCAGCTCGAAGTAGTGGCTGCCGTTCTCGCGGGAATCCACGGCGAGGCCGATGTAGAAGAACTGGTCGAAGGGCGCGCACTGGCCCACGAGGAAGGACTCTCCCTTGGACAGGTCGGTGGTGAGGGCGTACATCTCGGAGGCGTAGCGGCCGGGACGGTTGGAGGGAAGGTTCGCCATGTTGCTCGAGGCGAGCGAAACGAACTTGAACCGCGGCCTGAACGGCTGCTCCGACATGCGGTAGCTCCGGCTCGTCGACCAGGACTGGTGGCCGTTGCGGAAAAAGGAGATGTTCCGCGGATCGATGTCCCCGAGGAAACGTCGGAGTCCGTTTTCGGCGGGGAGGTAGAGCCGGGCGAGCCTCACGGAGTTCGGACCCGTGTTGCGGATCTCGAGCGAGAGTATGGAGGCGAAGCCGGGCGAGTCGTCCCAGGTTCCGGAGAGCTCGAAGGCGTTCCCCTTGAACAGGATCCGGCGCCTCTCGCCCGAATCAATCCGCTCGAGTGCGATGCCTTCACGCCTCAGGCCCGACACGATCTCGACCCTCGGATTGAGGTCGAACTGTTCCCAATCGACATCGAAGGGCCGCCGGCCCTCGTGGAGGGATGCTACCGAACCGTCAACTTTTTCCATAGTGAACACTATGATGCATATTTTGATCCGTTTCCAGAAGTCGGCGAGAAAAATCGGGCTTCCCGCTCCCCTCTTTACGCCCGGTACATCGCTAGAGCGTTCGCCTCGGGGATGGCGTCGATCAGGGTGTTGCAGGTGGCGAGCACATAGCCCCCACCCGGAGCGGCGATATCGATCGTCGAGCGAGTCACGCGGGCCACCTCTTCGGGGCTTGCCTGCGTCATGACCCAGTCGAGGTCGATGTTCCCGAAAAGGCAGAGACGGTCGCCGTATTCGCGCTTGACTGTTGCAATGTCCATGCCGGCCGAGGGCTGGAGGCTGTGGAGTCCGTCGAAGCCGCAGTCCAGAATCTCGCCGAGGCAGAGGCGGAGATCGCCGTCCGAATGAAAAACGACGGGGACGTCACGGTGCCGCTTGATCGCGCGCACCGCCTCGCGATAGAGGGGATAGGCGATCTTCCTCATCGTCGCGGGGGGAAGGAAGCACCCCGAGTTGAAGGCGATGTCGTCCGCCATCAGGATGGCCTCGGCCCCCGAGTCAATGAAAAGTTCGGCCTTGGCGACCTCGAACTCCATCACCCGTTCCCCGATCGTGAGAATTTCGGCGGGGTTCGTGAGGCAGTAGACGAGGTAGTCCTCCATGCCGAACATCTCGTCGAGCATGGAGACGGGGCCGCCGATCTGGGCCATCACGAAAAGCTCGGTCTCCTCGGCGAAACGGCGCACGAGGCTGCCCGACACCCGTCCGATATCGGGCACGGGATAGGAGGCGGCGTCCGCGATGTCCGCGATCGGCGGCCGGACGACCATCTTCGCCCTCCCCTTCATGGCGTACTCCTCACCGTAGACCGAGCGGAAGCGGCGGTACCCGTTCCCGTCGAGGCCGAGGTCGTCGGCCGGCCAGTCGCCGAGGTTGACGAAGTCGATGCCGAGGAGGTTCCTCACCGCGAGGTCCCGGTCGAAATGCTGGTAGTCGTCGGGGTAGTCCTTCCCCAGGAGCCGGTTCGCGAGCCCCGAGCCGATGCAGAGCTCGCCCCTCGGCACCCGGTCCGATTCCCGGTGGGCGAAAGCCGCCCTCATCCGTTCCCGCCTGGTCATGGCCTTTTCCCCTCCTCGATCATGGCGGCGATGTTCTCCTCCGGAGTCTCGCGGCCGACCTGGTCGCCCGTGCCGATGATGCAGCGGCTCGAGCCGCGGAAGGCCTCCTTGATCTCACGAACCTCCCGTCTGACGTCCTCGGGGCTTCCGCGAATCAGGGTCTCGACGGTGTGGACGTTCCCGTTCATCGTGACCCCGGCCCCGAGGGCGCCCCGGATCTCCCGGAGCCCCGCGAGTCCACGGACGTCACCTCCCGGCGGCCTCTCGAAGGGGCAGACGCAGTCCACCCCGATCTCGACGAAGTCCCGGGCCGTTTCCGCCGACCTGCCGTGGAAATGGATGTGCAGGAGCCGTCCCCTCTCGTGGACGCGGGCGGCGACCGCCGCGATGAGGGGTTTGTCCCACTGCCTCCAGAGCGTCGGCCCGAGAAGGGAGTTGCAGGAAGCCGAACAGCCGAGGACGAAGGACTCGAATTCCGTTCCGCCTGAGACGGCGTCGACGAGGCCGCAAAGACATTCGGCGTAGCGGTCGCGGATGGCGAGCAGCGGGCCCTCGTCCTCCTCGGAAAACAGGAAAACGGCCCGCTCGAAGCCGACCGCCTCGGCGACCCAGTCGAAGAAGGGAAGCCCCAACCAGAACTCGAGGAGGTAGTCGCCGCCGACCGAGGCGTGAGCCCGGTCCGCGGCCGAGAGGTCCAGGCGGCGTTCGGGCGAGAGGAGCATGTCGAGGTAGGCCGGCAGGTCCTCCATGTTCGAGACCGGGAGCGTCTCGACCGATGAGGGCTCGAGGGGATCGTAGAGCCTCGTCGACTCGAACCGGTGCCCCCGCCACTCGGAGAGCGTCGTCTCGCGGTATCTCCCCCCGCCGATCGCGTCCATGCGCTTCCTGACCCTCCGGCCCTCGATCTCGGGCTCCGCGAAGGCGGCTCCCCATCCCTCGCAGCCGTAGCGGACGAAAGCCTCGCGGAGGGCGCTCCAGAAGGGAACCTCGAGCTCGAACGTGATCATGTCGACCGCGAGGAGCCTCGCGGGGTAGTAGGTCCAGAACTCGGGGGCGACGGGAAAGCGCTCCCGCTCGATCCCGCGGTAGGCGTCGAGCATCCTCAGCTTCGGGCTCGGTTCCACGATCATCCTCGTATCACGACATCTTTCATGATCGTCCCTATCGTCCTGAGGACCGGTCAGCCCTTGAGGGCGCCGGCGGTGAGGCCCGAGATGAACTGCCTCTGTAGCACGAGAAAGAGGGCGAGGAGGGGCACGATCGCGAACAGGAGGATGGCGAAGACGTCGTCCCACTTCTGCGTGTATTGGCCGATCGCCCGATAGATGCCCATGGTCACCGTATAGAACTTGCTCGAGCTCAGGATGATGAGGGGGCTCACGAAATCGTTCCAGGTCCACACGGCGATGTAGATCGCCACGCTCGTGAGGACGGGCCCCATCAGGGGGAGGATGATGCGGAAAAAGACCTGGACCTCGTTCGCGCCGTCGACCTTGGCCGACTCGTCGAGCTGGGGCGAAATGGTTCCGATGTACCCGACGAAGGTGAAGACCGCGAAGGGCATGTACCACCCCAGATAGAGGAGGAGGAGGCCCCAGACCGTGAACATGAGCTTGATCGCCGCCAGGATCTTCACGATGGGAAGGAGGATGACCTGGATCGGGAGCATCAGGCCCAGGAGCAGCAGAAGGTAGGAATAGCGGAAGCCCGCCTGCTTCCTGTTCCTCGAGAGGACGAAGGCGCAGGCCGAGGCGGCGATGATCACGAGGAAGACCGTCGCGACCGCCAGGAACAGGGAGGTCCCGTAGCCGATCGCGAGGTTGAACGAGGACGAATGGAGGTTCCTCACCAGGTTCTTCAGCGTGAGCCTCGCGAAGGGTATTCCCATGGGATTTGAAACGATGTCCTTCTGGATCTTGAAGGCGTTCACGAAGGTGATGTAGAAGGGCACGAGAAAAACGAAGGACATGACCCAGAGGAAGCCATTGACGACGAGATCCGAAAAACTGAATTTTGCCTTGACGACCATTCCGCACTCCTAGGTTATAAGCGTCTCTTCGCGCTTCCGCAGCACACGCGTGATGATCACCGAAAGCCCCCCGATGATGACGAGCATGTAGATGGCCAGGGCCGAGCCGTAGGAGAACCTGTTCTGGTTGAAGCCGACCTTGATCGTCTGGATCGCGATGGTCTCAGTGACCCCCGCCGGGCCTCCCGAGGTCATCACGAAGACGAGGTCGTAGAGCCTCATGTAGCCGGTGAACACGAAGATGACGCAGGAGGTGAGGGAGGGCGCCAGCCAGGGAAAGGTGATGTACCTGAACTGCTGGACTCCCGTCGCCCCGTCGATGATGGCCGCGTCGTAGAAATCCGTCGGTATGGCCTGGAGGCCGGCGAGATAGAGCACGGTGACGAAACCGACGTCGTGCCAGGTGTTGACGACGAGGATCGACCAGGGGGCGAGGACCATGCTGCCCAGGAAATCCATCGCCTCGACGTGGAGGCCCGAGAGCAGGGTGTTCACGATCCCGGAGTAGCTCAGCAGGGCCTTCCAGATGAAGCCGATCGCCACCGCGCTGATGAGCATGGGGAAGAAGAAGGCGGAGCGGTAGAAATTGGAAAGCCTCGACCTCCGGTTGACGAGGACGGCGAGCATGATGCCCAGGGCGTTGACGATGAGGGTGCCGGGTATCGTGTAGAAGAAGGTGGTCTTGAGGGAGTTCAGGAAATAGGGATCGCCCAGGGCCCGCTGGAAATTGTCGAGCCCGACGAAGGTCATCGAGTCCCGAAGCCCGTCCCAATTGAAGAACCCGTAGTAGAAGCACATGAGAATCGGCAGGATGATGATCACGATATAGATGACGAAACCCGGCAGGAAGAGCGTCATCTTCCAGCCGAAGCCGGTTTTCCTTTTTCTGTTTCCCATTGCCTCTCCGTTCGTTTCAGTGCAGGATCGGAACGTCCGGCCGCGGGGACCGGACGTCCTTCCGATGCTGCCCTACTGTTTCAGCGATGCCACGTAGTCGTCGAACTGCTTCGCGATCTCGACGGGCGTGCCGCCCTTCGACCCGGAGGCGAGGATGAGCTGTCCCACCTTGGTCATGGAGTCGAAGAAGCCGATCGCGCCGGGGTCGCCCAGGCGGTGCTGGAGGTTTGCGACGATCGGGCCCTTGGTGACGATGGCCGCAAGATCCTTCTGCAGCGGTGACATCTCGTAGACGAGGGGCGGGTTGAGGTTGGAGAAGAGGCCGTCGACCTGGATGAATTTGGCGCCGAACACCGGGTCCATGACGAAGAACTTGACGAGCTTGTAGGCCTCGGCCGCCACGGGGGACTTCGCGTACACCGACGGGGAGTTTCCGTAGCCGGCGGTCGCCACGAGGGCGGGCTTGCCGTCTTTCGTGGGGATGGTGAAGACGCCCACGTCGAAATCCTTCTTGGCCGTTGCTTCGGCGGCGGTGAACCAGGAACCCATCGGGTACATGGCTCCCTTTCCGTCGAGGAACTGCTGCTGGAGATCGGCGTAGCCGATGGAAAGGGCGCCCTTGTTGAAGTAGCCCTTGTCGACCAGGCGCTGAAGGAAAGCAATGCCGTCGGTGATCTCGGGAGTCGATGCGAAGGTAACCTTGCCCGCGTTGAAGTCGGTCCAGAATTTCGGCTTGTTCTTTGCGAGATCGGCGGAGAGCCAGTTGTTGATCTGGAGCCCGGGCACCCATTCGCCGCCCGTGATGAGGGGTGTGAAGCCCGCCTTCTGGAGCTTGGCGCAGGCGGCCTCGAAGTCGGACCAGCTCTTCGGGAGGGTCGTGATGCCGGCGGTCTTGAACATCGTCTTGTTGTAGAAGATGCAGCTCTGGGGCTGGACGGAGTTGAAGAAGGCGTAGATCTTGCCCTTGTACTCGGCGGCCATGAGATTGTTGACCTTCTTGAGGTCGGGATCGTTCAGGGGGAAGGCCCAGAGCTGGCCGGCCTCGGCGAAGGAGGCCAGGTCGAAGTTCTGCCAGACGTCGGGAACGTCGCCCGAGGCGAGCCTCATTTTGAGGAAGTTGTTGGCCTGCGAATCGGTCGCCGCGTTCGCCTCGATGATGTTCACCGTTAGGCCGGGGTTCTTGGCCTCGAAGGCCTTGACGACTCCGTCGTAGAAATCCCTTGTCAGGTTGGGTGTGACCCATACCTGCCAGTTGATGACCTTGCCGTCGGCGAAACCGGGGACGGAAAGGGCAGCCATGAGCGAGAGGATCAGAAACAGCGCCTTGGGAAAACGGAATTTCGTCATGAGGACCTCCTTTGGACTTTGCCCCATGCAGGGCGTTTTAATACTTGAGGATGGGGCCGTTTTCCTGAACGCGCAAGTTACCAGGAGTACCCGAAAGGTACCGATTTCGTACCGGCCGTCACTCCCCGTTCAGGCGTCGAGATCCCGGCTCACCAGGCCGAGGCCCAGGGCGAGCTTCCTCGCCTCGGAGCGCCCGTCGACGGCGAGCTTCTGGTAGATGCGCGAGGTCGAGTTCTTGACGGTCTGTTCGGCCATCGAGAGCTCGGTGGCGATCTCCTTGTTTTCGAACCCCCGGGCGAGGAGCCTGAGGATGGCCAGCTCCCGCGGGCTCAGGTCGTCGAGGATGCTCGGGTCGGGTCCCTTCCTCCTCTCGGTCCTTCCGACGAGGGGGCCGCCACGGGGCTGGGCGATGGCCGCCGCGGCCTTCCGCGAAAGGAGGACGGAACCGTCGTTGACGCTCCGGATCGAGGCCACGAGCTCCCCGGTGGAGATGTCCTTCAGGAGGTAGCCCGCGGCGCCGAAGCGGATCGCGGCGGCGACGAGGTCGTCGTCGTCGAAGGTGGTCAGCATGAGGACCTTCACCTCGGGATGGGCGAGCTTGATCAGGCGGGTCGCCTCGACCCCGTCCATGACGGGCATCCGGACATCCATCAGGATGATGTCCGGCACGAGGCGGGCCGCGGCCTCCACCGCCTCCTTACCGTCGTGCGCCGAGCCCACGATCTCGACGTCGTTGCACTCGGTCTCGAGGAGAACCTTGAAGCTCTCGGTAATGAGCTTCTGGTCGTCGACCAGGAGAACCCGAACCCGGGCCATGGCCTAGACCCACTCCCGATAGGCGCTCGAGGGAACGAAGGCCGATATCCTGAAACCGCCGAAGGCGTTGCCCATGCTCACGCCGCCGCCGAGGCCGCCCAGGCGCTCGTTCATGCCCCGGATGCCGATGCCCTCGACGGGGCGGGCCTTTCCCGTGAGGCCCGTTCCGTTGTCCCTCACCGAAACCGTGAGTCCCTCACCCGTACGCCAGAAATTGATGACGATATCGTCGGCGTTGCCGTGCTTGATCGCGTTCGTGATGGCCTCCTGGACAAAGTGGCCCAGGGCGTCGTCGACGACCGGTCCGTAGCTCGGCGCGCTGTTGTTCAGGTCGGCCGCTATCCGGATATGGGTGTTGTCGAAGGCCACGGCGAGGCGGGTGACTGCCTCGGCTATCGTCGCCTTGCCCTCGCTTCGCCCTCTCAGGGCGCCGATGGCCTCCCGCGTATCGTGGAGGCCCCGCTCCGACTGTTCTATCGTCTTGGCGATGAACTCGCGGGCACGCTCGGGATCCCGGGAGAGGATCGAGGCGGCCGCCTTCTGCATCGCCAGAATATTCATGAGGGTGTAGCCGATGGTATCGTGGAGCTCGCGGGAGATGCGGCCCCTCTCCATCTCGAGCAGACGCGCTTCCTGGTGGACGATCCTCTCCTGCAGAAGGATGTTCGTATCGATCAGGTCGAGGCCGGAACGCTTGAGCCTCTCGATGAGGGCCTTCTGGCGTCTCGCCCTCGTGAGGGCGGCCTTGTAGAACCGGAGGGCGAAAACCACCATGAGGGGAAGGAAGGCGAGGCCCAGCGCCTGAGCGGCGGCGTACGGAGCCACGGCCCTATCCCAGGCGGTCGCGTTCGCCGGCCTGATCAGGGCGAGGGCGATGAAGGCGATGGGGAACACAATATCGGCCGGGGAATTCAGCGTCATGACGGTTTCCGAAACGAGGGCGCAGAGCAGGGTGAGGGCGATGCCGCTCGCTGCCCCGCCCAGGGGATAGACGAGGATTTCGTAGACGACGAAACGGAAGGATGCGTACACGATCCTGGCGAAGGGACCGGATCGGAGGACGAGGTGAGCGAGGGAGAGGGCGGTCCAGACCGCTGCGAGGAACAGAACCTGGAACATCCAGCGAGGAGGAAAGCCCAAGGCGGGAAAAGCGAAGGCGAGCTGCACGAGCGCCGCCGCGAGTCCCGCGGCCGAGAAGACGCAGCCGTTGAGGGCCGCGCCCGAGTCCCGCAAGCCCGGTCCTGCGGGCCGGGCTTCGTCCCGCCATCGAGCCATGACGGTTTCGCGAAACCATCCCGTAGCGGCCTGAGCGAGCCAGGTTCTGGACCTCCCCGGAACCCGCGACTGATCGAGGACAGGGTCAAGGCTCTGCGTCATGGGAGAATAATGCCATGGTTATTCCCCGCCGTCCATCGGAAAATGGCCGACCCGTCGCAAGGCTGCGGGGTCGGTTCGGGCTTCAGTCCCTCGTCAGGCTGCGGTAGGCCACGCGGTGGGGCCTGTCGGCCTCTGTCCCGAGGCGTTTGTGCCGGTCCTCCTCGTACTCGCTGAAGGAGCCCTCGAACCAGGCGACCTTCGAGTCGCCCTCGAAGGCCATGATGTGGGTCGCGATGCGGTCCAGGAACCAGCGGTCGTGGCTGATGACGACCACGCAGCCGGCGAAGGCTTCCAGAGCCTCCTCGAGGGCGCGCATCGTATTCACGTCGAGATCGTTGGTCGGCTCGTCGAGGAGGAGGACGTTCGCCCCGCTTTTGAGCATCATCGCGAGATTGACCCGGTTCCTCTCGCCGCCCGAGAGGACGCCGACCTTCTTCTGCTGGTCGGTGCCGTTCAGGTTGAAGTTGCTCACGTAGGCCCGCGAGTTGATCTCCCGCGATCCGAGGCGGATGATGTCGCTCCCGTCCGAGATCTGCTCCCACACGGTCTTCTCCGGATCGAGGAGGCTCCGGGTCTGGTCGACGTAGGCGAGCTTCACGGTATCGCCGATCTTGAAGCTGCCCTCGTCCGGCTCGACCTCGCCGGTGATCATGCGGAACAGGGTGGTCTTGCCGGCGCC
>DBTK01000117.1:13323-13654 GCA_002307015.1 Spirochaetaceae bacterium UBA1318
GCCGACGATGCCGCCGGGCGGCAGGCTGAAGTCGAGGTTCTCGAACAGGAGCTTGTCGCCATAGGCCTTCTTCACGCCCTTCGCCTCGATGACGAGGTTCCCGAGCCTGGGCCCGGCGGGGATGAAGATCTGCATGTCCTGGATCGAGCCCTTCCCTTCCTGGGCGAGCAGGGTTTCGTAGTTCGTGATGCGCGACTTGGCCTTGGCGTGGCGGCCCTTGGGGTTCATCCGGATCCACTCGAGCTCTCGCGCGAGGGTCTTCTGCCTGGCGGACTCGGTCTTCTCCTCGAGGGCGAGGCGCTGCTGCTTCTGGTCGAGCCAGCTCGAGTAG
>DBTK01000117.1:13931-33375 GCA_002307015.1 Spirochaetaceae bacterium UBA1318
TGCCCTTCCACGGGATGCCCTCGCCCCGGTCCAGCTCCAGGATCCAGCCGGCGACGTTGTCCAGGAAGTAGCGGTCGTGGGTTACCGCGATGATGGTTCCCGGGTACTCGTGGAGGTGGCGCTCGAGCCAGGCTATCGACTCGGCGTCGAGGTGGTTGGTCGGCTCGTCCAGCAGGAGGATGTCCGGCTCCTTGAGGAGGAGGCGGCACAGGGCGACGCGGCGCTTCTCGCCGCCCGACAGGTCGTCCACCACCTGGTCGGCGGGCGGACAGCGGAGGGCGTCCATCGCGAGATCGAGGCGGCTGTCGAGATCCCAGGCGTTCAGGGTGTCGAGCTTTTCCTGCACGTTCCCCTGGCGCTCGAGGAGCTTGTCCATGTCCGCGTCGGGATCGCCGAAGCTTTCGTTGATCTTCTCGAACTCGGCGAGGAGGTCGACGACCTCCTGCACCCCTTCCTGCACGATCTCGCGGACCGTCTTCCCCGCCTCGAGGACCGGTTCCTGCTCGAGGTAGCCGATCGTCATGCCGGGGGACATGCTCGTCTCGCCGGCGAACTGGCTATCCACCCCGGAGAGGATCTTGAGAAGGCTCGATTTTCCCGAGCCGTTCATGCCGATGACGCCGATCTTGGCGCCGTAGAAATACGAGAGGCTGATATCCTTGAGCACCTGCTTCGTCCCGTGGCTCTTGCTCACGCGGTGCATGGTGTAGATGATCTTTTTATCGTCGCCGTTTGCCATGGTGATCTCCTGGATTCGTTCTGGCCCCACTATAGCATGGAAGGCCTGTCCTTGATAACGTGCGGGACGGTGGGGTCGGCGATCGATCGTCGTGGCGGGGTGTCTCCCGCGCGGCGATAGCCCGGCCCCCTTATATTGAAGCAAACTCGATGACGAACTTCGTGCCGCGTTCCCGCTCGATGCGGATGCTGCCGTTGATCTGGTCCACCAGCATGGCGATGAGCTGCATGCCGAACCCCGTCGAGTTCTGGAACGTCACCGTTTCGGGCAGGCCGACGCCGTTGTCCTGAAAGCTGATGGAGATGAGGCCGTCACGCTTCAGGGCCACGATGGTGATGACCCCGTCCGAACGCCCCTCGAAGGCGTACTTCATCGCGTTGGTGATCAGCTCGTTGATGATGATCCCGAGGGGAGAGAGCAGCCGCTCGCTCAGGACGAAGTCGTCGAGGATCGTCTCGATCCTCGACGAGGCGCGCTGGGGAAAGATGCCGACGATCTCGTTGACGAGGGCGGGGAGGTAGTCCTTGATGGGCAGGGCACTCACGTTCTCGGAACGGTAGAGCTTGTCGTAGAGCACCATCATGCTCTCCACGCGGCCCGCCGAATCCTGCAGAATGCCCTTGGTCTGGGGATCGTCCTGGGCGTTGGCCTCGACGCGAAGCAGGCTGAATACGGTATTCATGTTGTTCTTGATTCGATGGTGGACTTCCTTGAGGACGAGGTCCTTTTCGTGGAGCAGGTTCCGGATCTTCTCCTCCGCCTTCTTGCGCTCGGAAATATCGCGAATGATGAAGAAGACGTTGGTTATTTCACCCCGTAGGTTGTGCATCACCTCGGCGTTCGCCTCGATGAAGAACCGCGTTCCGTCCTTTTTGACGGCGAGGTATTCGGCGGCCCCGGTATAGTTGCCCATCAGCATCTCGCCGATCAGGGTCGAGGCTTTTTCATGACAGGTCGGATCGAGAAACTCGAAAATGCTCTTCCCGAGGATTTCCTCCCTGCTCCCATACCCGAACATCTCGGCCGTTTTGTCGGAGACCTCCTCGACCAGGCCGTCCATGGACTGGATGGTGATTCCATCCGGAGAGGTGCTGATGATCGAGCGCCATTTCTCCTCGCTCTCCTTCAGCAGCTCTGTGGATCTCCTGCTCTCGGTTATATCCATGTGGGTTCCGATCATGCGCACCGCGTTTCCCCGGCTGTTCCGAGTCAGGGCCTTGGTTCGCTCGAGGATCCACCGCCAGGAACCGTCCTTCGCCCTCATCCGGTACTCGACGGTGAAACCCTGGATGCGGTTTTCGATGCAATCCTGGTTTATCGCGAGTACCCGTTCCTTGTCGTCGGGATGGAGGTAGTCGATCCACGAACGGACCGTCAGGGGAAATTCCTCGGCGGTGTATCCCAGCATCTTGTAGTACGCGGGGTTCGTATAGCCCAGGCCCGTTTCGAGGTCCCAATCCCACACCCCGTCGTTCGTCGCCTCCATCGCCTCGCGGAACCGCTCCTCGCTTTCCCTGAGCAGATCGTCGGTCCGCTTGCGCTCCGTGACGTCGTGGTAATTGAGGAGGATGCCGTCGATCGCCGGATTGCGGGTGCAGTCGATCGCCGTCATTTCAACCCACCGGTAACTGCCGTCCCTGCATTCGAATCGGCACTCGACCGTTTTCGCATCGCATGAGTTTTCGAGCAGGGAGTCGAACTCCCCTCTCATCCTTTCCCGGTCCTCCGGATGGACCGTCTCCCAGCCGCTTTTCCCGACAAGGTCCTCGGGTTTCCAGCCGAAGAACCGTTCGACATTGACGCTCAGGTATTGGATGATGCCGTCGGCACCGACGATGGCGATGACGTCGGGAGACGCGGAGATCATGGTTCGCAGTCTGTTCTCGCTTTCGGACAGAAGCTTGTTGGTGATTTCGAGCGACGTGATATTCGTGGCGAAGGCCGTCGCCCCGATGACCTCGTCGTTCCTGTCCACGATCGGGTTGTAGAAACTCTCGAAATACTCGTCGTTCCCTTCGTTGTGCTCGATCACGATGCTGGGCTTTTTCGAGAGGGCCTCTTTGTAGAAGCCGATGGAATTGTCGAAAAAGGAATCGTGGGGGATGCTCTCCAGGAGGTTCATGCCCACCTTCAATTCGACTCCGTACCGCTGCAGGACGTCATGATAGTAGGCACGATTGAAATGGATGCAGGTGAATTCCCTGTCGATCGCGAGGATCCGGATATCGTTCGGAATATCCATGATGGATTTCAGCAGAAGCTGGGTTCGCTCGAGAAGCTCGTCGGCTTTTTTCCGCTCGGTGATATCGAGGATGGTGGAGATGAGAAACTCGGGTTTTCCCGAATCGCCCCTCAACGCGGAAACGCCCACATCGGCCCAGACGGAATGTCCGTCCCGATGAAGGTAGCGCTTGAGGAAACGGACGTTCTCCGCCTTCCCTTCCTTCATGAGGTCGACCCCATCGAGGCTGGTCGACCTGTCCTCGGGATCGGTCAGGTTCAGGATGTTGCCGTCGACCAATTCATCCGGGGAACGGCCGACCATGTCGCAAAACACGCGATTGGCCATGCGGAGCCGGCCATCGGTATCCGTCAGGGTGATGCCGACGGGGGCGTTCTCGAAGGCCGTCCTGAATTTCAGCTCGCTTTTCATCAGCTCGGTCTCGATCCTCTTGCGGTCCGAGATATCCCTGGTGATGGAAAGCAGGCATTGATCCCCGTCGATCTCGATGATGCGCGCCGATACGAGACCGGTCCTGATCCCTCCGCCTCTGCAGCGGAATTCCGCCTCGATGTTCTTCACTTCCCCCGATTTCCTCAGGCCCCGCACGAGCCCGTCCCGATCACGATGATCCATCCAGAGGTCGAGCTCGTCCGAAAAGGATGATTGGCCGACGGCTTCCTCCCTCGTATAGCCCATCAGCTGGGTGAACCCGTCGTTGACATCCACCATGACCCCGTCGGAAAGCCGGCTGATGGTCACCGAGTCCGGGCTCAGCTTGAAGGCCTTGGAAAACTTGTCCTCGGAAATGCGGCGTTGGTCGTCCGCCTTCTGGAGACTGTCCAGCGTTACGCGAAGCTCTTCGTTGGTGGCCTCGATCACCATGTTTTTCCGGTTTATGTTCTTCTGGGCCTCGAAGAGCTTGAAGGCCATCTTGATCGAGGCGTCGAGAACGGTGACCGAGGAATTCTTGACGACGTATCCGTAGTTGGTGATGGTTTCGGTCTTTTCGACGATATCCTTTTCCAGGTGGGAGGAGACGAAAAGGATCGGGATATCGCAATGGTCGAGAATCCTCTGCGCCGTTTCCGTTCCATCCATCCCCTTGCCCAGATCGATGTCCATCAGGATCAGGTCGACGGAATCAGCGTGGCTCGTGACGGCCTCCAGAGCTTTTTCACCGGTGGAAACGTGGAGCATGGCATATCCGCAGTCTTTGAGGCGCTGGATTTCCATCATCGCGATAAGGATCTCATCTTCCACGAGAAGGAGGGTTTTCTGCCTGGCATCGCTCATGGGAAACCTCCGGTTACCCTCAGTATAACAGTTACCAATAATTGAACAACTGATGATTTTTGACATAAAAAGTCAAAAGACCTTCGCGGCACGACGTGGGGGCCGATTCGCTCACCGGATCCATATCCGCGGCTTCCTTCGAAAAGCGCTCATTTTCGGAGAATGGGCCCGGTTATTTTTTTATTAGAAATCCTTGAAATTCTGCTTGCGCTCACGCTATATGTTGTAGTACAGTCTCGGTCGGCCCTATTAATAGCGTTATCCTGCAAACGCTCAAACGGTCATAGGTTCTCGAGATATTGGAAAAACTGGGAGGGGCGATGTCGGATCAAGGGGTGTTTCCGGAGTGGAAGGAGTTTCTCGGCCTCGATGAGGGCGGGGCTTTCGTGAAGTCGGTAGCCAAGCGCTCGGGCGAAATCGAGCGTTACGACCGCTCGAAGATAGAGTCGGCCGTCGACAAGGCCTTCTCCGCGGTTCGGGGAACGGCTTTTCCGGAACGCGCCCGCGACATCGCCGAAAAGGTCGAGGAAAGGCTCAAGGTCATGATGGCGGGCCGCCATCGCAATTCCATTCCGGCCATCGAGGAGATCCAGGACATCGTCGAAACGGTCCTCGTCGATGAGCGCGAGGTCGACGTCGCCAAGGCCTACATCATCTATCGGGCGAAGCATGATGCCATGCGGGACGCCCGGAAGCTCACCCTCGACATCGACCGGACGATGAACGGCTACCTTTCCCAGGCCGACTGGAGGGTGAAGGAAAACGCGAACGTCAACTTCTCCCTGGGCGGCCTCATCCTGCACAATTCGGGGACGATCATCGCCAACTATTGGCTCAAGAACATCTACCCCGAGGAGGTCGCCGAGGCCCACCGGAACGCCGACTTCCACATCCACGACCTGTCGATGTTCTCGGGCTACTGCGCCGGCTGGAGTCTCAGACAGCTCATCGCCGAGGGCCTGGGCGGGGTGCCCGACAAGATCACCTCCAAACCCGCCAAGCACCTGTCGACCCTGATCCAGCAGATGGTGAACTTCCTCGGGGTGATGCAGAACGAATGGGCCGGCGCCCAGGCCCTTTCGAGCTTCGACACCTACCTCGCCCCCTTCGTGAAAACCGACGGGCTCTCCGAGGACGAGGTGAGGCAGTGCGTCCAGAGCTTCATGTTCGGCGTGAACACCCCGAGCCGGTGGGGCAGCCAGGCCCCGTTCACGAACGTGACCTTCGACTGGACCGTCCCCGCCGACCTCAGGGACCGCAAGGCCGTCGTCGGGGGAAAGGAACTCGATTTCACCTACGGCGACTGCAAGCCCGAGATGGACGTGATCAACAAGGTCTTCATCGAGGTGATGATCGAGGGCGACGCCGAGGGCAGGGGGTTTCAGTACCCTATCCCGACCTACAACCTGACGAGGGATTTTGACTGGGAGAGTCCCAACGCCAGGCTTCTGTTCGAGATGACCTCCAAGTACGGCACGCCCTATTTCCAGAACTTCATCAACTCCGACCTCGATCCGGGAGACGTCCGCTCGATGTGCTGCCGCCTCCAGCTCGACAAGAGAGAGCTGAGGAAGCGGGGCGGCGGGCTCTTCGGCTCGGACGAACTCACCGGCTCAATCGGCGTCGTCACGATCAACCTCCCGCGGATCGGCTACCTCGCCTCCTCCAGGGAGGACTTCTACCGCCGCCTCGATTCCGTGATGGACCTCGCCGAGGAAAGCCTCGAGATCAAGCGCAAGGTCATCCAGCGCCTCCTGGACGGCGGGCTCTTCCCCTACACCAGGCGCTACCTTCCCGGCTTCGCGAACCACTTCGCCACGATAGGGCTCGTGGGCATGAACGAGTGCTGCCTCAACTTCCTCGGGAAGGAAACCGGGATCGCGACGAAGGAAGGCAAGGACTTCTCGATCGAGGTGCTCACGCACATGAGGGAGAGGCTCAAGGAGTACCAGGTGAAGACGGGCAGCCTCTACAACCTCGAGGCGACCCCGGCGGAAAGCACCTCCTACCGCCTCGCCAAGCACGACAAGGAAAAGTACCCCGACATCATCGTCGGGGGAAACGGCGAACCCTTCTACACGAACTCGACCCAGCTCCCGGTCGACTTCACCGACGACCTGTTCGACGCCCTCGACCACCAGGAGCAGCTCCAGGTCCAGTACACGGGAGGCACGGTCTTCCATTGCTTCGTCGGCGAACGGATCGACGACTGGCGGAACTGCAGGGCCCTCGTCAAGAGCGTCGCGAACGGCTACCGCATGCCCTACTTCACGATCTCGCCGACCTTCTCGGTCTGCCAGGACCACGGCTACATAGCCGGGGAAAAATTCGAGTGCCCGACCTGCGGAGCGGAGACCGAGGTCTACTCGCGGATCGTCGGCTACTACCGCGCCGTCAAAAACTGGAACGCGGGGAAGCGGGAGGAGTACCGCCACCGGAAGACCTTCGCCGTGCCCGACGCCGCCGAGACGAAGGACGAACGGGTCGCGCCCTTCGCCCTGGAATCGGCCGATGCGGCGCCGGCCGCCGCCCACGGATCGGCCTCCGACGGAGCCGCCATCGGGGAAGCCTCGGCGTTCGGCCTGCCGGCTGACGGCACGCAGGCCGGGGATGTTTCCTGGATGCTCTTCGCCAGGAAAACCTGCCCGAACTGCCCGCCGGTCAAGGCGAAGGTCGCGGAGCTTTCGCTTCCGGGCCGCATCGTCGATGCCGACTCTCCCGAGGGTGCGGAACTTGCGGTCCGCTACGGGGTGACCTCGGCGCCCACGGTGATTTTCCTCGACCCGCGGGGAGAGGAGGTCGCAAGGGCGAGAACAGCCTCCGAGGTGGAGCGCTGCGTCCGGGACCTCGAGCCCGTCGAAGCCCTCGCCGCCGCACGGTAAATCCCTGGGCTGCCGCGAGGCAGCCCAGGGTACCTAAGCTTCATGACACTCAGTCGACCCTGGGTGGCACGCGAAGGGTCCAGCGCACGCCTTTCCCCGGGGCGCTCGAGACCTCCGCCTCGGCCCCGATCTGGGACGAGAGCGACCTGACGAGGACGAGTCCCATCGAGGAGCCGTTTTCCTTCCCCTCCGGCATCCCCACCCCGTCGTCTGAAACGACGAATTCGATCGTGCCCCCGTCCAGTCGCCTCGCGGTCACGCCGAGCGTTCCCGTTCGCCCTTCGGGAAAGGCGTACTTGAAGGCGTTCGCAATCAGCTCGTTCAGAATGAGCCCGCAGGAAATCGCGGTTTCAAGCGGCATCTCGATGCCGTGCTCGACCTCGACGCCGACAGCTATCCGACCCGTCGCGCCGTACTCGTCTCCGAGGGAAGACGAAAGCCGCTGAACGTAGGATTCCAGGTCGACGGAGGAGGTCGAGTTTCGCCGGTAGAGCTGCTCGTGGATGGAGGACATCGCGGAAATCCGCTCCGACGAGGTTCGGAAAACGGAAAGCGCATCGGATGATCCGGTTCTCACCTGCTGCTCGCCGAGGGAGAGGAGGCTTTGGACGATGGCGAGGTTGTTCTTCACGCGATGGTTCACCTCGCGGAAAAGGGTGTCCTTCTGTTTCAGAGCCTCGTCGAGCTCCCGATTCCGCCGGTTCCTCCTCGAGAGCCTGACCGCGCTGAAGCCAACGGCGCTTAAAAGCAGTGCCACGATCGAGGTGATCGCGATTATGCCAAAAAGGGACTTCCGCCATGACGCGAAGACGGACGACGAGGCCATGGAAAGCGTCACCGTGAAGGGACTCGAATGGAGGACGGCCGATCCCGAAAAGAGCGATTCCGGCCTCACGTCGGCGTGAAAGCGCGATTGCCTGAGCGAGACATTGCCCGAGGCGTCGCTCAGTTCGACGCTCTGGATGTCGGAGCCGAGAAGGGAAAGGAGGCGGCTCGAAAGGAACCGGTCGTCGAACAGCGCGACCACGCTTCCCCGGTAGGCGCCACGACCGTCCTCGATCCGAGCCGAAATCGCGAGGGTCGGGGTCTCGCCGAAGGTGACGACGCCGGTGTCGTGGCTTACCCCCGCTGCCAGGCGTTCGAGGACGGCCCCATCCATTCTCGCGGGAAGGCTTTCCGAGGGACGGAAGGCGGCTACGACCCTGCCTTCGGCATTGATGCAGAGCAGGTTCGCAGCCTCCGGCAGGAGGGTCGCCGACTTGAAGAATTCGGGGGAGCCCGGCCGGACTCCGGACGTGGTCGCCTCGGCCATCGACCCGACGACGAAATCGGCCGTTCGGAAGACCCCATCGATGCCGTCAGCGACGAGGGAGGCCTGATCGTGAAGCTCATGCTCAGCCCTCACGGCGACGTAACCGTGTTGGGCGGCGAGGGTGAGGCCGAGAGCCGCGGTCATCGTGGCGAAGCAGACGGCCAGGATGGCGAGGAGGATGGTCGTGGTTCTGTCTATGGAGGGAGCCGCGCTCATGGGCGATCCTGAGGGAAACTCGATCTCAGGATCTGGAGGATTTCACGGGAAACCCCGACACGCGCCGCGATGCCGTCCTCCGCGGCAAGGAGCCGGAGTCTCGTCCTGGCGAGCTCGTCCCGGTTCGGCACGACGACGCTCATGCCTCTCCCGACGAGCGCGGCCTTCGCGTCGGCCTGGGCACGCCTGGCTTCCTCCCGCTCGACCGGAACCACCGACTCCCAGGACGAGGCGAACGCACGCCTGGTCGCCTCGTCCAGGCCCGCCCAGAAACGGCGGTTCACGATCGGGACATAGAAACCGAAATACTCGTCGTCCTCGTAGGAGGAGGTGACCCCGTGACGGTCGAGGGAGGCGCTGTCTATCGTCTCGTAGCTCGTGAGAACGCCGTCGACGAGGGAGCGTTCGGCATACGAGATGAAATCGCTCAGGGATATCGAGACGGGCTCGACCCCCAGAACCTTAAGCCTCTCTTCGTTCGCCCTTCCATTCGCCACGCGGACGCTGAGCCCGGCGATCTCGTCGAGTGAACGGATATTCCTCCCCACGCCAAAGAGCTCGAGCGGCCCGAGGTCGAACCAGCGGCCGACCACGACGTAGTCTCCGGAGGCCTCGAGCCTTGAATTCAATTTCGATCCGAGGGCGCCGTCGGCCAGTGCCTCGACGGCGGCGGGATCCCGGCCGAACACGCTGGGAAGCATAAGGGCGGCGAAGTCGGGAACGCCGGGATCGAGCTGCCAGATCCCGGGAACGACCATCTCGACCTTTCCCTGGGCTACCGCGGAAAGCGAATCCGTATCCCGATACAGGGATCCTCTCGAATACACCTCGATCTTCAGCGTCCCGCCGGTCTGGGCCGAAAGCCGTTCCGCGAAAAGCCGGACCATCCGGACCTGGACGTGCCTCTCGGTATTTTCGAGGGAGATGCGCATGATTCTCTGCGCGAAAAGGGGCGAGGCACCGAGAAGGCTCAGCAGCACGGTGAGGAGGATACCGGGTATTGGAGAAAATGAATTAATTCGCATCACTACAAAAATAAGCGAAAAGAGGCCAATGTCAACAGCGTTTGACCGTTTTGCCTTCCAGCCGGGAATCCGTCTTGCCAGCCGGGACGATAAGTCCGATAATCGACCGAATCATGACGAGAATCGGCCTCCAGAAAACAACACTCATCGATTTTCCCGGAAGGATCTCGGCCGTCGCCTTTCTTTCGGGCTGCAATTTCCGCTGCCCCTACTGCCACAACCCCTCGCTCGTCCTTGGAAACCAGGACGAACAGGCGGGATCGGTCTCCCTCGGAGAGTTTTTCGCCTTCATCGAAAAACGGAAGGGGGTCCTCGGGGGGATCGTCCTTTCGGGGGGCGAGCCCCTCCTTTCCGTGGAGGCCTTCGAAATCGCGGGGGCCGCCCGGACGGCCGGGCTCGCCGTCAAGGTGGACACGAACGGCTCCCTCCCCGACAGGCTCGAGAAACTGGCGCCGGATTTCGTCGCCATCGACATCAAGACGGCCCCGTCGAGGTACGAGTCCTTCGGTTTCTTCGGAGGGGCGGGTACGGCCGGCCGCCTCGGCGAATCGATCGCCTGCGTCCGCCGGCGGGGCATCTCCGCCGAGTTCCGGACGACGGCGGCTCCCGGCATCGTCGGTCCCGAGGATATGGAGGAAATCGCGTCCCTCCTCCGCCCCGGGGACGAATACGTCCTCAACCGTTTCCGTCCCGATACGACCCTCGATCCCGCCTGGACGAAGGTCGTGCCCTATCCGGAGGAAACCCTCGAGGCCATGAAAGCCGTCGTCGCGTCGCACGGAATCTCCGTACGGATACGGGGATGATGGTCAAGGATCCGGCCAGGGAGGCAGCTGCATGAAGGAGTTCGTGTCGGTCGGCGAGGCGGTCGACCTTATACGGAAAAACGCCTTGAGGATTTCGGGGACCGAGAGCCTTCCCCTCGCGAACGCGGCGGGGAGGGTGCTCGCCGCCGACGCTCGCGCCGATTCGGACCTTCCCCCCTTCGACCGGTCGACCGTCGACGGATGGGCCGTGGCCGACGCCGGCCTGAAAGCCTGGAGGGCCGCGGCTCCGGTCAGGGCGGGGGATCCGGCCCCTCCCCCCCTCGCGCGGGACGAATGCGCTTCCGTGATGACGGGCGCCCGGGTCCCGCCGAACGCCGTGCGCGTCATCATGAGCGAGGATGTCGAGGTTTCGGCCGGCGCGGTTTCCCTCGTCGGCGGTAGCGGAAACGCCAACATCGCGAGGCGCGGCGAGGACCTGGGGAAAGGCGACATCGTCGTCCCCGGCGGGACCATCCTTTCGCCCTGGGCCGTCGGCTCCCTCGTCGCCTCGGGAAGCGACCGGGCCGAGGTCGCGAGGAGGATACGCATCGCCTACGCGGTCACGGGAGACGAGCTCGTCCCGGAGGGAACGCCTCAGGGCCCGGCGGAGGTTTCCGGATCGACCGGCTCCGGCGGAAGGATCCGCGACGTCAACTCCTCGGCCCTCGCAGCCCTGATCTCGCCTGTTCCCCTCCTCGAGGGGAGGAGGCTCGGCATCGTTCCCGATACCCCCGAAGCGGTCCGGGGGCTTTTGCGGGAATTCGAGGAATCCTCCGGCGACATCCTCATCGTCTCGGGAGGAGCCGGACGGGGCGAGAGGGATTTCGTCCTCTCCTCGCTCGAGGCCCTCGGCTTCGGCATCGTCTTCTACCGGGTCCGCGTCCAGCCGGGAAAACCCTGCATATTCGCGAGAAAGGGAGCGAAGCTCGTTTTCGGCCTTCCCGGCAACCCCGTCGCGACCGTGCACTGTTTCGGACTTTTCGTCATGGAGGCGGTGTACGCACTCCTCGGCCTAGAGCGGGAAACGGTCCTCCTCTCCTGCCTCATGGAGAGGGACTGGGAACGGAACGATCCGGACCGCGAGGCCTACATCCCGGTCCGCCTCCGGAACGCGGGAATCGAAACCCTCTGCGACCCGGTGCGCTACAACGGCTCCGGCCACATCTCGGCTTACGTCCCGACGGTTTTCGCCGCCATCGTCCCCGAGGGAACGAGGCGCCTCGCACGCGGGGACCGCGTCGCGGTGAGGCAGCTCTGGAGGGCGCCATGACGAAGGAGAGGAAGCCGATCCGCGTCGCCATCCTCACGGCGAGCGACAGGGGATCGAAAGGTGAGCGGGAGGATACGAGCGCCGGGGAAATCCGGAGGATGGTCGAGGAAACGGGAGCCGTCGTCGTCGACTATGCCATCGTCCCGGACGACAGGGCCGGGATAGCCTCGGCCCTCCGCCGCTTGTCCGATTCCGGCAAGGCCGATCTCGTCCTCACCACGGGAGGCACCGGCTTCTCGCCGCGGGACGTCACCCCCGAGGCGACGGGAGACGTCATCGAGCGCGCCGTGCCCGGCATACCCGAGGCGATGAGGGCGGCCACCGTCGCCCTCACTCCCCTGGCGATGCTCTCGCGCTCGATCGCGGGCATTCGGGGAAGAACCCTCATCGTGAACCTTCCCGGCAGCCCGAAGGCCGTACGGGAATGCCTCGCCGTCATCCTTCCGGTCCTCGTCCACGCGGTGGATATCCTTCAGGGGGATTCGCGGGATCACGAGGCCTGACCGGCTGTTGGTATGCGGCCACAGTCGGCAGCCGGTCACAGGAAAAAGGCGTCGACCGTCTGCGAAATATCCGCGTAGCCCTCCTCGAGAAACGAGACAAACGAGTAATTCATCTTGGTGAGGGCGCAGTACTGGTTGAAGACGGTGCGGGCGGTATCGAGGATCAGGTCCTTCCGTTCTGAACAGGTGCTGATGACATGAAGCTCCCGCTCGGTCCAGGGCTCCCCGTACACGTTCGACTTGTATTCGAAATAGTCGTGGGCCATCTTCCGGTATACGTTCAGGTCGGTCACGCAGGGATTTCCGGCGAGATACTCGCTGTTGATGTAGGTCAGCACGTTGGGGATGTAGAACTACGACACGATCTCCTTCAGCTCGTCCACGTCGTAGCGGCGCCGGATCGACATGTGCTCGGCGCCGGCCCAGGCCTCGGGATACCGGAATCCGGACGAGAAGAGGTCCTTGCTGCACTGGATGCCGTGGATCGTATCGAGCTCGTTCTTCACCAGGCAGTGGTCGTAGTACTGGACTCCCACCGTGTCGTTTCCGTCCCGACGCGACTTGATGCAGATGTAGTTGTGTTTCAGGAAATGCTCGATGAACGAGCGGTACAGGATCATCATCGTATGGGGATCCTGCTCGCCGGCCGACCTGAAGATCGCGTTCTTTATCAGCGTGCATTGGGAAAACAGGATATGGAGGGCCTTTCCGGTCTGGACGAACCCAGAATCGGATACGATCCGGGCGAATCGGGAATGGTACTCCGAGACGACGTCGTCGAAAAAGCAGGAGTCCCGGGCAAGAAGCCCGTCGAGATCGGGTTTCATGTCGACGTTTTCCCCGCGGAGCTCGTCGGGGTTTTGATATTCGAAAGCGTCCATCAGATAGAAAAGCACCGGATCCCGGACAAGGTTACAGGGATGGGCGAAACATTCCGCGTTCTCAGGCCATGGTGCCGATCGGATCCCCCGGCTTCACGGTCCCGCCACGAATCACCCGGGCGAAGATGCCCTCGCGGGGCATGACGCAGTCCCCGACGAGGCTGCGGATCTCGCAGCCGCCGTGGCATTCCTTCCCGATCTGGGTGACCTCGAGGATTGCCCCGCCGACCTCGAGCCTCGTCCCGACCGGAAGCGAGGCGAGGTCGATGCCCTCGGTGGTAAGGTTCTCGGCGAAAATCCCCGGAACGAGGCCGGCCGCTCCCTTCGCCTCCATTTTCGCGTAGCTTTCCATGCCGAGGAGGCTCACCTGACGGTGCCAGGGGCCGGCGTGGGCGTCGCCCTCGAGCCCGTGGTTCTCGACGAGCCGGCCCTCCCCGACCGGAGCCTTCCCCGTCCCCTTCGCCCCGCTCGAGTTCACCGAAACGACGCTAGCCATCGGCGCGGCTCCCCGTACCGGGTTTCCTCAGGAAATCCCCGCTCCTCCCGCCGGTCTTCCTCGTCAGCACGATGGAGCCGATCTCCATTTCCCTGTCGACGGCCTTGCACATGTCGTAGACCGTGAGGGCCGCGACCGAAACGGCCGTGAGGGCCTCCATCTCGACCCCGGTCTTTCCGGCAAGGCGCGCGGTCGCGGTTATGACGACGGACTTCCCGTCCACGGCCGGGGCGAGGTCGACGGTCACCGATTCGATCGGCAGGCTGTGGCAGAGGGGGATCAGCTCGTCCACCCGTTTGGCCGCCATGATGCCGGCGACCCGGGCGACGGCGAACACGTCGCCCTTGGGAAAGGAGCCCTCGGCGATTTTCGCGAGGGTCCCGGGCTTCATGAAGACCCGGCCCTCGGCCGTCGCCTCGCGGACCGAGACGGCCTTCCCCGAGACGTCCACCATCCTCGCGTTCCCCTTTCCGTCCACGTGGCTCAATTCCATCTCATCCCCCTATCGAATCCATCGTCCGGTCCGGCGAAAAGCCGGGACCGAAGAGGTGGCGTTCCGGCTTCATCCCAATGGCGAGGGCGAGGAGTTCGCCGATCCGCCCCGGATCCGACCTCAGGGCAGGAAGGAGGTCGACCTCGTCCCGAGAGCCGAGGCAGGGCCTGAGCCTGCCGTCGGCCCTGAGGCGCAGCCGGTTGCAGCCCGAACAGAAGCTTCCCGTCATCGGGCTGATGAAGCCGACCCTTCCTCGAAACCCCGGCACGCGGTAGTACCGGGCGACGGCTCCCGGACCATCGGGAGATGAGGGATCGTCGGGTACCAATTCGGGATGGGAGGCGAGGATTTCCGCGGAGCTTACCATCCTCGCCTCGAGGTCCGGATCTGGCGAGATGGGCATCAGTTCGATGAACCGTACGTCGATCGCTTCGGCCCGCGTCAGGGCGATGAAATCCCCTATCCCGCCGTCGTTGATCCCGCGGACGAGGACGGTGTTGATCCTGAGCGGCGAGAGTCCGGCTTTCTTCGCGTCCTCGATCCCGCCGAGGACGGCGCCGAGATCTCCGCCCCCCGTGATGAGGGCGTAGGCCCCGGGATCGAGGGAATCGAGGCTCACGTTCACCCGGCCGAGCCCGGCACGCTTCAGCTCGGCGGCGAGGCGCGAAAGCCCCGTGCCGTTCGTCGTGAGGGCGAGGTCCCGCAGGCCGGGAACGGCGGCGATGCCTGAAACGATGTCGAGGATGTCCTCCCTGAGGAGGGGCTCGCCGCCGGTGATCCTCACCTTGTCGACGCCGAGCCGGGCGGCCGCCGAAACGACGGCGACAAAATCCCCGGCGGAAAGCGGGCCGGCCGAAACGCGGCCGGATCGCGAGAGGCAGGCCAAGCGAGACTCCGAGGACGGCATGGCCGATCCGGCACGGCAGTAGAGGCAGCCCAGGTCGCAGTCTTCCGTGACGGAGATTCTCAGGTAGCTCACGGTCCGGCCGAATCCGTCCTTCATGGAATGCTCAACCGAAAAGACCCGGTTGCCGGATTGCGGTACTGGATTTTGGTTCCCCCGGTTTCGCGATCTTGCGCGCCGCTCTCTTTTTTTCATCCCGAGCGATACGTTTTGAAGCTTCGCCGAACCTGACACGGAGATAGAATTCCGGCAGATGGGGATTTTCAGGATCGAAGTCCTCGATGGAATCGATCCATTGCCACATTCCGTCGATATTGCCGTCGGCGCTCTCGATCAGAAACATGAGGTTGCAGAGTTCCTTGTATTCCGAAACATGGTACCGTCTCCTTCCGAGAAACGGTTCCGTGAACGCCTTCGCCAGGGTTACGTTTCCGTCGTCGAGGGCGCGGATCGCGAGGGCGGCTCGCGCGAAAAAGTAATCGGGGAACTCCGCGTGGATCCGATCGATCCACGAATCAGCCTCCTGTTTCCTTCCCTGACGGTTGTACGCCGAGGCCATATTGAAGAGGATGTCGGGCGTCCTGTTTCCCTGGGCGACGAGGTCCTCGAAGATGGAGGCCGCCGTTTTTACGTCTCCCGCGATCAAGGCGTCATGTGCCTTTTCCAGCCGACGCTGGACCTGAGGTTCGTAGACATTCACGGGAGCATTGGTGATTTCGACGAGAGCCGCCGCGCGTCTCATCTCTCCTGAGTAAAACACCTCGGCGCCGTTTCTGTCGCCGGACCAACCGGCCGCTATCCGCGCCGCCTTCAATCGGATCTCGTCGGTGCCGAAACGGCCGCGGGCGAATTCCTTGACGGCGTTCTGCAGTTCGGTGGATTTGATGTGCCGGGCGCATTCAAGAATGAATTCGATGCCTTCGGGCTCGCACAGGAAAAGAGCCTTGGCGAGCACGGCGCCGGCAAAGGGATGTTCGGCTTCCCATTTCGCCACCGGTACGGCGATATCCTCGGACTCGGCGTACTTTTCATACATCGCTCTCAAATAATGTCCGCAGATCCGGGGTACGAGTTCGTTCAGCGTAAAGCAGAACCCGCCCCATCGATTGCCGGGTTTGCGTTCAAGATCCTCAAGATTGGCGTCGACCAGATAATCGTCCGCGACGGTTTCCGATACGAGCCTCCACATCGATTTCGCTTTCCGCGTTTTTCCGAGCCGCGCGTATGCCGCAGCCGTCAATCGAAAAACATCGGAATCCGGTTGACGCTCCTCATCGGGCAAGAGCTCGAAGAGCGCGGGAATCCGGTCGAATTCTCCCGCGCGGCAGAGAATATCGATGACGACCTTGATGTCCGTCGGATGCGGGTCCGCCCCGGGGGATTCGTCCGGCCTCGAAAGAATTCGGTCCGCATACCCGACGACCCGTTTCGTCACGTCCGGAACTTCGGCGGCTTGCGGGGGAAGGATCATCATGACCAGATACCAGGCATCCATCTCGTCGGGATCCGAGGCGAACCAGGACCGGACGACGGAGGCGGCCTCGTCCATTCGGCCCGAGTCCCAGAGCGTCTCGCAGAGCGTCACCGTCTCGAAGGAGCGGCCCACGAATCCGAGGGCCGCGGTGCACGACAGTTCGATCGCCTTTTCGGTGTTTCCCGCGAGGACGGCCAACCTGAAGCGTTCGGTGTTCTGAGCCGCCAGGTAGCCGTCGTTGTTCCGTATCCCGATCTCCTCGAGATATTCCTTCAACATCGCGGTGAACTCCTCGGCCCCATCGCCCATGATTTCGGCTTCCTCGGAGTTCGGGAAAAGCTCGAGGAGCCGATCGCGCAGGGTTCGACCAGTGAGGATGAAACCGTATAACAGGAAGGCATCCGACAACCCTGCCAAGAACTCCCGCCTGTCCGGGAATCCGTCGGTATAGAGCTTCGCGGCGATGGGCAGGGCCTCGTCCAGTTCTTCCTTTTCGAGAAGACTGACAAGGACCAGCAGGGCGGCATGCTGATTTTCCGGATAGGCTTCGTGCACCGAACGCGCGATCGCAAGCGCCCCATCGGCGTCATGGCGACGAAACAGCGCAAAGGCCCTCTCGAGCTTCATCGGAGAGGGTTTCTTGTTCCTGGCCTTTCCATCCTTCATGGGGAATAGGATAACGCAGGAAGGGTCGGCTGTAAATCGTTCCATCCCCGCGCGATTCGGTGTAGAATGTCCGGAACGGTTCCGAGGGGCCGCAAGGGGGACGGAATGGGAAACGTAACGGTAGGGGAACTGGCCGAGGCGGGCTCGGGGACGGCCCTCGTCACGGTCGTGTCGGTGCGGGGCTCGTCGCCCCGGCACGCGGGGTCGAGGATGCTGGTAAAGGCGGACGGCTCCTTCTCGGGCACCGTCGGCGGAGGCAAGGGCGAGTTCCTCGCCCTCTCGCTCGCCCGGTCCTGCATCGCGGAAAAGCGGAACGCCATGCTCGAGGTCGAAATGACCGGCGCCGAGGCTGAGGGTCCCGTCCTCATCTGCGGCGGAACCAGCCTCATGCTCGTCGAATACCTCGCGGACCTGGAGCCCTACCGGAAGGCGGCTTCCGTCCTCAAGGGCGGAGGCCGGGTCGCCCTCGTGAAGCGTTTCGGGAAGCCCGGCGAGACCTTCCCCGAGCCGGCCCTGGCCGCCGTCCTCGACGAGGGGGGCGTGCCGCTCTGGTCCTCGCTCCCGGCCCCGGACATCGATGGGGAGGCCGGGAAACGCTGCCTCGCTTCGGGCGTCCCCGAGGCGTGGCCCGAAACCGGGCTCTTCTACGGCCCGGAGTTTCCGGGCGAAAAGCTCCTGATCCTGGGGGGAGGCCACGTCGGCCGGGCCCTCGCCTTTTTCGCCTGCCGCCTCGGTTTCGAGGTCACCGTCGCCGACGATAGGGAGGAGTTCGCCCGGGCCGAGGATTTCCCGGCCGGAACCGCGACGATCGCCGGAGCCTTCGCGGAAACGATCGGGAGCTTTCCCTTCGACGGCTCGACCTACGCCGTCATCCTGACCCGGGGCCACCTCTGCGACCTCGAATGCCTCAGGGCCATCCTCGGGCGGGAGTACCGCTACGCAGGCCTCATCGGCAGCGCGAGAAAAAGCGGGATGCTCTTCGATCAGGCGATAGCCGACGGCTTTCCGCCCGAGAAGGTGCGCGCCGTCCATTCCCCCGTCGGGCTTCCGATCGGAGCCGAAACCCCCGAGGAGATCGCGGTCTCGATCCTGGCCGAGATGGTCGCCGTCAGGCGGAAGGCGGCCCGGCCCGAGCGGCGCCAATCATGACCGAAGCGTCCAGCGAAGCCATGCCGTTTCACTCGAGGCAGCAATGAGCGTACGGAAGATATTCTGGGAGAACCCCTACCTTTTCGAACTCGACGCGGTGGTGACGGGAGTCGACGGGGATACGGTCACCCTCGACTCCACGATCGCCTACGCCTTTTCGGGAGGGCAGCAGTCGGATTCGGGGACGATAGGCGGCCGCGAGATCCTCGAGGCGAGGAAGGACGGGCTCGAGATCCTCTACCGGCTCGGCCCCGGCAGGGCGCTCGAAAAGGGCGAACGCGTCGCGGTGAGAATCGACGGGGAAAAGCGGGTCCGGATCATGAGGCTCCACTTCGCCGCCGAGATCGTCCTCGTTCTCGTGAACCGGCGCTTCGCGGACCCCGAGAAGATCGGCGCGAACATCACCGCCCAAAAGGCGAGAATCGACTTCCGGCTACCGGGAACGATGGCGGAGGTCCTCCCCGAGATCGCCGCGGAAACGAGAAGGATCGTCGAGGCCGACCTCGCCATCGTGAGCGCCTTCGAGGACCGGAAGGACGAGCGTCGCTACTGGTCGATCGAGGGTTTCGCCAGGGTACCCTGCGGGGGAACCCATCCGAGGAGGACGGGCGAGGTCGGCGGGATCGTCCTGAAGCGGGAGCACCTCGGCAAGGGAAAGGAAAGGATCGAGATCACCCTCGTCAACCCCGGCTGACCCTCAGTAGAGGTGACAGGCCACACGCCGGTCCTCGCCCATCGGGCGGAGGAGGGGACGCTCCAGCGCGCAGCGTTCCATGCGGAAGGGGCAGCGGGCGGCGAAGGCGCAGCCCGGGGGAAGGTCGATCGGGCTCGGGGGGTCGCCGTCCATGATCCCGGCCCGCCTGGTTCCGGCCGAGGTCACCTCGGGGATGGCGGCGAAGAGGCCCTTCGTGTAGGGGTGGAGGGGCTCGCGGTAGAGGTCGTCCGAGCCCGCCTCCTCCACGATGCTTCCGAGGTACATGACGGCGACGCGGTCGGCCACGTGCTCGACGACCCTGAGGTCGTGGGCGATGAAAAGCAGGGTGAGGCCGAGACGGGAGCGGAGCTCAGCGATCATGTTGAGCACCTGGGCCTGGACCGAGACGTCGAGGGC